>JALCBR010000054.1 GCA_028066245.1 Pirellulales bacterium | reverse complement strand
GGCCAACACATCATCACCGCAATCAGCCAAACCAACGAAGTCACAATGGAAAGCGCGCCATCGTATGCCAGCTGAAACGGTAGGAAGCCCCCAATCAGGTCATCTCGCTCCCAGATAAAGTAATTCTGGTGCAGAATCAGCAAGCCGGTGGTTCCAAGAATGACAAAGAGGTATCGCATGTATGAAGAGATGTCTCGAAAACTCGGCGGAGCCATACCGTTCTTGATCGCCGTCTTCTCGACCAGTTGAATATGGTCTTGAGCCTCGCTGGCGTGTTCCCCTGGCCGTTACTTAACGATAGAAAGTTTGAGGTGAGGCAGTACAGTTAATTCAACCGTTTCCTCGATGTGATGCCGTTTGTCAACAGTGGGCATCCTCTCCTGGAAGCGCAAACGATTCCGTAGTTTATCGAACAGTCATCACTGGCACTACACCCGGATTGTGTCCGTAGCTCCGCTTGGTGTTTGACGAGCGAGTTTCTGTGACGTAGATATCCTTTAGGTCTTTCTCGGGCCAATCGTTGCAAATGCCACTTCATTGTGGATCACAAGTAAGCTGAGTTGATTTCTGCAGGACCGCGCTGCTCCGGTGCGTTCTGAACGCCTGCTTTTCATATCTCGACGTTCCCAGCTAATTGAATCTCGTCGCCGGAGTTCCTGCATGACATTTGCTCCAAGCCAAGCAAGTGGCGCCCATCGTGCGCTACAAATGGGAGTCTTACATCGTTCTAGCCCATCAGCGGGCGACACGATCCAATCCAACAACTCTCAAATCGCTAATCCCTCCCCAGCTCGGCAAATGGAATTGCCGGTTCAAGAGCCGATGGAGCGCGCGATCTGCCGGCAGGTCCGGGCGGTGCTCGCCGGCATGTACCCCTTGAACGTTCCATCAGCCAGGAGACGTGAAGAGCGTTTCCCCTTTCCACGCTTGCTCCGTTTGATCCCCGCGTCCGCTAGTGGTGATCCCATCGGGCCAGAGGTCACCGTGGTGGGAAAACAGCTTTCCGAGCACGGATTGGGATTTTTCCATCCCGGCCCTCTGCCGCATCGTTGGGTGATTGTGGAGTTGGAGGTCGCGAATGGAACGCGCTACGCCTTCGTTTTGCAGCTCCTGTGGTGCCGGTTCTTGCGTGAAGGGTGGTATGAGAGCGGTGGGAGATTCAGCAAGTTGGTGACGGCTCCTGAAGTCACGCCTTAACATTTTCTTGGATCAATCTTTTGAACACGTTGTGCCCATCTGTTGGGGCAACGCGGACCAGATCTCGCTGTCTGGACTATCAGCTCTGCATGACATCCCCTTCCTGTGCACTGTCGCCAATCTGCCCCTAGTAACAGCAACAGGCAACGACGCTGGTCGTGTTCCTCGCCGAGCATGATGCAAGAATCCGCGGAACACGGCAGCCAGCGTAGCTTGCCAGCGATGCGGGTTTTGAGCGAGAATCATCTTGCTGAACAACGGGAAAGCTTCCTTGTTGATCCGCTGTTGTTTGAAGTTCCACAAGATGTGGCTTGAAACTTGACGTTTCCAATGTCCGCAGACCCAAATTGCGTCATGCTGCACAGACGAAGGCCTGGCCTTGCCCTGCTCGTGTTAATCACGCTCTCCCCAATCGCGGTTGCGCAAGAGGGGAAGCCAACCGTCACGCGCACCTTCCCTGTTGATGGTGCCGCCGACGTTGCCGCTGGTGAAACCAAACTTGTTGTTGAGTTTAGCCACGACATGGCGGACTCATACTCTTGGACGAAAGGGGGCGAACTGTTTCCACAGGTGATCAAAGCGCCAGAATGGGAAACCCCGCGCAAGTGCGTGTTGACGGTGAATCTGCTCCCCAACCACTTGTACACTTTTGGAGTCAACGGATTTACGGCCAACCGATTCCAAGACACATCTGGCGTGCCTGTCGAAAGAAAACTGGTGTCGTTTCGCACAGAAGTGCCGAATGGGGAGACGCCCGTTACTTTTCGAGGCGGCCCTGAAAACCGAGCTGTCTTCAATGCCTTGAAAAAAGCTTTCGATGATTCGTACTCGTATCGCAACTTGCGTGATGTCAACTGGACTCGGCAATTCGACGTTGCCAAGGAGCGTTTTATCTCCAGCAAGACCGCCGATGAATTGACATATCACGTCGCCGATCTGTTGACGCTGGCGAGAGACCCGCATATTTCGCTAGAACGGAGCGGCGTGCAGTTTGCCACATTTGCGCGTACGTACACGCCCAACTTTTCCAGCAAAGCGTTGGGGCATGCGGTCGAGAATCTCAACAAGCTCAACAACACTGTCTACGCAGGCAGGTACGAAGATGGTGTCGTTTATGTGCTGATTACATCGTGGGCGAATGACCGCGCTGCGGATTTGTCTGCTTTGGGCAAGTTCCTGGACGGCGTCAAAGACGCTCCCGGAATAATCCTGGATGTCCGCCCAAACGGCGGCGGCAACGATCTCTTCTGCCAAGCGCTCGCCCGGCGCTTTGTTGCCCAAGAATTTGTCTACGAGAAAGTCCGTACGCGGGATACATCACGCCCGAATGGTTTTTCCGAAGCTAGAGAGCGGGTGCTGATGCCGCTCCCTTCCGGTCCGTCGTTTGGCGGCAAGGTTGCCGTGCTGATGGGCCCTGCCAACATGAGCAGTTGTGAAGCATTCCTCTTGATGATGAAACCGATAAAGCAGGCAAGGCTGTTCGGGCAGCCATCCTATGGAAGTTCCGGCAATCCCCAGCCGCATGACATTGGAGCGGGAATCACGGTGCAACTTCCCAGTTGGCAAGCGCTTTTGCCGGATGATCAGTTACTGGAAGGAACTGGTGTTACACCCGATATTCTTGTCGAAACCACCGTGGAGGATTTTGAGGAGCAGGACTTGGTCATCAACGCAGCACTCAAATGGCTGCGAGAAGATTAAATCAGTTACCTCCATTTGATCCATTCCGGCAAGACTTGGTCCAAAATGCCGGACCGTTCGTCCGCGTCGTCCTCTCCATCTGAGCTTTGCACGAAACCCGCGACTTGCGCTGTTCCAAGCGGGGCATGATTGTCCAGAAACCTCGGCCAGTATCCGTTGAGCATCTGCAAGCAATCATTCCATTCGCGTTTTTCTTTGCTGATCTTCGCCCTCGTCAGTAGTGCGGAAATCTGCATCAGCTCGCGAGTGTCGAAGAGATTGTCATAAACCTCTACGTCATCAATGGCGACTTCGCCCGGTTCCATCAGGTCAAATTGGACCCGGAGATTGGTCAATCCCGTCGTCGGTAAGTCTTGTACGTGGAATACGAACTGGCGCCACTGATTGCTCAGAGCGGCGCTATGCTCACTTGCCTGAACCGGAGCGTAGCGATAGTAGGTGCGTCCATCAATTTCTCCCACGATGGCAATCCGCGTCGATGGAGGTCTTGCCTTGTGTGGAATCTTCAACCAAGCAGAGACTGCCAAACGTCCGGCCTTTGGCGCTGGAAACGGTTCGCTAGCGAGATACGCCTGCCCAGAGTTTGAACGCAGGATAGTTGCAGACTCACCCTCACGAACAAGTTGAGACCCTTGGAGTTGTGTCACGGTAGATCCGGCAGATGAATACCAACCGAACGGAACGCCGTTGGGATAGAACGATTCAAAATCCCCGTTGTCCAGTAGGAGTTGCTCAGGCTGTTGCCCGCCGAGCCGATTCAAACCTTCGCGAAGTTTGGCTAACCGTTGTTCCACCCGTGCTGCTGCGTCGGGAAGCTCCACTTCAGCGCTGTCGATCTGTAGTTCCGCTCCCCACAACCAGACGCCTTTGAGTTCGTACGGAGCCAACTCCATGACCATCCAAGGCTCGTCACCCTGAGAGTCAATGGGCTGAGAACGGGGCACATCACCGATCGTTTGCGCACGCACGTCCGAGGACGAACGGATGCGCACCCGCACCTCCGCGCGCCACGGCGAATCATTGACGAGATAGCAGCAGATGCGGTCATCCACCTTCATCTTTCGGATGACGACAGGCTGCGTGCTCTCTGGGGCAAACGTTTCAAACGGTCCATCCGGTAACCGCAAATAGACAGACATCATCTTGCGTAATTCTTGATCTTGCCCCATCGGCAACATCCACCCCCCGTCGATGAAGGTGTGCAAGTCACGAACGGCAAGGGCATGAGCAAAGCGTTGTCGGTTCCAAGCACCGGATGGACTTGTCTGCGAGACAATCCAAGCCGAGGTCTCTTCAAAAGGGCGTGTGCGTTCAAAGGAGGCCAAGCGGAATTCGTGCGGCGGATGAAAGAAGACGGAACTTTTTGATCCACGGAACACCTCGTCAAACTTTGGCAAGGATGAAGTGGCCAGAAACTGATCCGCAGCGGAGATTTCATCAAATGCCAATGCATCCACCGGACGGACTCGCCGTGGCTCCACAAACTCAACCCCTTGCCCGCCTGAGATCAAATCGGGACCGATGCCTGCTTCAAGCAATGTGCGGGCCAGGGCGTGTGGCTCGGTACTCAGGGGATGAAATCGTGAACGTGTTGACGGCTTAGCGAGCACTCCCGTTCCCAACAGATACAGAACTGCATCAGGACGGATTTGTCGCAGTTGTGCTGCGGCGCGCCTATAGAAGCTCCGTAGCTGATCGGCCCGCCAGGCAAGCCAGACCGACAAATGGCGGCTCAACAAAACCTCCTTACGTCGGATGAACCGATCCGGTCCGGTGCCCGCAGCCAGGTCGATTCCTGTCTCACGTTCAAACCGTGCGACAGTCAGATCGTCAAAACCCCAATCCGCCCCCGGAAGCTGCGCATAACCATCAGCTCCAAGCCGTATCGCCAGCCCGTCAAACGAAGGGTGACGTGCCGCGCGGCGTGCCGTCTCCAAAATGATCGAAAGCATCGCCTCCTGAACGCGCGGATCAAGGATGTTGTAGTAAGGTGCACGTCCTCGATCGGGCGGATGGCTATCTGGCAGCCAGCGACCTTTCCCGCCAATCCAAAACAGACTCGCCGTGCTGGGGTCGCCTCCACGAGCAAGTTGTTCAAGATCGGGAATGCGCGAGGCGAAATCGAGGGCCGGGATCATCTTGAGTTCTCGGCGGTCAAATTCGCGCAGCAGTAACTCCATCACATCTTTGGGATGCGGATCAGGCGACGCATCGAAGAAAGCGCCTGTATCAAATCTCGGTGTGGGTGTGAGCGTCTTGCTGGGAAAAAGTGCGCTGCCATCGGTGGCAACGGTGATGATGGCGCCTGTATTGCCTCGGTAACTAAGATATTCGCCCAACCTGGTCACTGCCTGATGAAACGTTTTCCAGTCGTCCAGGCTACGTCCACTCCATTCGTCAATGAACTCTGTCGCGCCAAAGTTCTCTGACAACAGAGGCTTCTCGAAGTAGGCTAACCACTGCCGTCGGGCCTGTAACGGTGATTCGCTTCGCAGAAGGTCCGCAGGCAGGTGGTCTGGTCCAGACAACAAGCGGATTTTTCCAAAGTAACACGGGTGCCTTGTTGATTGATTTGTGATAAGCAGCAACGGACGCTCAGTTCTTGGCCAAAACACCAGCCGATGAACGGCTATCTTTCCGCTCTGGGCCAACACATTGGATTGAGGCGTGTAGACTCCGGAATCCAATCCTATGGGTACCAGCCGTCCGGCCGCGTTGGGCTCCATAATGCTGATTCCCAGGATTTGCGGAGCATCTGCGGGATACTCCACTTCCACAATATGGGGCTTGCCTGGGTCGTCCAGTTTTAGTGGTACGGACTCCCAACAAACGGAGTCCTCTGTCGAAAGTTCCAGCGAAGTCAACGTCTCGTTGCCAGATTGCATGGGAAAGGTCACGGTGGTTCGGTGCCCGCTGGACTGAGGCTGCAAAGAACCACCAGCTAGTGGCCAACGCGCCAAGTTGAACCACCAATCCTCCTTGGCCAGTTCAAAGGAGGATAACTCCGTCCAGGCGACTTCAGGCCTGGCGCTGGAGAGAGAAACTTGCTGGCCAAGAACGAGGAACTGTAAACGGCGCTCCGCGATGGTTTGCTTTAGCCCCAGTCTCGCCCCAAACCCGGATTGCAGCGCTTCAACGTGGAGGTCGTATGCGCCTTCTTCAACTGGCGCGTCAAATTCTACGGGAAACGCCGCAGCAGTTCCCGCGGCATCCAGCGTGATTGTTCTTCGCTCACTCCAGAGCTCGTCGCCTTCTCGTGCCGGCGTCACGGAAATGCGCACCTGGATTTGAGAACCTGCCGCAGCGGGGAGTAGATACGGCTGGAGGCGAGCCCGAATGGTGCTGCCCGACTCGAAAATTTGCGCTGGCTGATCAAGCTCGACGCGGAGGATATCTCCACTTTCCCGGCGGACGAGTAGTCGATTGCCAAGCTCGTCGAGTTGACCGTTGTAGTAGTTGGCCACCATCTCGCGTAGAGGAATCTGGACGACCGGAGTTCGGTTCTCTCCTCCGCCGGGTGATCCATTGAGGTCGATCATCAGCGTGGCATCCAATGGAGCACGCACGGTGGCGTCCACACCGTCGTACGTCCTGGGGCGTGGCTGCTCAATTGCCAAAGCCGCTCCATGTTGCCAAATGGCACCCGGTTCGTCCGATTCGATCCCGAGCAGCCGCTTTTGAATGATCTGGCCACGTGAAACGGAAATCCGTCCGCGCCACCGGCGCGGTTCACCTCCGCCCCAAGCAATCCGAAGCTGGATTTCCGGCCATACTTCAGCTTGGGCAGGTGTCTGCGAATTCGCATGCTCATCCGATAACGCGAATGGCAGGCAGATCAGCAGGGCGGCGATCAGCGCAGACACCGACCATCGGCGCACGTGGCGTGCGCGCAATGGCGTTGAGACCGACATGTCGCGATGCTGCATCCCTGCTGCGCGAAGTGAGGTCGATCGGAAAAGGAGCAAGATTATAGGGAACTGCGGGAATCCGCCCTAGACTGATGCGCAAGCAGCAGCACATCGATCACGCATGCCATTAGTCAGCGTTGCCACCAAAAAGAAAAACGCGGCAGAAGCCGCGTTTTTTGAGTAGCAACTGTTTTCAAGCCTCAGTAACGCTATCTCTGCTACCAATCCCGACGAAGACGGTAACGGTGGCGCTAGTCATCATGCCCCCCTACGTCATCGCCGTCACCACTTCCAACCGCCGCAGGAGCCTCCGTCTCTTTGAGCGCGGCTTTGTGACTGAGTTTGACTCGGTCTTGTTCATCAACCGCGATCACTTTGACGGCGATGGTATCGCCGACATTGCAGATATCCGAGACCTGACTGACATACTCATCGGCCAACTCACTGATATGGCACAGGCCATCCTTGCCGGGCAAGATTTCGACGAAGCAACCAAAATCCTTGATACTGCTTACCCGACCTTGGTAGATCTTGCCAACCTGAACAGACGCAGTCATCGATTCGACAAGCTCTAATGCCGCCTTGGCGATGTCTCCCGAAGGGCCAGCGACGAGAACCGTGCCATCTTCTTCAATATCGATCGTGGCGCCGGTGGATTCTTGAATACCACGTACGGTCTTGCCACCGGGTCCAATCAGCATGCCGATTTTATCCGGATGGATATGGGTCCGCAGCAACCGCGGAGCATGCGGAGAGATTTCATCATTGGGGCGCGGAATCGTTGTCAGCATTGTTCGCAAGATCTCGATTCTTGCATCCCTCGCTTGGGCCAAAGCTCCGCGAACGATCTCCTCGCTGATTCCCATGATCTTGAGATCGAGCTGGATACCGGTAATGCCGCGTTGCGTTCCGGCGACCTTAAAGTCCATATCACCAAAGTGATCTTCGTCGCCAATGATGTCAGTTAGCAGCATCCAGTTGTCGTCTGTTTCCTTGACCAGACCGATCGAGATTCCAGCGACAGGATTGCTGATTGGAACACCGGCAGCCATGAGGCCCAAGGTGGCACCACAAACGCTGGCCATGCTGCTGGAGCCATTGCTTTCGAGAATGTCCGAGATCACTCGCACGGTGTAGGGGAATTCCATCGGATCCGGCAGGACTGGCTTGACGCTCCGTTCTGCCAAAGCTCCATGGCCAATCTCCCGTCGTCCGGGACCTCGGATCGGCCGGCATTCACCCACGGAGAACGGCGGGAAGTTATAGTCCAGCATGAACTTCTTGCTGTACTCTTCAAATAGGCCATCCACGCGCTGCTCATCGCGCGATGTCCCGAGCGTCACAGTAACCAGAGCTTGGGTTTCACCGCGTTGAAATACGGCTGAACCATGAACGCGCGGCAGGATGTCCACATCGCAACTGATGGGCCGCAGAGTCTTGCCGTCACGACCATCGGGACGCGTTCCGTCCAAGATCAATTCACGAACGACGATTTGCTCCAAATCATGCCATGCGTTGGAAAATTTGGCCGGATCGATAGCGTCGGGAGCATCCGGGTCTGGAATGATCTCGGCCTTCGCGGCCTGCTTGACCTCGGCAACCGCAGTTGCTCGTTCCTGTTTGCCCACAGTTTGCTTTGCGGTTTTGAGCTTCCCGTGATATGTCTCGCGAAGCTGCGGCAAGAGTTGATCCGGTTCCGGTTCAGCATATTCTGCCTTGACCACTCCGACCTTCTCACACAATTCATCCTGCAAATCGCAGATCTCTCGGATCACGTCATGAGCCGCCAGGATGGCGTTGACCATCTCATCCTCAGGCATCTCTCGCGCAAATCCCTCAATCATCAACACCGCGTCCCGTGAGCCGGAAATAATGAGGTCCAGGTCGCTGGCTTCCAGATCGTCGTTGGACGGAAAAGGAATGTAATCGCCGTCGACGTAAGCTAAGCGGACTGACGCAATCGGTCCCATAAATGGCAACGGCGAAACTGCAAGTGCGGCCGCGGCGCCATTCATGGCCAGCATGTCGCCATCGTGCTGACGATCACTAGCTAACACGAACGCCTGGACTTGGACTTCATCTTTAAACCAACTGGGAAACAACGGGCGAATGGGACGGTCCATTAGCCGGCTGGTCAAAATTTCCTTGTTTGTGGGGCGGCCTTCTCGCTTGAGGAACCCTCCGGGAAATTTCCCCGCCGCAGCCATGCGTTCACGGTAGTCGCACGTCAACGGGAAGAAGTCAATTCCCGGGCGAGGAGCGCCAGTGGCAACGGCTGCCATGACAACGGTCTCGCCATAGCTGATCAAGCAACTGCCCGCAGCTTGTTTTGCCAAGACACCGGTCTCCATCGCCAAGACCTGTGCGCCGATTTTCTTCTCAACTCGAATCCTGTTTTCGATCACTTCGTTTCTTCCTACTTCTGAATCCAACAATTCTCGTTCAACAACAACGCCTTCGTATATCAACATCACTTGAGCGCTGACGCCGCTCACTCAGCAGATTACTGGCTCACTGACGAGACTACCGGACGGCCGACGGTACGACTCCGAAGTGGCGTCTGTGCTTTGTCAGAATGCCTGCTCCGTAACTGTGAAGGGCACCTTGCCAGAGCAGAACAAGCAAACTAACCATTCCCGATCAACTAGCAACACGGCCATGCTTCAATTCGGCGACTGGTGCTGACTGCCCAACGGCCAATAGCCAGCTCAAGGTCGCCAACCGGCTATTTGCGTAGGTTGAGTCGCTGCAACATTTGCAAGTAACTCTCTGTGTCGACCCGCTTCACATAGTCCAGCAACCGACGTCGCCGGCTGACCAGTCCCAACAAACCACGACGACTTGCGTAGTCCTTGCCGTGTGTTCGCATGTGCTCAGTCAAACGGTTGATGCGTTCGGTGAGAACCGCAATCTGGACCTCCGCCGAACCGGTATCCCCGTCCGACGTCTTGAATTCGCCGATTAGCTCTTGCTTTCGCTCTTTGGTGATCATTCGCCTGGAACGCACCTCCACATACGGAACCCCGGATATCGATCGCTGACGTGCGATCAAAGCCGCAGCACCTGACAGTTATGAAATACCCATCTGCTTCAAGAAATCTTTGCGTTATTAAAACGGAACATTTGCTCTTTGACAAGGGCTCGCAAAGACTTACGGAGCTTCGCCTTAAGAACCGAGAGGATCTGAACGCGAAACGACGGAAATGCCACCTGATCCAGATGCAAACGCAACAGGCTGCCTCCGCTTAAGCGGCCTGAGGCGTCATCTCCTGCTTTCGCATCCATCTGGGACGACCCAAACTGGCGATTGCGATGCGATTCTCAAGATTCGGCCGGAAGATCGTCAGCAACGCCAACGGCAAGTACCAATGCACGTACATCATGCCATTGAATGGGTACCAAAATTGAGCACCAAGCATGACAACCGCTGAGCAAGCGATCAAAGTCCCCAAGTTCTTCTGAGCTGGCCAAATTGCCATCGCCAAGCTAACAACCAGGAAGAGAGCACCGACAGGAATACGCCAGATCCAGGAAGACTGAGTCCAAAAACCGCTGGCATTTTCCACCCCAAACGTAGCGCTCCCCAGCAGGACCGCCGCGCCGGACCAAAAGGTCTCAAGGCCTTCCAGCGCTAACAAAACGACGGCGAGAAAAATCACTCCACAGCCGACGCCAGCGGTGAAACGCCCCAGCCCCCTTTGCCAATAAAAACTGGCCCAAAGCGGAAACAGGAAAAGCGGCAACGGACAGAGCATGACCGCCAAGCAACTTGTGAGCAGGAAACCGGCAATTGCTGGACGTCGGTAGGCAACTACAGAAAGCACGAACAGTGCCGGTGGCAAAACATGTTCCACACGACCGACCAACTGAGCCGTGTATGGCAACAAGAGATACAGCGAGCTCATGGCGACGCCAGTTCCTAGATTGCCAAAATGGCGCAGTCCTACGGCCAGTAACCCCAAAACGACAATCAGGTGAGCAAGCACGATCATGATGCGTGCGGGAATCCTCCAGTTTCCGTGTCCGGAAATGGTGCTGTTGTCAAACGCTCTTGAGGGCACCGACGGCAGGTTTCGGAGAACGGGATGACTTTCGACGGCCTGAAGATGTGGTTCAAGATGCCCCGCGGCGAGACTGCTACCGTTTACGACGGGTTCTGATTTGCCAAGGTTCGCTGCAAGAGCCTGTTGGTCATCCTTCTCTGGAAAAGGAGCGCTGAGCACGTTCGTCATCAGGAATACGAATAAGGCAATTCCCAAAAAAGCCAGTCCGCCGGGCGCAAGATTCGGTTCCAACAGGGGCCGCCGGACTAACATGGTGTCGATGAGAAGCCGGACTAAGAACAGGAAGCCGACCCCAAACAGCAAGAGGAACCCCCACCGCTGTACGTCCTTGACACTTGTTCCACTATCAGCGCTGCCGCGCGAGTCGCTGCCATCTCTTCTTGACGATGGGTTTGCGTCGCTGGAATTGCCCTGTTCCTTGAGTGTTGGATTGTCCTGCGCGGCGTCGATCGGTGACGTCGTATTGCCTGTCTCGCCACCACGATACGCCAGCATCAAAATGCCCGGCGCTAATGCCAGGAGCCCCAATAAATCCAGGTTGCGGATGCTCCAGAACCGATTGAACTTGAAGTAGATGGCAACAATCAACAACGACGAGAGATAAACCCACGTCGTGGGATTGACGTCGTATTGATAGAGAAACTGCTGCATTGCACCGCAACAAGTTTACTAAGGGCTCACAACAAATACGTCGTTCGCTTCGGAGAGGAGCGGAGACGACTTCCCCCTAACCCAGGACACAGTCAGTGGTTATGATGCACGTTCCACTGTATTTGTGAAGATAACGCAAATAAGCATGATTGCAATTCCCGAATCAAGAATGATCAGCGGCACGGATTCGCAGACATGCATTGCCGGCATATACGGTTTGGCCCCGCGCGGATATGCTCAGGGTCGCGACAAGAATTCCCCGTCACCGTGAACGGAATTCTTGACGCGACGCATCGCTGACTCAGAAGTAATTCCTCCCTAGCCGGAATCGCGTCCTTGCCTAAGCCATCTGACTGTCATTACATCCGCAATTTCTCAATTGTTGCGCACATCGACCACGGCAAAAGCACGCTTGCGGACCGGCTGTTGGAGCGAACAGGGGCTGTCACAGCGCGAGAGAGCCGCGAGCAACTCTTGGACGACATGCAACTTGAGCGTGAACGAGGAATCACCATCAAGGCGAGGGCTGTTGCACTGCGACATGTCCACAACGGGCAAGAGTATGAACTGAACCTGATCGACACGCCTGGTCACGTCGATTTCCACTACGAGGTTTCCCGCAGCTTGGCCTGCTGCGAAGGGGCACTGCTACTTGTCGATGCTTTTCAAGGCGTCGAGGCTCAAACTGTCGCTAACGCCTATGCAGCATTGGAAAACAATCTGGAGATGATCCCCGTCGTCAACAAGATTGATCTCACACACGCTCGCGTTGACGAAGTTCTTGAAGAAATGGAGAGCAGCCTGGCCTTGGCTGCGGAAGATGCCATCCTCTGCAGCGCCAAGACGGGTGTGGGGACTGACGAACTCCTGGAAGCCATCATCGAGCGCATCCCGCCCCCTGCAGGTGATGCCAACGCTCCGCTGCAGGCGATGGTCTTTGACTCCCATTACGATGAGTTTCGTGGAGCCATCACGTATGTTCGACTGATGAACGGCACGATTCATAAGGGCCAGAAGGTCCAGTTCCTCAAGACAGGGATGACGATGGATGTGTTGGAGTTGGGGCAGTTTTCGCCAGGGCGAACCCCTTGCCAAGAACTCCGCGCCGGCCAGGTGGGCTACCTGATCTGCAACATCAAGTCGATCAGTGATGTGCATATCGGTGATACCATTAGCACACCCGGTCCAGATCATGGGACGCCACTGGAAGGTTACAAGCCACCCAAGCGTATGGTGTATTGCGGGCTGTACCCGGCTGACGGCGAAAACTTTGAGGAGTTGCGTGACGCCCTACACAAACTCAGCATTAATGATCCCAGCTTTGAGTTTCAACCGGAAACAAGCGATGCGCTAGGGTTTGGCTTCCGTTGTGGCTTTCTGGGCCTGCTGCACATGGAGATCATCCAGCAGCGGCTCGAGCGGGAAGCTGATTTGGACTTGGTGCAGACCGCCCCCAACGTGACGTACGAAATCGCCACCCGTCACGGCGGCACTCTCTACATCACCAACCCACAAGATGTTCCCGATACAGGCGACATCGAGGAGTTTCGTCAGCCGATTGTGCAAACCAGTTTCGTGCTCACCAGCGATTGCATTGGCCCGGTCATGCAATTGTGTCACGAACGCCGCGGAGTTTATCTCCGCACAGAGTACCTTTCACCTACCCGTGCGCTGTTGGTTTTTGATCTGCCCTTGGCGGAAGTCATTTATGACATGCATGACCGGCTCAAGAGCATCACGCGCGGCTATGGAACCATGGATTATGAACTCAAAGGTTATTTCCCTGCGGATCTCGTTCGCATGGATATCCTGGTCGGAGGAAAGCGAGTCGACGCGTTAAGCATCATTTGTCATCGTGAAGATGCCGAACGCCGCGGTCGCGCCGTGGTCAAAAAACTCCGTACCGAAATCGACCGGCACATGTTCGAGGTTGCGCTGCAAGCCGCAATCGGCGGAAGAATCATCGCCCGCGAAACCATTTCTGCCATCCGCAAGAACGTGACCGCCAAGTGCTACGGCGGAGACATCTCGCGCAAACGGAAGCTGTGGGCAAAACAACGCGAAGGCAAGAAAAGGATGAAGTCCGTCGGAAATGTTGACATTCCTCAGAAAGCATTTCTTGCCGTGCTCGATACAGGGCAGGATCAAAAGTCTTAAAGCGCCTGTCCGCTGGCCAACAAGGTAACGCGTTCAACTACGTCCAAAAACTCCGATCCAGCAACCGGTAGTTGATTGCCTCGGAGAGATGTGCTGTGGTAATGTTTTCCGCCTCCCCCAGGTCGGCAATCGTTCGGGCGACGCGGAGGATCTTATCGTGAGCACGGGCGGACAAGCCGAGTTCATTCATCGTCCCCTTGAGCAGGTCTTGGCATTTGCTGTCCAAGCGGCAGTGTTCACGGATTTCGCGATGGCTCATGTTACCGTTGAATCGCGGCTTGCCCCGGGAAAGCCGAGCATGTTGCCTGGCCCGCGCGGATTCCACCTGTGCCCGCATTGCTGTGGAGGATGTGCCAGGCGTCGTTGACGATAATTCGCGATAGGCCACAGAAGGCACTTCAAGTTGTAAATCAATCCTGTCCAAGAGCGGTCCGCTGATCTTGGCCATGTAACGTTCAACCTGCGGAATCGAGCAGTGGCATTCTCGTCGTGGGTCATTGCGAAATCCGCAAGGGCAAGGGTTGAGTGCCGCGATCAGCATGAAGTTGGCCGGAAATGTCGTACTGGTGAGTGCCCGGCTGATGGTCACAGTTCGGTCTTCTAGCGGCTGCCGAAGAACTTCCAATGTCTGGCGATTGAACTCCGGTAATTCGTCAAGAAAGAGAACACCATGATGGCTGAACGAAATCTCACCCGGAGCAGGTACGGAGCCTCCACCCACAAGCCCAGCGTTGCTGATGGTGTGATGCGGCGCGCGAAACGGCCGCGTGGCGACCAGAGGCTGTCCGGCGGGTAAAAGACCTACAGCGCTATAGATGCGGGATGTTTCAATGGACTCCGCCGACGAGAGCTGGGGAAGGATGGTGGGCATCCGCTTGGCAAGCATTGTCTTTCCGGATCCGGGCGGACCCACCATCAACAAATTATGTGAACCAGCAGCGGCCACAGTGATTGCCCGTTTGGCCATCTCCTGTCCGCGCACATCGGAAAAATCAACTTCGTACTGCCCCAGCGACTCAAAGAGTTGCTCAAGTTGGGCTGGAGCAGGAGCGATTTCCAACTCACCATTGAGGAAGCCGATCGCTTCAGCCAAAGAGCCAACTGGAATAACTTCGATCCCTTCGACAACAGCCGCTTCCGCGGCGCTAGCGCTGGGGACGAGCAAGCCATCCAGTTCTCGCTGTTGGGCAGCGCTCATGGCGATGGATAGTGCTCCGCGAGCGGGCCTGGTGCTTCCTTCCAATGCCAACTCGCCTACCACGGCATAGCGATCAAACATCTCGGCACTGATCTGGCCGCTGGCAGCCAAAATTCCGAGAGTGATGGGCAAATCGAACGACGCCGCCTGCTTGGGAAGCTCAGCGGGGGCGAGATTCCCAAGTTGAAGCAGGATACTTACGGCACTTTCGGAGATCTTTCGCGCCTGCGGAGGTCGCCGCGATTCGAGAACGGTTGTCGCCAGAACCGGTCAGAGTCGGCGGTAGATTCGCTGCGAAGGGGCAATAACTCGACTCCCCCGCAAGTCTTGGACCATTGATAACTAAAAGTGCAAAGGGTATAACCATTTTGCAGATCCATCCAGGAGTAACGAGAAAACGCACCCGCATGGAGGTCAGCTTGCGAAATGCCCGATGTCATGTCGCCAGAGAAGCGAAGTGCCCTGATGGGGCGGATTCGCGCTAAAGATACGACACCGGAACGGTACATTCGCGAACTGCTCACTGCTGGAACCATCTCGTTCGAGCAACACGACAAGGATCTGCCGGGAAAGCCTGACTTCTCCTTTCCAGCCGATTCCGTCGCGGTGTTTATTGACGGCGACTTCTGGCATGGCTGGTACTTTCCCACTTGGAGTCACAGGCTTCAGCCATTCTGGCGCGACAAGATCGCAACGACTCGAAAGCGCGACCGCAGGAACTTCGCCAGACTACGGCGAAAAGGCTGGCGCGTAATCCGTATCTGGGAACACCAAATCGAACAGAATGTGTTGTCTTGCGTTAACAGGATCACCGAATTCGTGAGTCAGCCTGTTGATGAACAGGCAATAAGCGAACGTCTGAAGGAACTACCACCGCTCAAGCACCGGAAGCGATTACCCAAGCCATGATTACGGCGACAGAGTTAAAAAAAGGAAAGCGAGTAGTTCGCGAGAAGATAAAACGCATTCGTTCCGGCAATTCGGTCCGAACTTTGGATTTGTTCGCGGGTTGTGGTGGTCTCTCATTAGGAATGCAGGCGAGCGGGTTTGATGTCGTTGCCAGTGTGGAGTTCGATAAGACCGCCGCACGCACGCACGGAATCAACTTCTTCCCCGAATGCGATACGGAAGTTCATTCCAAAGCCAGGGACATTGTTCCAACTGAGCCAAGCGACCTCGTCGCCGAATGCCGTTTAGGGAGGTCGCTGGGAAACAGCATTGATGTCATAGTTGGCGGACCACCGTGTCAAGCATTCGCGCGGGTTGGCAGAGCCAAGTTGCGTGAAATCGACGAGCATCCCCAAGCGTTCTTGAACGATGCCCGCGGCAATCTGTACCTACGATACCTTCACTACGTAAGTGAACTTCTCCCGCTCGCGCTGCTGATGGAGAATGTTCCAGATGCAATGAACTATGGCGGACACAATATCGCTGAAGAGGTATGCGAAGTCTTGAAGAGTTACGGCTACGTCGCGAGCTACACACTCTTGAACTCTGCGTACTTCGGTGTGCCTCAGATGCGTGAACGGATG
The DNA here is from genome assembly GCA_028066245.1 of Pirellulales bacterium. GTDB lineage: Bacteria > Planctomycetota > Planctomycetia > Pirellulales > S012-138 > CALJLD01. The sequence goes on along the minus strand of JALCBR010000054.1, from coordinate 16,895 downwards.
TTTCTAATCGCCTATCGTGAGGAACTTGACGTGCAGGTCAGATTCCCGGAGCCGACACACTACGTTGACCTTCCACCCGGTTACAAAGGAAGTCGAGACGTAGCGACAAAGGCACTTCGAAACAGCCATAATGGACAGAAACGATTTGGTTTTGAAGAAACTTGTTACCAAGAACCGCCTAGGGTATGCAAGAATCTCGAACCAGCTGTCACTACCCAACAGGCGATACAAGATCTGCCTCCAATCACATTGCATCTCGACGGCAAGCTAAAGAAAGCCGCGCAGCGATTGGACAAGCTTACGAACTATGACAATCGCCGAAAGCTGACGCCGTACGGAAGACTGATGCGGTCTTGGAGCGGATTCGAGAACGATGAGGGCATCTACGATCACGTCATCAGGTATCTTCCCCGCGATTACCAGATATTTCGGGTCATGGAGCCCGGTGACCAGTATCCGCAAGCTCACGACAAGGCAATGCGGATTTTCCACGATGAATTGGCGAAACGACGACGTAAAGGTGAAGAGCTTCTCGAAGGTTCCGACGAGTATGAAGCGCTGAAGAAGTCGATTGTGCCGCCATACGACCCAAGCAAGTTTCCAAACAAGTGGCGAAAGCTCGAATCGTTTCTTCCATCGAGGACACTGCTGGCTCACATCGGCAAAGACACCTACTCGCACATCCACTACGACAGCGAACAAGCCCGAACAATCTCCGTACGAGAGGCTGCGCGTCTGCAATCATTCCCTGACGGTTTTCGCTTCGCCGGCTCCATGAATGCCGCTCTCCGACAGATCGGGAATGCCGTTCCACCGCTAATGGCCAAGGCGCTTGGGGGTGTTATGAAACAAGTGCTGGAGGGCGAAGATGGATCGTAAGTTGGCAGTGAAGCAACTGAGCTACTCAGACCTCACATTATTCGAGACGCAATTCCGCTCACTTAAGAAAGGGAACCAAAAGGCAATCAACTTAAATGCCGATGTATTTGTGTCCCGTCTCTACCCGTCGTTACCTGATACAGAGATTGGAAAGACCGGGCGAATCCCACTTGATTTGTCGCTATTTGGTCCCGGATTGCGTCCAGAGTGGAACATCCAGCGAAAGATCATCAAGCAAGGTTCCTATAAGAACTGGCGACTAAATGGGGAGTTCATCACAAACCCACGCTTTGATGTACTCGCACGACATGATTATGCGGTGATGGAGTTTAGCGGCGAGATCTTCCCAACCGGCGCTCGCGTGGTGTTCATTGCAGCGGGTGAAAGCGAAGATGCATCATTGCATAGTGCTTTGGTTGCGGGTTCATTCGGTTCAATGGCGGCAATAACCCCGTCTGATTTATCAGTCATTGTCGAACAATCGAACTGTTCGTCCGAGCATCCAATACGAGAATTGCTTCTTGAGCAAGACTTGGAGGATGCTGCTGTCGGTGGAATTGCGGGTACGCAACGATTGCTTCGGCGCAAGTCTGGCGGCAGCATCTCGCGGGAAGAGCTTAAGCGCGCACGGCAGAATGCCGACGACGTTGGACGGCAAGGCGAAGAGTTGATATTCGGTTATCTTGCGATCCAAAAAGAGTCAGGTGAATTGACAGATTTCGACTGGACCGCAGCTGAGAACGCGATTGCCCCTTACGATTTCACAATCACCCATTCGAACGCTGAGGTATCGAAACTCGATGTCAAATCGACGAAGGGAAGTTTCGGCAGAACTCTGCACATTTCGCTCGCGGAATTGCTTGAAATCCGCGATGGAGGAGCAAGTTATTCCCTTTATCGAGTTTATGAATTAGACGAGCAAGGCGGAAAACTGCGCATTGCAAACAACCTAACTGATTTCGCAGATCAGGTGATAGCGACGTTAGAGGAGCTACCACAGGGCACAACTGTTGACTCGATTTCGGTTAAGCCAGAGTCACTCGGTTTCGGCGAAGAAATTCTTATCGACGCGAGTGAGTTCCCGTTGCTAGGATCTGACGACCACGACGAGCAGCCAAGCCTGTTTGACACCTAATAGCATCGCACAAAAAAAGGCGGCACCAGCGGTCAGTCTGGTGCCACCCGGATTCGGTTGAACGTCGTGATTCTGTGAGCGAACGTACGAACGTCTAAGCCAACCGAATTTGCATCTGAAGCATAGCGCACGAATCTCTATTGGGGCAAAACCACCTCGCGACGTATGCTTCTTTAGTGAGCGGACGTGATTGGTCATACGTCGTGAAAACAACGGTCAGCTTCTCACAGAAAACACGTCCATTGCTGACCGTGCCGAGACGTTAGCCTACTGCTAGTAGAGCATCGGCGATCCAGCCTTGTGGTTCAGGAAGCAAGGGGAAGGCACCCAAGCGGTTGAGTGCCAGACAGAGCGTGAGACGGGATGCCCGCCTTACGCATCAACCGAGGTGAGAGCGCAACGGGTACGGCTGATTACCCAGACCGTTGGTGAGGCTCACCAAGATAGCACGCAAGGGGTTTCTTAGCCGGGTCTTTTATACCCTTCCTCGATTCGTTCGAGTCGTCGTCTCTTGGAGACGGTGGTGCGACCAGTGCAAAGTTCAAGAGTTCGACTGGGATAATCAAAATCAGAACTCGCTCGGCTCGTCTGACCGGTCCTATACGTCACAGACAACACAGGGGTCTTTGCTGTTTCCAGAACCGCTTCTGGAAAAACGGCAAAGACCCGGTCTGCCTTCCCAGCCCGACCGTCAACCCCAGAAGACTCCCGGTTTCTTCAGTTTCTACGGCTGGTGATAGAAAACGGAAACTGAAACGGGTTCACCGGATAGAAGCTCTGGCAACGGATAAGCTCAAAACGTTTGTTCTGAACAATCACAAATCACACGCGCAGCGTGTGATTTGTGGTGAACCCCGCAGGGGTGAACCAAATCGAAACCGGTTTCAGTAACAGCAAACTACGGTTTCTGAAATACTGCGTTTGTTCGGAACAGCGGAATCGACTGTGAACAACCGCTGAAAGCCGTCTGCTATGCCGGTGTGAGCCGTAAAGCGGCAATGCACCGTTCTGTAACCACTAAATCACTCCGGTTTTGCATCCCTGGTCCGTTCACCGCCAGTCGTCCATGCCTGAAGTTGGAGGTTTTCGGGCGACGGCGTTTTTCGAGAAGTTCTTCTTGAGAAGATCAAGCAACGTGAGCCGGGAGAGTTATCGCGCGCGCGATAAAACCGGCGACAATCAGTTGCCGCGCGTGCGGCAACTCAAACTATAACCGTGGTTATAAAGAGAATCTGCTCTTCGACAGTCAGCTACCGCGCGCGCGGTGAATCTCACACCGCCGTAGAAACCGTCGTACAGATCGTCGCCGTCTGGAGGGAGGTTGATTGAAGGGGTGAAGAGCATACCCCAACCTGAACGATCGGTCGTCGTCGTTTTTCCCTCTTGGCTTCGTTGGTCGCCAGCCGCGTACATTCTTCCGAGCAATACTTCTGAGCAAGCGATTTCTCCGGTGTGAACCGCTCTTCGCATTGCGGACAGGTTTTGATTGTCGCCTTTCGTTTCTCCGCTGACTCCTTTTGAAGCCGACGTAGTTGGTTCTTGTCACGACATGCGACGGAGCAAAAGGTTTTTCTCGGATGATTGGTTTCGAACTCAGTGCCACACTCGGCACAGATCTTCTTAACCGGCTTCCGTTTTCTTGTCTTCTCGTAGCTCTCTTTTCGCTTCTTGGATTCCGTTTGTTTCTTGCACTCTTCCGAACAATAGGAAGCTCTCGGCTTATCCGGTGTCGGTCGGAACCTCTTTGAACAGCCTCTGCACTTCCTTGCTGGAACCGCCAAGTGAGCTTCGCGGCATTCCTTCGAGCAGTATTGCGTAGTGGCACCGTTGTCTCGCTCCATGCGGTAAGTCTCTCCGCACCAGACGCAAACTCGATCCTCCCGGTACTTCTCCGCGTCTGGTGAGTTGCAGTCGTAGGTATGCCGGGAAAAAGCCTCTACCCGGAGATCCTCCGTCATCGAGACCGCCGTTTCCCCGATACCTCCCACTTGACAATTAGACAGCCAGAGGGCATCAAGCGTCGTCTCATACGATCTCTGACTCATTACCGCCCGTCCACCTCTTAGTTGCTTGGCGAGCTTCTGAAGTGCCTCATCGTCGCCGCTGTAGTTGCATTCGTCCTCCAGATCGGGCAGGCGTCCATGCTCGTCGAGAAACCTCTGCCAATGAGCGACCTTGCCGCGTGCGCCGGAAGGCATCGGAAAAAGTCCGTACTCGTTTATGAAGTCGGACATCGCGCGATTGACACATGTCCCGACGTACGTGCTCACCTCGCCTTTGGACGGGTCAAAAGACTGGCAAGCTTTAATAGTCGCCGCGTACACCGCACTGTGGATGTCTTCCTTGGTGACAGCTCGCATCTCTCGAAGAGCGTTGCACCAACGCTTTGCAAAGAAGAAGACGAGACCCACGTTATCGCGGAAGAGAGCGTCTGATTCTGGTTCACCCGGCACAGGTCCAGCCTTCACCCACTCCGTCAATCCTGGAATGGGTGATGCGTCAAAAGATTCTTCGCTCATGAATAGTGTCTCGTGGATCGGTTTTCTGTTGGACGCGTAACCTTCATTTGAAGTATTCCCGCCGACGAATGATCGCGAGCGAAAACGACTTATGAGCACACCTCAGAATCAGAAACGACTACCGACAGATATGGTGCAACGATTGCGCATCGAATCCGAGAACGGACAAGTCCGGAGAATGACGCTCGCCAGACGATACGGTGTTTCAGACAGCACCGCTCGGAGCATCGCTGCGCGGAGAACTTACACACGACTGCGCGAGCCAACCCGGAAGCAGCGAGAGAAGCTCTTCCACGAGTTCGCAACCGCCGAAGCTCTCGATCACCTGTTGTGGATCGAAGACGCGCTCCAACGAATCCAACGGGAACACGCGAATCTGTCTCTTCCAAAATCATGGGCGAACCCTTCGGAAGAATTGAAAGAGTCAATCACGCAACTTGCACGAGTCGTGAAAAGACTGCTGAACCGATTCGACAAAGAGGTGCCAGACGAAAAGAAGACGACAACGGTGACGGGGAAGCAACTGCCGCCTGAGATCGCTTCGAAGATTGAGAAGCTAACACAACGACCAATCGACTCCGCTGACGAGGGTCCGTTGACGAATACTTAGTGGATAACCAATGCCGGATACCGGAACGCCTATAACGGAAAAAACCGGCTCTAACTCGATGCAATACCGGTCTGATTTCAGAAGTTACCCGCCCTTGATTACGAACAAAAAAATGAAACTTCGAGAACTCTTAGATCAACTCGGACAACTTCGCGGGATGCTTGAACTCGGAGAGATCGACGGTGATGAACCTGTTCACTTGCTCAGAGCAACGGACCTCACATCGCCAGCCGCCTTGAACGCTAAAGCAGACCTTCTGGAGAAACTCACCGGAAGCGAAAGCGGACAAGCGGCGGAAACTCGAAGGTTGGCAATTGCAATGTACCGATACGCCGGACGGAAGGTTCCGAACCGATGAAGCCGATTTCCGAATTCCCGAATCCAATTACGAGAGATCCCAAAACGACAATTTCCGAATCCCGCGTAGAAGGAATCTCACCAGTAATCAGAGAGAGAAGATCGTCTTCCAGGAAGAACCAAAGACGATGCGGGAACACAGCGGGATTCCACCCCGGACATCCCAGAGGAAGGAAGCTTCAACCTCCAGCCGTAAAGCGGAGCGGAAGCGGAAACCGGCATTCAACAGCCAAAACGGAGGAAACGGCGTTCACTCACTCGTCGTCTCTCCTTCAACCACAACCCACCAAGGATTTCCGAAATGAAGGTCAAACTAACGTTCGAAACAGACAAGCCTGAGGAACGAGATCGTGGCACCTGCATCAACGTGTACATCGGCGGCGCGATGATTCAAAGCATCGACGGTCGTGACGAACCTCCGGAAGTAGTTCTGGAGAACGTTACCGATGCGTCTCCCATCAAGATCACCAGACGGTTCAATGTGATTCCGCATGAAGCAATCAGCGGAGCCACCATCGAGAACGCAACTCAACGTTAGTTCCGAAACACCGTCCAACCTTTGCCCAATCAATAACGGAGACTTCCGAAATGTCCAATCCACTTTCAGAACAGTGTGACCAACTTACAAGCGCTCTGGTCGATGCCGAAGATAGCGGCGAAGACTACAGCGCAGAAATCGCACAATTGACTGAGCTTCAAGAAGATGCCATCGCCAGACGTAACGCTGGTGAGGAAGAGCCAATCGAAATTCCCGAAGACTTGGCGGACCTCGTCTCGAAGTTCACCTCCACTCGCCAGTCAAACAAACTTCGCCGCGAGGCATCGGGCAAGTTGAAAGAGGCGGTCGAGCAAGTCGGGGGCATCGCGGGTGCCGAAGAATTCTTCACCGACCGCTTGTGCGAGTACAACGGCACGATCCAAGTCAAGGATGACAACGGCAACCCTCGTCCGATCAACCGCGACACGATTTCGGAAATGTTGCCGAACAGTCTTCGGAAGACTCGTAGAGCACTCGAAAGTGATGAACTCGCCGACTTGATGGACACCCGCGAGAATCAGAGAAAGGTCGTCGAGAAGCTCCGCTCGCAGTACGGTCCATCCGGCGGTGACTCTGTTGTCCTCAGTCAATTCAGTTTCGCAAACAAAGCACTCAAGGCGACGGAAGCGAGAATCGAAGAAATCAAAGAACAGCGGCGACGAGACCGGCAAGGTCCGGCACCGATTCCGAAGACCGCACCTCCAGACGTGATCTCCAAGTTTGCTCAACTCTCTGGAGCCTGCGAACGAGAAGCCAAGAAGTATCACAGTAGCGGAGGGCAGGATCCCGTTTCGTTCCAGCGCTGGCAATCCTACAAAAAGCAGATGCGACAGATCAAAGCGGAATTTCCGAACATCTAGCGGAACCACCCTCGGTGGGCGATGGACGGAAGTCGGTTCCGAGCTTCCGTTGACGGTGCCCGTCGTCATGCTCCTTTATCTTGCATGGCGGCGGGTTTTTCATGCGCCGGTTTTCGGAAATACTTACGCTTTTGCCAAAATCTTCGCTTCACCCCGTTCTAAACCCCGATATACTTACGATAACAATAAAAAGCGTAAGTATTAGGAAATCGGAGCTGAAAACGATGGGTAATAAGGGGAAGACGTTCGAGACCTCCGTTCTGACTGCCGAAGAGGTCACTTCGCTGATGGATGCTTGCTCGAAGCGAGCACCGACTGGCAAGCGAGACCGGGCGTTAATCTGTTTCCTTTGGCGGTCACAGCTTCGTATCTCGGAAGCACTTCGCCTGAAGCCGTCCGACATCCAACCAGACGGCACTGTCCGCGTCCAGATCGGCAAGGGTAAGAAGTACCGCACCGTCGCGGTTGATCAGAAGTGCCTCGATGTGCTCGCCGTCTGGATGGAGGCACGGTCACACCTAGACGGTGTCAATGGTCGCCAGCCGGTCTTCTGTACGCTCCGAGGCGGCAAGATTGCGACCGCGCAAATCAGGGAGAAGTTACCGAAGCTGGCGGCGAAAGCAGGAATCGAGAAGCGAGTTCATGCGCACGGTCTTCGGCGGACCGGCGCAAGCGAGATGGTTGATGAGGGGATCTCATTGCTCGACATCAAAGAGCAGCTCGGTCACAGCAGTATCGCGACGACCGATAAGTATGTTCAGTCGATCAATCCAAAGGCTCGACTGGAACGGATGAAGCAACGGGAATGGTGAAGAGCGGAGCAGAATCAAGTCCGGGGAAACGCAGATTCGTGACGGCGACAATACTCCACACGTAATTCCAGGATTTTGAGGGGGGGTCATGGATTCAACTGAAACCATCAGAACGTTGCCTTGCGACGGGCAACAATTACTGATCAAGCCAACGCTCCGCTGCGCACTGACCCCTCGTGTTGCGGGGAGTTCCACTTGAGTGTTCTGACCCTAGATAGCGCGCCGGGGCGGGCGCTGTTTCGCCAGATCAACCACTACGCGAATCGTCATCCAGATGACGACTTTGTTGCTGATCATGTTCAATGGAATGAACCTGATCGCCCGTTTGAAGCGGAGGACGATTACCTCGCCTACTGGGGCGAGGCAGCCGACTACTTCTTTCGCGAGTGGCAATCGGAAAGATTCTACCTGGAAGTATGGATGGCGGCTCGCGCCATCTACGCGGTTACTCATGGACACAGGGAGTTCGAAGTCCCGAAGGACGCCAGCCAGTGCGATCGCGCAAGAATCGCGTTTTTGAGATTAATGGACTTCCTCGCATCTACCTCGGACATTCCGTCGTCGTCGTACCAGATGAAGCTTGTGCATCGCAGCATTGATACTGGAGACAAGATTGCGCAAGTTTTTCCCAGTCGATATACAGACAAAGACAGCACTATAAGATGTTCAGTCGTACTTGAAACCAATCGCGTCATCTTGGAAAGTGATGGAGACGAAGTTCCTCACACAGCAGGCTGGCTAAGGCGAACAATTGAGGTCGGCGCGCTCCATGAGTTCCGGCATTTCCTGGTCAATTGCTTTCGCCGTAGTCTTCCACGCTGCGTCCATACGGATGAGGAGTGCAACCACTCAGATAGTCCTTACGAGATCGACGCGCGGCTCTTTGCTGCCTTGGCCTTTGATGTTTTTATTCAACTTGTGCCCGTTCTTGAACTAAGAGGCCAAGACCTCTTTCCGTGCTATTTCGGGAATTTTTCGGTAAGCAGTCTTGCCGATGCGGCAAACGAGGTCGAAGCATTGAAGAGTGCCGTCGCCTGCCTGTCGCACACCGAGAAGCCCAAAGGTGTAAATCCTTTTCGTGAGCGTTTCGCGGCACCAAGGCTTGAGAGTGTTGCGAAGTCTGACTTGTGCGGACGAATGGAACTGTTTCGAATGAAACTTCGTCTCGATGTCGGAGCTTCATCATCAGACGAACTTGAGAAGTGTTTCATGTCGCTTGCCCAAGCGATGCAATCCGATTCGAATCTTGCGATGAGAGCGCAAGCTGTGGAGTTTCAAGGTTATGCCGCCCGAAGGCTCTCCGAGCTTTCAAGCACCACTGGTAGTACTTTGGCGACAAAGCACTATTCGGAATTGGCTATCGACATATTTCAAACAAGACTCATCGAGTCCGGGAGCCCACGTTTCTGCAAATATATGCTGTTCGAAGCTCATATTCACGGGCAGCTTACCTCGCAGGGATTTTGGCGGTTGTGGCAACAACTTTCAGAATCCTTCCTGAGTTGCTGGGAAGCTCAGTATGGCGACGCGGTTACCGCCGCCCTCAGCAAACTTACATTGAATGAAGCGGAGCAGATTGAGGTTGAGGGATTGTTTAGGGACTTGGGTCGCATTCCCTACGTGGTTACCGTAATGACGCTTCATTCACGGAGTGTAAAACCCAGTTTTGTTGAGTTTTGCGACTCATACTTTAAGAGAATTGAAGCAAAGCTGAGTAGATTCTACCGGCGTATCGTGACACCGGGTATTTCCCAAGGTTTGTCCGGTTCATTTGGGTTTGCTAAAGAATGCCACCAGCAGTTCATTTTGCTGGATTGGGTGCGCAGTGCGATTGCAAACGTGGGAGCTGATGTATGCAATGACGAAGACTTGCAAACGACGGGAGGGTTTGCAAACTTGGAGATTCTCGGTTTGATCAATGTTATGACCGTTTTCGAAAGTGAACTGCCGTTGCTCACGGATCAGTTAAAGCCAATGCCAGCAAACCTAGGTATGTTGTACTTCTTGATACCTGAGTTGCAATCAAAGCTCGTAGAGGAGTTTGATCGCATTGTTTGGCCAGAATCTCGTGCTGCCGATTGGATCAGAGAATTTCGAGCACACTTAGGCGAAGGGGAAGTGTCATGACAGGCTGCTTCGGTGAGTCGCACAAAGTTGAGGTACGAGAAATTCGCTCGCTCACTGACGTGGAGCGTTCCTTTGTCCAAAACGAGATGGAGCCCGGTAAGTCCTTCTTGGACATGCCAGTCCCACTCGCCGATGGCAATTATGCGGAGGCACCATCAGCGGATGAGGTCGCGCATTCAACAACGCATGATGGGTTTAACGAAACAGGTCATATTGCCTCTCACTGGTCCGAGTTTCCTGATCTACCAAGAACCGGAGAGAGGCTCCAGTTTCACCGAGACGGTTTGGTGCGCCGACCAGAGCCGGGAATCACAGCGATTGAGGTGAAGCTTGGCAGTCCTGCTGGACCTCAGAATTTTCAGAACTTTACTACCAAAGGATCGGACTGGGGGCATCCGAATCACGAATGGTGCCATCAAGTTGGTGCTGGATTCGGTGTTGAAGCGCCATACGGGATTCTTCTCGCACACAGAGATGTTAATCGGAAGATTCAAAACCGGGGCATCGAAGAGCTTATCCGACGATTGCAAAATGAACTTGGGAAGAGCGGCTACGACCTATACGTAAATACGGTTTCGTGCTGTGATAAGGTTGACCAGAAACTCCTGAAGACGATGGAGTACAGCGTATTCGCCAAAGATTCGAACGGTAGCAAAGTTACGCTGTTTGATTTCTCCCTCGAAATACAGCGACCATCCTCACCGACTAATCCTGGTGTCATTCCGAACGTTGAATTTCGGAACGAAAGCGCGCGGGCGATTCTCCTAGAGCTTGCATCGAATGGCTACAAGGAGGCGTTCGAGGAATTGCGAAGCAGGCATGCTTCCGACTCCTAGTAAGTATTAACGAAATCGAGCGTCAAAAACCTTCGTTCCAGCAATGATGTCGATCTCCTATGTAGATCGGTTTCTAGGTAACCGGGATCGACTGGTACTCGACCCGGTTACCGTTTCATATCGTTCCACATCGGAACGAATCCACCAGCATCATCGACCCGTTTCTATCGAGGTCAACAGCGCAGAACAGCGCGAGAAGGGCACCAGCGCAAATGCGGGGGCGTGGAATGCGAGATGCTCAACCATGCCCTGCTGATACCACCACCAGCCAGCCGCCCCTATCAGGGAATAGAACAATCGTTAGAACCTGAACTCGGCTGGAACGATGAAGTTCAACACTTTTCTCCCCAGTTGAAAACCGAAAACGCTTCCGCGTAATCGGCCATACGCCGCTACCAGATTTTGACCCCTCCGGCATGGATTCAAGATCTAAGAACGTCTTCTGGAACGAAGCCGTTTTCAAGAAGGTCTTCTGCAATTAAACCGGTCTCGTTCGTAATTCCGCTGAACTACGAACGAGATTGATCGAATCCGAGAAATACTTTTCATCTCAAGTGCTGGGAGGGGGGCAAATCGGTATCTATTAAGTATGGGGCAAACACTTACTTCAAAACGGGAGAACAAGTATGAGAACAAGACAACTGATCAATGAGCAGGCTGAGCACCTAGATCTCATCAGACCGTTGATGTTGCTCGACGCCGAATTTGTGCAAATGCCCTGCGATGAGTTTCTGCGTGCCGTTTCGGTCACTGCGCACAGCCGAGATCAAGAGTTGATCGTCATCGACGGCGAAGTTCTCGAAGAGTATCAAGAGATCTCTAACGAGCTTCGCGAAATCTACGGCGGCGACAGCATCCACGAGGTGCACTGCAACATCCTTGGGATACCGGCCAACTAGCAAACCTTTACGGGTCGGAAGAGAGAACGGCGACTGGACCCGTCCCAGTCGCCGTTTTTATCGGACCATCGTCACAGTTCCAGATCGCGGACGCATACGGTAGGATGCGTCGTTTCAAAAAGGTGCCCCCGCGATGCTGCGAACATCCGGGGGCGTGGTCCCACAAACACAAAGAGCAGGTGGAACAATGACAACGTTAACGCATGCGCCCTCATCTCTACAAGATAAGCGAGTGGTCGCCTATCTCCGCGTATCTTCTGACCGGCAAGACGCAACTCGCCAACGCACCCAGATCGAAGAATGGGCGGAGAAACACGGCATCGAGATCGTGAACTGGTTCGACGACACCAAAGGTCGGAACCCTCGCGACAAAGCCGACAAGCGAGTGAACTTCCAACGCATGTTGGGAGTCGCCGAGAGTGGCGAAGTCGATGCCATCGTAGTTGACTCGCAGGACCGTTTCGGTACTCGCGACGTTTACGAGTTCGGGCATTTCATCAATCAGCTTCGCGGGTACGGAGTTCGGTTGTGGAGCGTATCACAAGGTTGCCTTTCGCGAAGCGATGACGCGACCGTTCTTCAGGCGACCGTCGGCGCACTGACGAGCAGCCGGGAGCAGCGAGAGAAGGGGCACCGCTCGATTACCGGACGTATTGGCAAGGAACGTGAGGGGCGCTGGCAAGGTGGAGTTCCCCCGTTCGGTCTCGACAAGGTTTGCTTCGACTCCGCAGGCAACATCAAGTGGCGGCTGGTCCAGGAAGACAATCGCGACCAACGCGTGATGTATCTGCCAGATGGTGATGGTTGGGTGGAACATCAACGTTACGACGGTCCTGGTAACGTCCCAGGTCGAGACAAAGGCGACTATCTCGTGCTGCGTCCCTCGATTCGCTTGGAACGTATCAAATGGGTTCGGAAAATGTTCCAGTGGTACGATGAGGAAGGATTGTCCGCACGGAAGATCGCAGAACGGTTTACTGATCTCGAAGTTGAGACCGCAGGCGGAAAGAGTTGGTACAAAACGCGCATTCAGGAGCTGCTTAAAAACCCCGCCTACATCGGATTGCCAGCAGGCAACAAGCGCGCGGGAAGTCGCTTCGCAGAATACAAGGACGGAGAAGTTCGAGAAGTTGACCGTGACTCAGGACCGGTCAAGATGGGACGGCGACGAGAGCAATCGGACTGGTGGCAACCAGACGAACCAATCTTCGACCCCTTAGTTCCAGTCGATCTTTTCAACCGCGTCCAGGACAAGATTCGTGAAAGCAGCGAATTGCACAGTCGCAAAGATCGAAAACCGCCGCAGACCGCCCGAATGTGGTTGAAGGAATTCCTCGTCTGTGCTCGTTGCGGGAAAGGAATGCACGCGAACGCATCGACGAAAAGCGGAAACATACCTTCGTACTTCTGCTCCCAATACAACAAGCACGGCAACAAGAACGAATCCGGTTGCCGGTGCCATCGGGTCAAGGCAGAAGTGCTCGAAGAAATCGTGATGACCTACGTTCACGACCAGCATGCCGAGATTCTGGAAGCAATCGAGAAGCCGTACTCTGGTAACTCAGATTCCGTGAGCCGGTGCGCTCGTGAGTTAGAGGATCTTCATGAAGAACGCGGCAAGCTGTTCACCCGCATGGGCAAGGAAGTAGGCGATTACTTCGAGGATCCGCCGATGATGACCTGCATTGACTGCATTGACGGCACGGACCACTCGATGCCAGACCCTCGTTTATGGGCGCAAGTCTATGAGGAACGCAAACCGGTTTACGAGGCTGCTCTCGCGAACTTCGAGTCGCAACACAGCCGACTGACCGAGGAGCTCTTGGAACTCCCGAAGCGTGCTCGCGCCAAGGTGCTGAACAAAATCGAGGAGCTCGAAGAGCTTATCGAGCAGTGTGAAGGACAGTTGGAAAACCTGTCCGAAAAAGTAGACGAACTCGGCTCGCTGCTTCTCCGCCGTGCCAAGGCTCTCGAAGCCGCCGAGCTGGTCATTGACCAAGACGCCGCGGGGAAGGCGAAGGCGGCGGCACTGAGAGCGGTTATCGACCGTATCGAGTGCCACTTCATCCACAAGCCGACGAAGGCGGCGAATCGACCTGACAGCATCCTCGATAGGGTCGAGATTTTCCCCGCGTCCGGCGACGAATCTGTCTGTTTCAACCGGGGCACCGCGCCGGAGCAAGATTGATTACCACGCGAGCTTGGGGACGCTGAAAGCCTGTGTTGACAATCGCTCGCTCGACGCGATGTGTGCTTTCGCGAACGGCCGCCTCGGGTAACCCCACTAAAACCGTCTTAGGCAAAGCGCCGGCGGAGACATCAACCTCGACCTCAACGGGCAAGGCATCAATCCCCAGAAGGGAGAACGTCGTGAGCTTGGCAAGCATGACGGCGGAACGCGCAAACCATTATCGATGGATAGTGCTGTATTCTGATTGCGCATTGGTCCACAAGCAAGCCGGTCAAAGAACGGCGTTCACAATCGCACGAGTTGCCAATTCGCGCTATGGTCGCACCTGGATTGACGCAAAGCCAGACTAAGGGCTCTTGGTGACTCTTGCAGGATCAGCCCAGGCATCTCTAGAGCTTCTTTCTTGTCGACGGTCCGTCGTCAACATTGACGAATTCTACAGAGATTCCATACAGGTGACGATAAAGGGTACTTAACTAACGCGGTTGCGGCGCTTTTGCTGCTTGGTAACTGCGATCGAGCAGCTCAACGGGATGCACAATCTCCAAACTGTGTCCATGACTGCGGGCTTCGCGGGCGATCTGCAGGATGCAGCCAGCATTGGCTGTGGCAACTACATCCGCCTCCGTGGTCAAGATATTGTTCATCTTGCGCTGAGCCAGCCGCGCGGCCATCTGGGGCTCCGTCAGGTTGTAAGTGCCGGCCGCGCCGCAGCATAGTTCGCTTTCGGCAAGTTCCGTCAACGTCAGACCGGGAATCGCCCGCAACAGTCGCCGCGGCGCTTCCCGAACTTGCTGCGCATGCGCCAGGTGGCAGGCATCGTGATAGGTCGCCTTAATCGGCAGTTCACCCGTCGGCGGAATCATACCCAACTCGTCCAGAAACTCGTTGATGTCGCGGGTGCGCGCGGCGAACCGCTGCCGGGCGGGAGAGGATTCATCGTTCCAATGATGCCCGTAGTCCTTCAGCATCGATCCGCAGCCAGCTACATTGACGATGATGGCGTCCAAATCTTCCCGGTCAAAAGCCTGGATATTCTGATCAGAGAGTTCTTGAGCCGGCTCACTATGTCCCGTGTGGAAATGGATCGCTCCACAACAAACCTGATTGCGAGGGATGACGACGTCGCAGCCGTTTTCCTGCAATACGCGTACCGTCGCCCAATGCGTGCGACGAAAGAACACATCCGCGACACAGCCCGTGAACATCGCCACGCGAGCTCGTCGCCGACCAATCGCAGGCAACACTTCCGGCAACGGCTGGAGTTTGCGCTCAGGTGGAGGGAGCATCTCCACCAGTTGTCGCAAGCGCGGTGGCAGCAATCTCGTTAACCGCGTGGCGCGGGCAAGCTTCATGAAGCCCAATCGCTGCGCCAGCCGGGCAGGACGAAGCGCTTTCCGGAGACGTTCCGGGAAGGGAAACATCCCCAACAGAACGCGGCGATGAAACCAATCATCCGTCTTGCCATCAGAGTAGCCGGCGTTTTTGTCAGCTCCACTTGCTTCCATTGCAATGCGAAACGGCTCAATCAACCGCCCGTACTGAACGCCAGACGGACATGCGGACTCACACGCACGGCAATCCAGACAAAGGTCCAAGTGCCGGCGGACTTCCGGCGTAAGCTGTAACCGCCCGTCCGTGACCGCGCGCATCAGGTAGATACGGCCGCGCGGGCTGTCGTTCTCATCGCCCAACTCCGCGTACGTTGGACAACTGGCCGTACATAATCCGCAATGGACGCAATCCAAAAAAAGGTTGTAATCAATACCGGCGCCAGGATTGCGCGCAGTAGAGTCACTGCCTTGTCGATTGAGGGAAGCCAGGCCAGCTTGATCCATTGACCCATCAGGCGGAGTTTGCGAATTCATGCCGGTCAAGCTTTCGTCCATCATCGCAGAGTAACACAAAGCCGAAACAGCCTCTACAATTGGCGTCCGCGATGTTGCTCGCCAGAGAAAAGAGAGGAGCGATCAGTGGACGCCGTGGTCAGTCTGAACGAAGCAAATCACCCTGCGCGGTGTCGTAGTGTTCGAGATGCGCTACGGGGGTAGGAATCGCTACGGAGGGCTGCCTATAATCTTTGCCATGTCTGGGGAGCCCAATTCCGCCGAGCCGCAAGGTCCACTGGTGACAGTTCTTCTGCCTGCCTTCAATGAAGAGCAGGCGATCACACAGGTCATCGTTGAAATTCGCGAAGTGATGGAGCGTTGGCGGACGGAGACAGGCACGGCGTGGGAGATTCTGGTTGTTGACGACCATTCATCAGATCAAACCGCCGAGAGAGCCGAAGCCACGGGCGTGCGCGTGATCCGCCGCAAGCACAATGGCGGTTCAGGCGCTGCACGAAAGACGGGCATCCGCGCCGCGCAGGGTGAGTTCATCGCCATGCTGGATGCGGATGGGTCCTATGATCCGCAAGCACTGCCGGAACTGCTCAAAGACCTGCCGGAATTTGATCAAGTGAACGGAGCCCGGACAACGGAAGAAGGGACTCTCAAGCTGCTGCGCATTCCCGCCAAGTGGGTCATTCGCCAGTTGGCGCAATGGATTTGCCGGCGGAAAATTCCCGACTTGAACACCGGTATGAAGGTCTTTAAACGTGACCTCATGCTGCGCTATCTGTGGGTGATGCCTGACGGCTTTTCCTGCGTCTCGTCCATGACCATGGCCTTCCTTTGCAATGACCACGCGGTCAAGTATATGCCTGTGGAATACCGCCCTCGTGTGGGCAAATCCAAGTTCCATCCCGTCCGTGACACGGCCAAGTATATCTTAACCGTCATCCGTCTCTCGCTTTATTTCCGGCCGTTGCGAGCATTTCTGCCGGTTAGTTTGCTGATGTTTGTCTTCGCCATCGCGTTGGGAACGCGAAACATCATCGTTTCAGAAACCGGGCTGCACGACGCCGACATCATGCTGGTGATCTCAGCGATGCTGATCTTTGTTCTAGGTCTACTGGCCGACCTGATTGTGGCGCATCGGCGTTGACCAATCTTGTTCAGCTTCGACCATTGCACGATAAGCCTCCGCGCCCACAAACCAATGGCCAGAGTACCTGTCTGATTGCTCTTCCGCTGGCCCAGACGGACGCGGTCAAGTCATCCTGAGCTGGTGGCCCACACCCACGCTCTC
>JALCBR010000053.1 GCA_028066245.1 Pirellulales bacterium | reverse complement strand
TGCTTGCCCAGCCCAATGACAACAATCTGTTCCGCTTTGACGGATGAGCCAGGCCATACGATTGCCAACTCGTGTCGTTTGCCAGTGATTTCCTTGCGTTCCACCAGCCGAGTGATCGCACCACTGGTCGCTTCATCAAGCTGCGCGGTCGATCCAGCAGGTTGGGCTCCTTCGACCAAGCCCACCACAATCGTGCTGGCTTCTGTCTGAGCGAGTTGCGAGGCGTCAAACGATGACAACTGAAACTGCGGTGTCCGGTGCATGAGAACCGTTTTGCACAAGAGGAGATGAGATTAATAAAAACGCGACCGAGCAGCGGCGCGCGTCCGACAGCGGTTGAACGATTGTTCGGGTGAGGTGACTAACCTTTAAGCATTCTATGCCAAACAACATGCGCGCGAAAGCGGCACGGCGGTCGCGGCGCAGCACCAAGCGTCAGTCGTTTAGACGCATCTCACCAAGGAGCAATTCCCTGTACTACCATCTGCCAGTGGTCCTAGGGAAAATCGAAATCTAAAGTGCTATAATACCCGTCGCTCCCGTCTGACGATGCACCTCCGGAGGCGGACATTGATCTCTCCGCTTGGAAAGAAACGGCCAAGTAACCGCATTGCACGCCCGACACTGTCGCACCAACTCAAGCTACTTGTCTGCCTGATGGCCAAGAACAGTTCCGAAGAAGCGAAGTCCCTGTTACCAGATGAGGCCGAACAGATTGAGAGCCTGCTCTCCAAGGCACGGCGAGGGGATGAGCGCGGACGCGACGAGCTGTTCAACGCCTGCCGGGATTATCTGAACTTCCTGGCTCGGGCGCAGGTGCACAAAAAGTTGCAATCCAAGATCGACGCTTCGGACATTGTGCAGGTCACACTGTTAGAAGCCTATCGCGATTTCAACAATTTCCAGGGCAACTCGCAGGGAGAATGGCTCGCCTGGCTGCGGCGAATCCTGGCTCGCAATGCGACGGATTACGTCCGTTGTTACAAAGGAACGGCCAAGCGGGATGCCGGACGGGAGGTCGCCATCCGTCACCCTTCTGATGCAACGGACGTGATGGGCGCCGCCGAACCTGCCGCTGCGGACGCCAGCCCCAGCCAGCAAGCCATCCGTCGAGATCAAGAACTGCGGCTTACCGCCGCGCTGGCGGAGCTATCGGAAGATCATCGCCAGGTGATTTTGCTCCGCAACATTGAACGGCTTCCGTTCGATCAAGTGGCTGAAAAGCTCAACCGTTCACGACCGGCCGCACAAATGCTTTGGATGCGAGCGATTCAATCGCTGCAGAAAATCATGGATGAATAGCATCTTTGCGGGGACGTTCCGTCAAGCCGCCTTGCGCCACGGTTGTGACTTGCCCAGCATTTTTCGCAGCATTCGTTTGCAAGAAGCCAGGTAGCGTGCTTTGTTCGGCTCAAGCTGAAGTGCCTGTGCGAGATCCACGCCGGCAGGGCTTTTTGCGACGTCATTTACAATCAGTCTCCAGTCCGCGTCGCGAACACCGTAGTCTTCACCGGCGCCGCAAAGTTGCAAATTGCGGAGAATTTCCGGTGAGTTTCGGTTCGTCACCTCAAAGCCGGGCGTGCGAGCGTAATCATGGTTCTGGTGGATTACCGTCACAGCGTCGGTCAGGTCGACAATCGGCGTGTCGTGTTGCTTGGCGCCGTAGACAAGCCAGTTGTCAAAACCGAACCGTCCAATGGCGAATGGGGGAATCTCCGCCCAGGCGCCGCGCGTGTAAGCGAAGTAATCCATCGCCCAGGGAATGTTCATCCGACCTGCGGACTCGGCGGAGGCAATGAGTTTTGCCGGCCAACCCTCATCTTCAAAATCCAGCGGCTCATCAATGCGAATATCCAGTCGTCGACCGACCGCGAGGAACCTCGGCATCGACAGCTTGCGCAAGGCCGCAAGGAAATCATCAAACAAGATGATGTCCGCGTTGACGTAGGCCAAAAGATCAAACCGAGCGGCGGATTCCGCCTGGGCAAAGATCGAAGAGATCAACGGAGTGCCGTATTCGTTTCGCTCGATGTCAGACACATGTGTGAACTTGTGCTCGGTGGCAAATTCGGCCAGTCCTGGCTCTTTACCGACCAGGATGACCTCACACACCGGGCGAAGGCGTTGCCAACTCAACAACGCATTCCGTTGGATCAGGCCGATATGGCCCTCAAATGGCTTCGGACAAGTGAAGAGTGTCAGCATTGGCCGCACTGCTATCGTCTGGTGAAAATGTGAGGTGAATGCAATCTTGAGCGAGCGGTTTTGGTAGCGGACTTCCGAGATGGGAACAAGGCGAGTTTGGAGTAACCGCCTGAGCACCCAATTGGGGACCGCGATTCGACACACAGTGTTAGCTCTTGGACAATGCACGGGAACGCTCGGGACAACCGTGCAGCATTCGCTCCTCTTTCGGGTGCAATAGATTCCCATGGCCATGCTCGAAAACTCCGCATTCCGCTCCGCATTTGAAGCGGCCGATGACCTGGTCAGGCAACTCTCCGCGTCAGCAGTGAAAATTGTGTTCGCGGAAAGTTGCACCGCAGGGTTGGCCTCCGCGCTGCTGGCGCAGATTCCGGGAGTCTCCGCTTGGCATTGTGGTTCGGCCGTGACTTATCGCGAGGCCACGAAGACTGGTTGGTTAGGCGTTTCTGCTGAAGACATTGCCAAGTACACGGCAGTCAGTGAGCAAATTGCTGGGCAGATGGCCACTGGTGTGTTGAGGAAAACGCCTGAGGCAAATCTTGCACTCTCCATCACTGGGCACCTGGGGCCCGACGCTCCGCGAGACTTTGACGGTTTGGCGTTTGTAGGCGTTGCGCAACGTACCCAGGACGATAGCGTAACGAGAATCAAACGTGTGGCATGTCATCGCTTGCAGCTCCGCAAGCCGGACCGGCATGGCCGTGCTTGGGAAGCTGCCACGGCAGTGTTGAACTTCGCTCGGCAATCTCTTCTCAGCGAGCGAGGTTAACAAGCTGCTGAAATCGTTGAGAGCTAGCATGAATCCGCCCGCAAAATCCCCCCAAAGCGCCCGGTGCGCATAACCATTAGGTTCGTGTGCTAAATCGAGCCAGAGTCAGTACCTACGCCGCGCGGGCGGTGCTGATTTGTTGGATTCTCAGGGTCCGTCCGTCGATATGCATAGTAAGGATGCCTAGGCGTGGATGGACCCTACCGCGCCCATCCTGGAGCAGAGAACGACACAACCGGGAGCCGCGAGGGATCGACTGGTCGATCTTCCCGCCTTGCGCAAAGGATGCGAAACATGAAGCGTTTTGGTTTTGCCGCTTTGGCGGTCATGATGTTGGTGGCCAGCATTGGTTGTCGCGGAACGCGCCGTGGATGCGGTTATGAAGGTTGCGGCTACCGTGGCTGTAACGGATGTGCGGAACAAGCTCCCGATTACTCTGGAGCGCATGTTGGGTATCCGTATTACACGACCCGCAGCCCGCGCGATTATTTCCTCAATAACCCGCCGTCAATCGGTCGGTAAGCGGCTGACTGCCAGCTTGACGATTCACAGGACAGGGTTTGTCACGCATCTCCTCGTGTGACAAACCCTGTTTGCGTTGACTCACGCCCCCTCTGGGTATTGGCCCAACTGTGCGTCTCGGCGTGCGATTTCGACTCAGCTGCAAGTTCTTTCTCAGGGGCGGTTTTTGAGGATTCTGCCTTCCGGTCGGACGACTCTCGCCCGGCGAAAACCTATAATTCATTCACCTTTCGCCACGCCAGCGTTTCGCTCAGCGAAGGGGAGACCGCAAGCTATCGGTCGTCGATCTTCGTCGTCGAACTCTCTCGCGAGTACAACCATGGTTGACAATGCATCTTCGCTGGATCCCAAGCAAACTCCTTCGCAGGGCAGGCAAAAGGCAGGCGAAGCTGCCGGCAACGGAACAGGAGCACACCCGGACGAGCAAGCGTCTCCATTTGCGGAAGGGAACGGCGCCGGCACGCCGCAAAAGCCGGAGTCTCAGAACGAGTCTGCCGCGGAGAGGGTTTCCTTTGCGGAGACTGCGATGCGTTTAGGCGGCAAGAGCGAGGAAGAGGCCCGGCGGATAGGGGCGGTCGACCGCGCTGACGAAGACGTGGAAGCTCTGTTTGCAGAACGGTACAAGACGGTTAACAGCCCGATCCATCGCGCGGTTTGGAATGGCGAGATCAACAACGAGCAACTGACCGGAGCACCTGCGGAGACACCGCTCTCAACGGACAAAGTTATGCTCGACTCGTTGGATGTTGTCCGCCGCCGCCGCGATGCCGGCACGTTGATGGATGACAACAAGAAGATCTCCGCCGAAACCATGGAAGAATTGGCGACCGTGGGCTATTGGGGATTGTTGGTTGATGAGGAATACGGCGGCAGCGGAGCCCCGTTTGCTGCGTTTGCACCGTTCCTCACCAAGATGGCCATGTATGATCCAACGGTCGCCGGACTGGCCAGCGTACATGGGTGTATTGGCGCGGTTGATCCGCTTCGCAGCTTTGGCACCAGCGAACAAAAGAAGAGACTGCTGCCGTTGTTGGCCTCGGGTGAGCGGCTCTCAGCCTTCGCGTTGACGGAGCCGGGCGCCGGATCTGATCTGACGGCGCTTAAGACAACCGCGACGCGCCGCGGAGAGAAGTACGTCATCAACGGTGAGAAGTTATTTATTACCAACGTTGTGCCTGGTCGGATGGTGGGCGTGGTGGCGCTAATAGACGGAAAGCCCGCTGTGTTAGTCGCCGATCTTCCCCCGCAAGAGAACGAGCACTTCCAGCTTCCCAAGTATGGGCTGTGGGCGCTCAAGCACACCCACAACCAGGGCATGGTGTTCAAGGACTTTGAGGTTCCGGCAGAAAACTTGCTGGACGCCGGCAAAGGGGATGGCTTGACGATCGCCTACCATGGCTTGAACCTGGGCCGCGTTTCTTTGTGTGCCAACGCCGCAGGGACGATGCGATCGATGATGGCCAACATGATCCCCTGGGCTCAGTACCGCCAGACCTACGGCGCGCCGATCGCCAATCGTGAACTTGTTCAGAGACGACTGGGCCGGCTGGCCGGACTGATTGTCGCCACGGACGCGCTGGTCGACTGGTGCTCGACGCTGCTGGACCGCGGCTACCGGGGTGAGATGGAGTGCATCATCGCCAAGATCTTCGGCAGCGAGGCACAGAAGGAAGCCGCCATTGAGCTTTTCATGAAAACGCACGGCGGCCGCTCATTCCTGCACGGCCACCTGTTTGGAGACAACGTCCATGAGTACCTTGCCCCCTGCATCTACGAAGGGGAAGGTGAGATGCTAGGCATGGCGTTCTTCAAATCGCTGGTCAAGCATCATGGCTCCAAGTTCTTCCAGCCGATTGGTGAGACGCTGAAGTCCGCCGGAATCAAAAAGCCCAACATGGCCAACCCCATTCATGCCTGGAAGCTGCGTGGGCCGTTGTGGAAATATTCCAAATGGTACATGCGACAAGTTTTTGGCCGCAAACCCAAACCTGATTTCTCCCGTTTGCCAGGCAAGCTTCGCGAGCACGCTGAGTATGCCGCCTGGCAACTTCAGGCCGCGCCGCTGGAAATCTCCGGAGCGATGCGGAAGTTCCAGCTCAAGCTGGCGGATCGCCAATGCCGGATGTCAGAGCTTTCGCTCCGCGTGCAGGATGCCGTGGTGATGCTCTGCACCGCACTCTACGCATCGCGCATGAATGACGAGCTGATTCGTGACGCAGCGGACATCATCTGCCGGGATCTCCGCCGCGGTCTGGAAAGTGCGCGACCGTCCGACCGCTACTTCCGCGACGTCACGCGCTTGGGTGAAGCCATCGCCGACGGCGGCTTCAAGCCCATTGCGGGGCTGGACGCGGAAGAGATCATGATGCCGTACGAGTAGGTTAGCTTCACTCTCTTGATTGGATATCCTGAAAGGCGACTGGGTAGCCGGGTTGGAGAGCGTCTCTCGAAGCCCCGGGGCTTTGGGCTGTACCTCCAGTTCGTAGGCTGGGTTAGCGCAGCGTAACCCAGCACGGCTAAATGCCTTCACAACATAGACCACATGGCTTCTAAATCGGGCACGAACTGCACGGCAAACACGGTCGTGACGCGCCGATTGGTTGTCTTCATGACGAATGAACGCTGGGTTGCGCTGCGTGATCCGACTACGAAGCAACGCGGCTGACAAAGAACTGGTAGCCGTACGAGTCTCCGAAGCGGCGACGCATGTCAATTTCCGTCTCCGTCATGCCAACGATGCCGAGAGCTTCCTCGTCCGTTGCGTACTTCTGCTTGAGAGGAGGAAGTTTTGCTGCTAAGGGCGTGTAGTAGTTGTCCCACCAGCAGGAATCGGGGAGCGTAAAGTCGGCGATCGGCGTATAGCCATGCGCGCGAATCGTCTCTTTGATCGCTGCCGGGGTCGTCATCGCTGGGTAGGCGTCCGCAAAGAACTCCGCGATTTCCGTAGCAGGGCTCTCTTTCAGCCAGACCAGTTCGGTGAATGCGAGATCGCCTTGCTCTCGCAGCAACGGCCACCAGGTTTTCAATGCCTGGGCAATCCCCATGATGTAGGCAGCCCCCTCGCACCAGATGAGATCGAAAGTCGCCGGCGGAAAACCCAGCGCGGCCATGTCGGCATTCTCAACCTGCACACGATCCGAAAGGCCACGCTCCGAGATTTTTTCACGCAGCTCATTGAGGTATTCTTCGCACGTATCAACGGCCGTGATCTTTCCAGCCAATTGATCCGCCAAGGCCAGCGTCTGCATGCCAGGCCCGCAGCCGATATCGAGCACGCTGGCGTCTTCCGGCAACTCCCCACACAGCGCCAACGCCCGGTGCGTGCTGGCGTCATCCCCCGGACCCTGCCGCGGCAACCCCCGTTGCACGTCAAGGAAGACTTCCAGAAGACGAGGGGCGATATCGTCCATGGTTGATTTGTGGTGGGATATCAGTTCGCGCTGGCTCAGTCCGTAGCCCTTTGTAGCCTATCGTAGGCTGGGTTAGCGCAGCGTAACTCAGCATCTTTCTTCAAACAACGTTACTGCAAAATTCACTCGGCATGCTTGAACTCATCGCCATGCCACGCCGCGGCGCTGCCCCAACTCTCGTCATACTCTCCCAGCGTTACGTAGCGGTGAAACGACGACCACGGCCATTGCGCGACGGAGTCGACGAGCCCGTGTTTGAGAGGATTCGCGTGGATGTAATCGACACAACGTTTGAGGTTTTGCTCATCGCGACACGTGTGTTCGTAGAATCGACGTTGCCAGATCGCGCGTTCACGCTTCCGTTCACGGCTGGCGCTGACGGTTTCTTCCGATCCACCCTGCTGCCGCCAAAGTTGTGTGAACCTTGTTTTGATCAGCCGCCAACGCGTGGAGTAATCGGTATCGCCTGACGGCAACTCCCAAACCGTGTGCAGATGGTCCGGCAGAAGCACAATCGCCACGACGGAGAACGGGCGCTGCGCGCGAACGTTACGAAACGCCGCTCGGAGCGCTGCCCGAGCGACAGGCGTCGTCAAGAACCGCCGCCGTTGAAACGTCACGAGCGTGAAGAAGAACGTCCGCCCCGTGTGTGATCGCAGGTACCGGCGCATTCAGTCATCATAACACGCGCTGGCTTGTCATGCTGGGTTACGCTGCGCTAACCCAGCCTACGAAGCTTCAAGCCCATTGCGGGGCTGGACGCGGAAGAGATCATGATGCCGTACAAGTAGTTTGGCTACTCGCCCCTCCATTTGACCCGCTTGCGTCGTTGTTTCTTTTCGCCCTGCTCCTTCTTTTGCTTCAATCGACGAGCTTTGGCGGCGCGGGAGGGCTTCGTTGGCTTACGACGCTTGGGCGCCACAGCGACTGTTAGGATGAGATCCCGCAGCTTGGCCAGGCAATCGCCCACATTGCGTCCCTGATCGCGGAACCGTTGGCTGGAGAGCACGAAGTCTCCCTCGCTGGTGATCCGTCGGGCGTATTGTTTGAGGAACCGCTCGCGAACATCCTCCGGCAGATGCCGCGTCTGGGTCACACGCCACCGTAGCACGGCCTTGCTGTTGACCTTATTGACGTTTTGTCCGCCGGGACCGGAACTGCGGACGAAGGTGAAGGTCAACTCGCGAAGCGGAATCTGGATTTTGTCATTGACGGAAAGCATGGAGCGAGCCGGTCATGCGGAAGCGCCACACATCTACGCAAGGAAACGCGCTGCGTGGTGACTTTTTCCATCATGCGGCAAGATCCCTAAGCTCCGCAATCACAATTCCCGTCAAATGCTCAAACGGCTCGTCTCAACCGACGGATCACTCCGCCGCTTTCCAGGTGTAGACAATCAACTCATTAAGCCCCCGCACAAAGACTTGATCTCCGCTCACGGCCAGATGGGCCCAGGTTGACTCCTCGCTGACCTGCTTGCGATCGAGCACGGTGAACTCCTCCGGGTTGGCTTTTAACAAGAGGAGTTCGCCTTCCGCCCTCAGCACCAAGATTTGATCCTGGTTGGCGATCATACTCCAATATTTGCCAAAAGGTTTGGTTGTCCAAGCGATCTCACCGCTGGCAAGGTTGATGCACGTGGCGCGTTCATTTCTCAGGTGGAGATAGGCATGGTCACCAATCACGACGGGCGACGACATATACCCTTGCGTCTTGTTCTGCCAGCCAAGTTCCGCTTTCCACGTCGCGTCGTCTTGTTGACTGATGCGGTAGAACTCGCTTTTTCCTCCGTAGGCACTGGTGAAAATGCCACCTTGAAAAACGGTTGGCGTGAGGATGTTCATGCCGCGGAACGCCTGAATCTCTTGCGACCAGAGTTCCTTGCCATCCTGCAGTGACAGTCCGGCCAGGTTGGTTCTGGTTTGCACGATCAGTTGCCGGGTGCCGTGTAACTCAGCAATCATGGGCGAGGAGAAGGCGCTTCCGAACATCCCTCCCCCGTCAGCCATTGATTGCCAAATGACTTCGCCTGTCAGTTTGTTAAGCTTGAACACGGAGGCGCCCGCTTGAACATACACTGCATCCTCTTGGACCAGCGGTGAGCAAACAAATCCGAAGTCAGGCAACGGAGTTTCGAACTGTTCGACAAAGTCAATCTTCCAGATTGTTTCCCCGTTTTGCGTGTTCAGGCAGACGAGCACATCACGCATCCCAGCGATATACACTCGGTCATCATCAGTCGCCGGGGTTGAACGAATCCAACTTCCGTTCGCGGCGGCGAAGAAGGGAACTTGCATCGCCCCTTCCCACGCTGTGCTCCATAGCTCTTCGCCCGTTTGGCGGTTGTACGCCCGCACGGACTCCAGCTTCTTGTCGATTGTCTCGGTGATATAGACGTGATCGCCGGAAACGATCGGCCCGGAGTAGCTTGGGCCCAACTTCACGCGCCAAGACTCGGTCAGGTTGCTCAAATCTTGACGCCATGGGGCCGCCTCCGCCGGCAGGTGCCCATCACGGGATGGTCCGCGCCATTGCGCCCAATCTGTCGACGATTGTTCCTGGGCCAAAGCGAATCCCCCGCTGACACACGCCAAACAGACAACCGTTGGCAGAAAACGCTGCGGAACGCAGAGCAGTTGAGTCCAAGTTTGCATGGCCAATCCTTGTCAAGAGCACGCTCGCCTTGGGCCGGGTAGCCAGGCGGTGGAAATCTCATCTAGTAAGGAGCGAGACGACGCGCAACTGCCCGTCCCATGCATCAACGGAGTACATCAAGAAGGAATGGCGAACGCGCGAGAGTCGCTCTGAATTCGCCGCTGGCGGCCGAGTGGATGCGTGGAATCCCCTAGAATTCCCACGGGCCCGGGAGACATTGCGCACGGAGAGTCGGCACCCAAGAATGCGCTTGGCTGCGAGCGAGCTTCCCAAACGCTCAGGAAGCCGCCAACGGGAACCTGCCGTTTTGGGCAGATCTCGCTAGCGCTAAATCTCGGCGTTAAATTTCGACGGTGCGGGAGTAAAAACCGCGGTCCAACCGATTGGTCGAGATGTTGTCGTCATCAACAGACATGCGGATGCGATATCGCCCCGGCTTTTCCGGTCGCCAAGTGTGGCTCCAGAGGTTCCACGTCGTGTTGGAAGTGTGCTCATAGCTTTCAACCGGCACAGGATCTTCTCGGTTGAAGCGGATCATCAGCCTGTCTGTCGTTTGCTTCCCTCCCCAGATGATGCCGACAATCCGATAGAGCGTTTCTTGCTTCACGCGCCATTTCTCGACGCGGACCGGCATTGCTGCCAGGTCCATTGTGGCCGAACGGAAATCCTTAGCCAAATCCGGCACGCCACGCTGATGAGTGCGGCTGGCAAACTCCTTCATCTGTCCGGTGGATTCCGCCTTGTCATCCAAGAACGAAATCTCGTCAACCCACTTGATGCACGTGCATCCATACCAGTTGGGGATGATCAAGCGGACGGGCTTTCCATGATCTTCGGTGAGGGGTTCACCTCCCATTTCAGTCGCCAAGAAGGGGCGATACTGGCGGACTTCATCCATGGTCATAACCCACGACGCTCCCACCCGCGAATTGCGCGGTGACCGGGAATGTGCATCAACCCCGGAGATGCGCACACAAGTTGCCTCCGAGCGAATGCTTGATCGATCCAACACGGACTGCAGGGGAACTCCCTTCCAACTGGTGGCGCTCAATAACCCAAACGCCAACCCGCGGGCATTACCGGAGCATTCCAGCACGTGATCTCCCTGCGGCTCAACTTCTGGCAGGAGATCCTCAAGCTTGACCTCCAACTCTTCTTGCACCAGACCATTGATGCGAATCTTCCAGGGATCGCGCGCTGCGTAGTCCAGCCCATCCGGGACGCGCGTGCGAATAAAGAACTCATCGTTGGCGGCACTCATCTTGTCAGCTTGTAGCGATGACAAGTCAAACGCCAATCGGCCGTTAAGCCCGGTGCCTCGGACTCGTCCGACTCGACCAGACTCAGACA
Organism: Pirellulales bacterium; assembly: GCA_028066245.1. GTDB lineage: Bacteria > Planctomycetota > Planctomycetia > Pirellulales > S012-138 > CALJLD01. The sequence goes on along the minus strand of JALCBR010000053.1, from coordinate 22,594 downwards.
CAAACCGCATCTTGCCGAGCATTTGGCCGTCCGTGAAATCCTGCGTCAAAGCAACTTCACTGGCTGCCAAACGCGAACAAGGCAGAACTCCCAGCACTCCGGCAGCAGAAATCCCCGCCAAGGAATTCTTCATGAATTGCCGTCGCGAAGAATCAGCTGACTTTGATGGAGTTAGAGGCATTGCGCAGTCCGTCTGTGGGGTGTACGAAATTGGCGTGTCAACGAACGTGCAGTATAGCGCGACCGTCGTCCATCACTGTGTTGTGGCACCAACATTCACGTAAAATCTGGCGAATGCTTCCGTTAAATGTGAAGAATTTCACATAACACTGTATCCTCCTGAGGTGAAAGAAAGCAACTCACCGACGTTTGGGGCAGAGCTCTTCCAACGTCGGACAGGAGTGAGAACTTGTGGCCACGGTGCAAACCGATTGTGCATCCCCCGCAAACCATCAGCAATGGCGCTACCGAATAGCTTCTAAGCAGTGCCCTCTTCTACGCAGCACTCGCGCGCTCACTACACAAAAAGCAGCAAGATCAAGCTGATCGGAATGAGCAGAAAGAGAATCACCAGCAACACGGCGGACCACCGCCAGCGCGAGCGCAGGCGTTGTTCCGGCAGATCAGTCGCTGGAGGTTGATATGGGTTTTCACTCATACTGAAAGTCTCCAGTCGACGTGTTCGCTTAGTCGCCGTGATCTTTTTCGCTTCGTTTGTTGGAAGCTAACGAGAACCTGGATCGAGATAACTTTATCCCGTTACGTCCGCGCTCATCCTCGATGGTAGGCTGCGCGCGCTCCTCCAAAGTTTCCAGCATTGTGGCACAACTTGGCTATCGCAGTTGGACTGGTCTCAAGCACCTCCCCCGCACCGGCAACCACGGAATGGAATATGAGTTCGGTTCTCTTCCGAGCTGAGCCCCATGTCTGTTTCCCTTCAGGAGCATCGCCCTGCCAATCTCAACAGTCCAGAACTCATTATCTTGCAGCGCACTTGTCGCTCCTGAGTTGCGACAAGCGGCATACGGATGTTTGCTGGCGTTCGATCGGTGGTTGCTCCATACTGCGGCTGCTCCGGGAGGCCGGTCGCTACGGTTTTTGAGGATTTTTTTTTGGCGCGAGGTTCAGGCCTATTAGGTCGAGTTGAGGTCATTACTGGAGTATGATGGCGGCGATCGCAGAAATGAAACCGTGGGGCAAGCTGATCGACTCTTTCGCAACGATCTTTTCATCCGAGTGTCCAACTATTGAAGGAGACGTCTATGACCAGGGTTATGATATTCGCGGCAACGCTCTTCTATGCGCCTGTTGTGGCGGCGGCCGCCGATGGTGAGCTGGGAGAATACACTTTTACCTTTACGGGAAAACCGGTTCGCGTCTATACCTACACTCCCGCCGAAGTAACCAAAGACTCTCCTGTGGTTTTCGTGATGCACGGAACGACCCGAGTGGCCAAGACTTACCGACAGCCGTGGATCGAGCTCGGAGACAAGTACAAGTGTCACGTGCTCGTGCCGAAGTTCGCCCGAGAAGAGTTTTCTTCACAACAGTATCACTTTGGCAATGTGAAGACTCGCCAAAAACTCAATCCTGAAGATGAGTGGACGTACAGCTCCATCGACAAGATCTTCGAGAAGTACACACAAGATCACGGTTTGAGTGCCAAAAAATACAACATTTATGGCCACTCAGCGGGAGGTCAGTTCGTTCACCGCATGGTTCTCACCCGACCTGATGCAAAATACAATATCGCCGTGGCGGCCAACGCGGGCAGCTACACATTCCCTGACTTTGAAATCGATTGGGGATATGGCCTCAAAGGAACCCCAACTGATATCGAGAAGCTCAAGGTGATATTGCAACGGAAGTTGGTCATCGCGTTGGGTGACAAGGATAACGATCCCAACCACCGTCAACTCCCCAGAGGAAGACAGGCAAACGCTCAAGGAGCCCATCGACTCGCGCGAGGGAAGAACTTCTACGAAAAGGGCAAAGAGATGGCCGAGAAGCTCGGCGTTGAGTTCAATTGGAAAGTCAAAGTTGTGCCTGGAATCGCACACAGTGGTAGTGGCATGGCACCTCCCGCCGCCGAAGCCATGTTTGTGGACAAGTAGACGACGTCTATTGTTCTCAAAAGCTTGGGCTTCACACCGCACACACTCCCGTTCACTTCCCCCGCTCTCCTGAGCGGGCGGAAGGTACGGGGGGAGATCCGTCAGTGACTTGGTTCCCGGTTGGCAGTCTAGACTGGATGGTTGCTCACCCGTCTGCCCGCTCGACTTCAAATGCCCTATCCAGCCCGGCGAGATCTTTGCGGAACCGTAGATTGCGCCAGGCAGGTTTGTCAGCAAAGACCTGTTCGATCCGGGGCTTGAGCTGAGGGCTGATTTCGCAGATGAGCCCGCCGCCGGGCATCAGCCGTGATTCGGCCTCGTGGATCAGCCTTTCAATGATCTCTGTGCCTGTTTCACCGGAGAAGAGCGCCGCGACCGGTTCGTGCTCGCGAACATCGCGAGGAAGTGCGTCTGCTTCGGACGTCTTAATGTAAGGCGGGTTGGACACGATGATCTCAAACTGCCGATCGGATTCGAGTTGCGCAAACAGATCGCTCTCCAAGAAACAGATTCGTTCGGCCACGCCAAGCGTGGTTGCATTCTCCTGTGCGATCGCCAGTGCCGAGGGGCTTTGATCGATGGCCAAGACAGTGGCATGTTGAAGTTGATGGGCGGCGCAAACGGCGAGCACGCCGCTCCCGGTCCCAATGTCGGCAATGCGTAGCGACGGAGTGTCAGAGAACTTCTCAGCCCAATCGAGCATCGCCAGCACAACGAACTCCGTCTCAGGACGTGGGATGAGTACATCGGGCGTCACGCGAAACGGCAGTGAGAAGAACTCCCGTTGACCAACAAGATAGGCAACCGGCGTCCCTTCCGCTCGGCGTTTGACCATCGCCCGAAACGCGGATTTGACGGACTCATCCGCCAGCTCTTCAAATGCCGTATACAGGTCGATCCGCTCACATCCGCGAACATGCGCCAACAAAACCTCTGCGTCGAGCCGCGGAGAATCCGAGCCGTGACTGGCCAAATATTCGCTCGTCCAGGTCAACAGTCGGCCAATTGTCCAGGTTTCCTCAGACATGGCAGACGATTGGCAAGTGTGCAAAGATCGCGCGTCGCAGGTGAAGAAGGGCTTTTGGCATTAGACCACACGCCTTGTGATTGGCCTAGACAGAGCGAAACGGCGCAAAGTTACCCACATGCACCGAGTTGTCATCTGCAGGTGAAGAAGGATGACGGAAGCAGGTGAGGAAAGCATAAGCTGAGGACACGCCGGGAGATATCACAGGTCTCACGAACCGAAACGGCATGAAAGCGTAGAAGCAACATCGATCTCCGCCTTTGGGTGTTGTCGCCGGAAATGCCCGACTGTTCGATACCAGGGGTTGCGTTTGGGGAGTGGCGCTGCTGCTTGTCGGGGATTCCTACTAGGCAACGGCGGTCACGCTGGTGAAACTCAGTAAGTTCCGCATTTTTCGTCCCAACACCGTAGGTTCCCGCGTTGCTCGTCGGTCCCGTTTTTCAGCGTGAAGCCGTCACGGCCCCTCGCCGTCCGCGACATTTCGTGGCTCGGACCACATACGTGGCGACGTTGTGGGTGCTGGTCTGCACAGCCTGGCTGGTCATGACCGGCACTCAGGAGATTCGCAACGTGGGAGACTTCGCCCGTTTTGGGGCGATGCTGTTCCCCGTGCTGGCGTTTCTCCAGTTCACGATTGTGCTGTTCTTTTCCGCCTTGGCGACGGCCAGCGCCGTTGCACACGAGAAGGATCGGCGAACGCTGATCTTGCTGTTGATGACTCGGCTCACCAACAGTGAATTAGTGCTGGGAAAAATGTTCGCCAGTTTGCTCAACACGTTGGTGTTGCTCGCCGCGGCGTTCCCACTCTTTATGTTGTGCTTGCTCTTTGGCGGGATCGCGCCTGCGCAGGTACTGCGCGTGTTTGCGGTCACGCTCATGACGGCACTGGCTGCCGGCAGCTTGGGCTCGGTCATCGCGCTGTGGCGAGACAAGACATTTCAGGCGGTTTCGCTGACTGCGCTCGTCATCGTCTTGTGGATGGCAGCCTGGTGGGTTGTGGGGGCCTTTGGAAACGATGCCTGGCAAAGCTGGGCGATTGTGATGAACCCTGCGATGGCCATTGACGCCGCGGCACAATCGCAAGTCTCCGCCGCGGGATGGACGTTGACGGATCCGGTCAACGGGTTCTTGTTGTTCTCTGTTGGCGCGTTCCTGGCGCTCAATGGGCTGGCTATCTGGCGAGTTCGCATCTGGAATCCGTCGCGAGAGCTCCAACCGCAGCAGCGGAAAGAGGACGAGAACCGCGCACGGGACGAGATCCCCGGCAGCGTGCACGATGACGTCACCCGCAAGAGCCGCCGGATGTGGGATAACCCGCTGTTGTGGCGAGAGATCTGCACTTGGGCGTACGGTCGCAAGGTGCTGCTGATCCGGGGCGTGTATTGGGTGTTGGCGGCGCTGAGTTTTGTCGCGGTGTACTCATTGCATTCTCCGGACGCGTTCGGCCGGACTCTCGCCCAAGTGGAAGGTACCCTGGCTGTTGCTCCGCTGTTCGTGCTGAGCCTGATCCTGGTCAACGCCCAGGCCGTGACGTCTATTACGTCGGAGCGAGACGCGAAAGCGCTGGATATCTTGCTGGTGACCGACCTGCGGCCCACCGAATTCATCTTTGGCAAGCTAGGAGGCGTCTTTTACAACGTCAAAGAAATCCTGCTGCTACCGATGGCGCTGTGCGTTTTCTTGTGGGGTCTCGGCGCGATCGGCTTTGAAAGCCTGATCTTCCTGATCCTCGGTTTGGCAGTGATGAACTTTTTTGTTGCCATGCTAGGGCTGCATGCGGGAATGACCTATCTCAACTCGCGTACGGCAATTGCCGTCAGCCTGGGTTCGGTGTTCTTTCTGGCTGTGGGCGTGGCGACCTGCCTGCGCATCATGATTGCCTTCGGTGGTTCATCCGGCTCGTTCATGGTGCAGTTGATTCCGTTCTCCGCGTTCATGGCCGGCGGCGGCATCGCGCTGTTTGTCGCCTGGGGGTATCGCAACCCCAGTCCGGCTATCACGCTGGCTTCACTTTTGTGCCCGTTTGCCACGTTTTATGCAATCACGAGCTACACGCTGAAATCCACGATGGGCGCGTTCCTGGTGGTTGTGTTGACCTATGGCTTTGCGGCGGTGGCGATGTTAATTCCCGCCCTGTCAGAATTCGACGTCGCGATCGGCAAACACTCAACCGGTGATGACTGACCACGGCGGTTGAGTGCAAGTGCAGTAACAATCTGCTGCTGCTTCAATATTCTGGCGGCGAGAGCATTTCCTTGGTGGGTGTTCTGTTTGTCGGCAGCCTGATCGCTTCGCGGGGGCGAGATTGAATCGCCGCGGCATTTCTCGCGCGCCCTGCTGTCAGGCGTACGGGCGAAATTGTCATTAGTCAAATTTTTCCTGCCTCCAGGGGGTGGCGCAAACGCTTCACGCCCATGCAATGGACCACCAACGGGACCGAAAACATCACCGACAACCTTGACGTTACGTTCAGCAGCATGTTAACCGTCAACCTCCTATGGCGCTCGGCAGCGCGCAGGGAGGCCGAAAACACCCTCCCCATTTGACCAATGTCAATTTCGCCCGTACGCGTGAAGGCGTGCCGCGCAGGCTCCACAGAGGATGGACTTAACAGCGTTCGTTCGGCCAGCAGCTAATCCGCCGCGAAACTCTGAGTTAGCGACGATGTTCGCCAGAATCCACCGCGCGGAATGGACCGATCCCTGTGTCGGTGACCTTTGCGCATATGCTAAACTTGCGCATTGGTTCTCTGCGCCGGACGGACGTTCATCCTTCCTGCGCGAACCCACCCCACACAGAACAATCTTCGCAACGCACTCCTTTGCTCGGTGGACTCGCTTCTGGAATTCGCGCCGTGGCTGATCTCAATGGGAGTTTTGCTCTGCGCATCGGCCTTCTTCTCTGCCAGCGAAGCGGCGCTATTCTATCTTAGCCCTCGCGATCGGGCTTCGTTTGAATCCGGTGGGGGCACAGAGCAGATCGCCGCGGCGTTACTCAAGAACGCGGATCGGCTGCTGACGGCGGTGCTGTTTTGGAACCTGGTGATCAACATCTCGTATTTTACGATCGCCTCGGTCTTTAGCATCTATTTGCAGAACCACGGTCACGGAGTGCTGGCGGGAACGGTCACCCTGAGTTCTTTGCTGGCCATCATCATCCTCGGTGAGATGTTGCCCAAAAGCGTGGCCGTCTTGCATGCGCGAATGCTGGCGCGTTTCGTGGCTGTTCCGCTGGCGGCCTCCGTGCGAGTAGTTGATCCGCTGGCTCCGTTGTTTCGCTCAATCAACGCGTACTCCATTCGCCTGTTGATGCCGCGTTTCCGTCCGGAGCCGTACCTGCAGGTGCAGGATTTGGAACGTGCTGTACAGATGTCCGATGACACGGAGTTGATGCAACACGAAGAGTTGGCGTTGCAGAACATTCTGTCACTCTCGGAGCTGAGCGTGGAAGAGATCATGCAGCCGCGAATGCAGGTGACCACTAAATCTCCGCCGGTTTCCTTGAGTGACCTCGAGTCCGTACCGCCAGGGAACGGATACCTGTTCTTGAGCGAGCCGGACTCGGATGAGATCGCCGCCGCGGTTCCTTTGGCTCACTTGCCGGAGATCCCGGATGAACGCCTAGACCGCTACGCCGAGAAAGTGAAGTATTTACCCTGGTCAGCAAACGCGGCTGCCGCATTGGAAGAACTGCGCCTCAGTGATCGCCGGGTGATTGTGGTCGTCAATGAGCACGGTGAATCTTTGGGCGTCCTAACGCATGATGACATTCTTGACGCAGTGTTTAGCGGATCGAGCGGGAAGGCGGACAGCATCTCTGATCGCGCCGCGATCTCGGAGGTCGCCCCAGAGGTTTGGCAGGTGTCGGGAATGACGCGGCTCCGCCGGCTGGCCAAAACGCTCGGCGTCACCTATCAGGCGAGCAAGAGTGTCACGGTCGCCGGAGCCATTCAAAGTCAACTGCAGCGTATGCCCCGCTTGGGTGACATCTGCACCTGGAATGGACTGCGATTTGAAGTGCTTGAGAATCCGTTCCGCGGCCAACTGACCGTTCGGGTCACGCTACAGGCGAAATCCGCCGGGGGAGACCAAGAATGACTTGGGCTGTCATCCTCTGGCTGTTGGGCTTGGGCTTGAGCGCGTTCTTCAGCGGTAGCGAGACCGGCTTCTACCGGGTGACACGGATTCGCCTGGTGTTGGACGCGTTGGAAGGAGACCGGATCGCCAAAGGATTGTGGTGGATGATCAACCGTCCGGCGCTCTTCGTGGCGACGTCCCTGGTCGGAAACAACGTGGCCAACTACGTGACCTCGCTGGCAATTGTCATCGGCGTGCATGCGCTTGAATGGTCATCCGCGATGGAGTTCGTAGCGCCGTTGGTCCTCTCGCCAGTGATCTTCATCTATGGCGAACTGCTTCCCAAGAAGCTGTTCTTCCAGGCACCGTATCGGTTTTTGCGGCGCGGCGGTCCGTTGTTTCTGGGGTGCGGAGTGCTGTTTGCTCCCTTTAGCGCCGTGCTGTGGGGTTTCAGCAAATTGCTGGAACTCGTGATGGGCGAATCACACCAACAGGTGCAACTTCGCCTGGCCCGCCGCGAACTACAATCCGCGCTCGACGAAGGCCGCGAAGTTGGCGTACTCACACCGGCTCAGCGGCAACTCGCCCAGGGACTGTTCTCCGCCGCTGGAGAATCCGTCATGGATTTCGCCTTACCGCCGCAACGCATGGCTAGGGCGCAGTTGGGCATGGCAAAAGAGGACGTTTTGAGACTGGCGCGAAGACAACGGTCCCCCGTCCTTCCGGTAGAAGACGCAGCCCGGCAGAGGAGCCTGGTCGGCTACTTGCGCGTGGCGGATGTTAAGCTTGGGCCAGACGTCGAACTGCGGGAAGTCCGCCCGCTGTTGGCAATCTCCGCGACTGAGCTGCACCTCAACGCGCTCATGAAGATGCACGCGGCGGGTGAAACATTGGCTAAAGTTGTCGATGAGGAGGACAACCTGGTGGGCTTGCTGCTCCTACAGCGGCTGGTTGAGCCGTTGCTGCTGGGTGAGCGATGACCTCTTCGCCACTTCAAAAAACCAGCGGACGCAGTTTGACTTTACGCCGTGGCTTCTTCCGTCACCTTGGCGTATCCCAGCGACTTAACGACGAACAGCATCTCTTCATACGTGACAAAGCGTCGATGATTCCGCAGTTTGTACGAATCAATTGCCAGCGCCAGTTCCCGGGCGTCAGGTGTGAGATTATCGTAGGTGTTGCCAAATTGGCGACGTTCATAAGCCGGCGGCGCAGATTGACCGCTGGATTGACGGCGATCAACAAAATCCGTGGCGGCTTCTGGGAAACTGGTGGGGTTGTTCTGCACCATAACGGGGAGGCTCCAAGGAGGCAGGCGCGAAAGTGCGCCGCGCGGGTGGCGCGGTTATTCAAGCAAAGTCTAGGTCGCACTCTTGGTGCGAGCAAACTGGCTGGGATCAACCAGCAGAGACCCAAAGCGCGGTTCTGAAACGATTTCCTAAGTTGTGGCTCCCTCGTCTCGCGCCACAATCATCATCGGGCGCTAACTGCCCTCGGGCGTACGCCTTTGTCCAAGTTCGACGTGACAACGATTATGACGGATGTGCTAACCACGATTGTCGCTCACAAACGGACGGAGATCGCCACTGCCAAAGAGCGAGTCCTCCCTGACGAGCTTCGCAGGCAAGCCGAGAATGTCGCTGCCACTGGCCCCAAACGGGATTTCTTTGCCGCGCTCAACAAGCCCGGCGAAATCCGGCTCATCGCCGAAGTTAAAAAAGCCAGCCCCTCCGCGGGATTGATCCGTGCGGACTTTGATCCAGTCGCCATCGCCGCCACGTACATTCGTCACGGCGCTGCTTGTGTTAGCGTGCTGACGGATGAGCACTTCTTCCAAGGACATTTGGACTACTTGGAAAAGATTCGCCACAACGTGACGGTGCCTCTCTTGCGAAAAGACTTCATCCTGGATGAGTATCAGCTTTGGGAAGCAAAGGTTGCCGGCGCGGACGCGGTGCTTTTAATCGCTGAGTGCTTGGACGACTGCAACTTGCGGAAACTGTACAACGCGGCGATTGATTTAGGGTTGTGTCCTTTGGTGGAGTTCTATGAACCAGCGAACTTGGACCGCGTGCTGGAAGCGGGGGCCACGCTAATTGGCGTTAACAATCGCAATCTCGCCACGTTTGAAACTGATTTGGAGCACACGCTCCGCGTCCGTGAGTTGATTCCCACTGACTGCCTGTTGGTCAGCGAGAGCGGCATCCGTACGCACGCGGACGTCCAACGGCTGCAATCCGCCGGTGTCAACGCCATTCTCGTTGGTGAAAGCTTGATGCGACAGGAAGATGTGGGGCGCGCGGTGGATGAGTTGTTGGGACCGAAGTAGCGGCTGAGTGAGTTGAAGCGTTTCCCGCGTGGCGACGCCAAACGCAGTGAACCCGCAGGGATTCATATAGCCGGCGCAGACTTCGTCCAATCGCTAGCTGATATAAAGACACTCTAGAAGTCCAAACCTGGACCGGCCACTGGCTCCTCCTGAGCAGGAACTATGTCCAGGATTCTCTGCAGAAGCGAGCGACGTTCCATGGAGAGTTCAATCAGCTCACCATTGAATTGTAGACCATCGAGAGTGATGTTGATTTCGTACTTGTGGTAGGTGGCCATTTGTCGACCGTAGGAATTGGCTTCCAACAAGAGGACATATTGTTCCAACTGCTTGTCATCAAGCGTGTTCAGTTGGATCGCGTTCTGGTAATAGACGCGGGCATTGGCATCGGCTTGCAGTTCCAACTTCTGGCGAAAGATATCTTGTACCCAAGGGGCCACGTCCGGCTGCGTAGCGGAGTATAGAAAGACATGGATCAGCGGCGGCTCGTGCGCACCATAACTCAAATGTGGCGGTGGGTCCCAGTGTGGGGGAAAGTCGCCTCGCTTTCGCCGTGACATGTACGTGATCGCTGTTTTGAAATTGCCGAACTGAAGTTCATCCTCCACATACCAGCGGTTCCGCTGCTCCCCCTGCGTGAACGGCAGAATGGCCGCCCAAATCAAAAAAGCTGCCGCTGCCAACACCCAAAGCGGTTGGGTAATGGAAGATGCATGTTCTGTAGTAAGAACCTCCTCCCAACTGCATCGCGTACCCCGATACATACGCAGGCTGGCGATGAATGCCCCGACTAACCATAACGGCCAAGTAAAAAGGGCCAGCATCACCACGCCGAAAGTCACACTCGCCATAAGCGTTTCGCTCTCCGTCAAGCGGATGCCGCCCATCACATTGAGCAATGGCACCGGCGCACATCCACCAAGAAAGAGCACGACGTTATCCGCAAAAAACATTACGACAAAGAACGAGGCCACGATCGACCGGGAAAAGATCACGGAGACAATCCGCGTCATCAAGAGGACCCGCCATAGCGAGACGATTCCTAGCAGGGAAAGATTTACCCCCACCGCCTGAACTGGCGTTAAGAATCGCTCAACGGGGATCGCATACAGCCAGGCCATCGGAGCTGTCAGCCAGTACATTCCCAGGAATGCGCCATACCGCCGCCGAAATGGTATGGAGGAGCGTGTCCAAAACGGCACGACGGGCGGCTCATTAGGAGGGCGAAGCGGCGAGTACGCCAGACACAGCAACAGAAACAACAGAAGCGAAGTCCCCAGCGACGCGAACAACGGCAACAGCACATACCACGGCTCGCGGGTGAGATCTTCCGCGTCGTATTCCCGGGCGAAGCCGGCTGAAGTGACAAACAGTAATCCCAGCCAGAACGTTCCCCGCGCATTGGCCGCCGTGAGGATAGCCTGACGATTCCCGAACAGGAACGAGATGAGCGTGGAGATTTGCATGTGCCATTAAGAGGTTGAATGGCGGCGCCAGATGTCTTTTCGTAAAGCCGAGCGCCGCTCTACCTCCGGCTTGGCGAACACGCTGGCCAGCACCCGGCGAAATCCGGATTCCAGTTGTTCAACTGTCAGTGGTTTTGGATGATATGTAACATCGAACAGAGTGTAATGTGACCAGCCTCGGTCCGCGAGCAGTCGTCCCCGATGCTTGAGACGCTCAAAGAGCCCTGTGCCGGGGAAGGGCGTTTGCAGCGTGATCTGCACTTCCGCTAGAGGACTTTCCAAAATGAACCGAGTCAAGTGATCGAGAGAGGCGTCCGTCTCACCATCCGCGCCGACGATGAAACATCCGTTGACGACAACGCCGGCCTCCTGAATGGCGCGGATTGCATCCATCATCCGCTCGGTTTGGCCCTGTTTTGCACCCATGCCGGGATAGCGAAACTCAAGCGATTCGACGCCAATTAGCACTTGCACGCAACCCGATTCCGCCAGGCGTTGGAGCACATCAGGCCGTTCGCCGATTCGCCAATCAACTTCGGTGAAGTAGCGGGCTCCGGAGTCACCCAGCGTGGTCAGGAGTTCGTCCACATCGCGGCCACCGGCGAAGGTGTTGTCATCCGCTAGCTCCAGCCAGGGACGTTGCGAATAGCGATTGATCTCTACTAGCTCCGCGCGGATCCGTTCGATTGGCTTCTCTCGGAACGGGCCCAACAGCCGGCTCGCTCCACAGAAATCGCACGCAAAAGGGCAGCCGCGCTCCGTTTGCAGCGTCCAGCGAGCAGGAGCACGTTCGCCCAGGAGATCGAACCGTGGGAGCGGCGCTTGTGCCAAGTCAAAAGGCCCTGTCCCACGATAGATCCGCCTCAGAGATTTCCGCTCGATATCCGCTAGCACGTCATGCCATACCGATTCACCGTCGCCAACAACGACCGCATCAGCATGTTGTGCGGCTTCTTCCGCGCATACCGTGGCATGCAATCCGCCGATGACCACCGCGGTCTTCCGCGCGCGAAACGCTGCGCTTATACGGTAAGCCTCGTCAATTGACGCGGTCAAAGCAGAGATGGCAACCAACGCCGGTTCGGTCTCGAAAACCTCTTCGACCAGTGATTCGTCCCAGTCGGCAGCTGGGTGGTAGCTGCTCGTCCACGTTTCCGGTGTCATGCCAGCCAGCGTCAATAATCCCAAAGCCGGCAGTTCCGTCAATGCGCCTACCCTGGTCTTCAAGCCCGGCAGCGTCATCCCCAACTCGCGAACTTCGTCCGTTCCCACACGCAATCCGGTCAACGGTACAAAAGCAACGTGCGGCATGTGGCGCGAGAATCAATTGAGTGCTAGATGTTTTTTTGCGAAATTGATCGCCTTTACCTGCGCCACTCTCCGTGTGTGTTGTCAACCGAGCTCTGTGTTCAAAGAAGCGTCGCACGCCTAGTCCCCTCGGACAATGACGACATTCTCGATGCGAAACGCTGAGCGGTGGGTTCCTAGCAAGATACCGTCTTTCCGCGGTGTGTCCCAATAGTGCGGCACGGCAAAGTGTGCGGCGCTGCCGGTCCAATCGATCACCGTCTGCCCGTTGCATTCCACCCGCACGGATTCCGGCGTGACGTGGCAATGCACAATCACGTTACAATCTGTGGCCAACACACGCCCGGGACGGGTCGTCGGGTTGTCGCTATCGTTGAATTTGGCGCCGCGCAGGAGTTCAATGCCTGAGGACGTGTTGCGGCCACCATTCAAAACAATGCTGCACCGCGCGTCTCCCACCGGCAGCGTGATCGCCAGGGCTTCTCCTCCGCTGATGCGGCGGATGGCCAACGCCAGCATGTAATTGTTCGACAACTGCTGAGCTAAGTGAATAGTCGCGTAAGCCGTCCTGTCAGAGACAATTGTGACTCCATCAGTGGAATCGAGATCGCGAATCCATTCCCCCCGCACGGTTGCGGTTTCCAAATCCAAGCCGGCCAGCAGGTTCTCGCCAGCAGGCATTTCAGCGAGTGCGACCGCGGGAATGCCAGGCGTGACCGAGTCACCGGCGTTCGCGCTCTTGGCTGAGACTTCGCGATCCTGGAAAAACCGCTGATAGGCCCAGATGGCTCCATTAATTAACAGCAACACAAACACCACGGTGATCGCGGCAATCGTCGACGTTCGTTGCCAGGATCGTTTGGGAGGTTGATCTCTGGCTACACGGTGGCTGCCCGGCTTGATAGACGAGACATTGACCGCAATCTGCGGTGGAGGCGCTTCAACGGGGGCATCTGGCGGCGCGGTCATGGGACCGGTGTCTTCAGACGTTGCTCTTCCGGATACGAGCTGCGCTGCGTCCAGCGCTTCCTTCAAGCGGAGGTCATATTCAGCCTTCTGCGGCTCCGAGAGCAAACAAACCTTGGCCGCGGTGATCTCGCTGAGAATCTCTTCGGCAAACTTGCCTCGTCCGCTCATCTGGAACGTCCGCACATAGCTCATCTGCCGATCCGCGGCGTTGTTGATGACCTCGGCATCCGCCTCGAACGGCTTAACACCCAACAGCCGGTAGTGACTCGGAGGCTGCTCCTCAAGGGAGATTCCCAGCCAGCGGTAGTACGGATCGAAGTCTTCAGGCATGGAGAACTGCTATCGAGGCAAAGACGTGGCACTTGTCCACGCTAACGCGCGTCATGGATTCTCGCAACAAAAGACCAGTGGCTTGGCGCGTCGCAAGCGAATTATGAAGATCCCAGCGCGGGACGAGCGGTCTTGTTAGGTGGCATACCTGAAAGACACAACGGCAATCGAACAACGGCCGGATGCATCTCGCGCTTGGTCACCTTCAACAGAGTGGGCTTAGAAATTCCGATTGCGAGGAACGATCGCCCGGCCTAGTGTATGAGCCAGAGGTTGCAGCTGACCTCGCTTAGGAAATGTTCGCGCTTCCAACCAAGTGTAGACGCGAGCGGGCGAGCAAGATTGGCAGTCAGGGGTATACCCACTATGACGCACCGCAAATGACGGACACGCTCGCCCGGACTAAAGAACGGATGTTATTGCGGTTGCGATTGGCGCGCGCCTGTGAGATCCGCAACCGCAAAAAAGACCGCGACAAGCTGTTGGTCTTAGCAGGAGTGGACGCACGCCGACTGGGATGGAACCCCATCGCTGCGTACTGTCGAAAGAAGATCTTGGCACACAATGCAGGCCATTTGATCAACAAGTACCGTTCGTTCGCCGAAGCCGTGGAATGCGAAGACTTCCAGCAGTTTCTCAGGCGGCTGGAACGGGAGTACGGCAGTGAGCGAGTCGAACAGTTGCTGTTGGATGCTAACATGCCGGAGCATCCTCGCCAGGAGTTGGACGATGACTTTGAATACGCCGCGGCGCTGTTAGGCACAAGTCGGCAACAACTGGAATCGGCGAATCGTGAACCGCAGGCGGAAGAACTGCCGCCGATCGAGGAGCAAACACAGCATGTTCAATGGAATTACCTGCTTCCCATTCTGTTGGGATTGGCAGCCGTCACCGCGTGGCTGTTGTTGTGGTGGCTGAGTTGACGGCGCAACCAACGCATCCCAGCAAGTGCCTGTCAGGCTTCTAATCAGGATGACAAGTTTGCGCTGCGGTCGTCTGCATTTGAAATTCGTGGAATGCGAATGCCGCCGTATTCAGACTGATCACTGGGGCCTTGCTCTCGCCAATACGGGGTGCCAAGGCCATCGCGCAGGACGACGTTCTTATCGCCGATTTTGATCTCGCTGGCGATGAACTCAACGCCTGGAAAATTAACACGGGATGCAGTGACCTCAGCGTAGGCCATGATGCGAGTGTCCAAGGATTGGCTATTCATGAAGTCAGCGGGCCCCAGGTAGACCTTGGGAAACTCTCCATTGCCAATAAATCGAATGATGAGTGCCGGCCGTTCCTTTCCTTCCCGGGGGTCAATGTTGACTCGCTCCAGGCCGACGATCTGGCCTTCAAATGTTTCCACCGTGCCTGGATCAAATGCGGAGGTGACATAGGTCGGATCGGCGCGCTGCATCTCGCGATCGTTCTGCGTGGAGATGCCACAGCCAGCTGTCGAGGTAAGAACGACGGTGACGATCAAACAACAGGCCGCGGAGCGCGCTTTCATCGCATCGAACTCGGGTTGGATGGGGATCGATTGGGGTGAACGCCAGTTAGGAATGAGAGCTGATAGATCCCAGGCTACTTAAACTGAGCAACCGAATCCACGAATTGATGCGAACTCCGTGTTTTCCGTTCCTCGGTCAGCTAACGAGTTTGACGGTTTTGCAAGTTATACGCAAAGAAACGGTAAGTGACGGCGAGGGAAGGCCATTTCAGCGCTCGTCCCCTTATCCGATGAGTAGCGGCCTAGCCGACTTACTCACCCTGGTGGCAGCATGAGATAAAGGCTGCGCTTGCCAACGGCCGAGGCAAATGGTCGGATACGGCAGGGCCTTGAACAGTTTGGGAGTCACCGGAAGAGAGTGCAGGGGTATTCCGTCAAGACACTGAGTTGACCTGTGAAGAAACCTCGTTATCTGGTCTTTGATGCGGAGAGCGTTGCCGATGGTGAGTTGGTTTCACGATTGAAGTATCCGGACTTGAAGCTGCCCGCGGACGAAGCCGTCGCCCGCTACCGGGCAGAATTGATACAGGAATACGGCAACGATTTCATTCCCTACACCTACCAGCTGCCCATTTCGATCGCCATCGCCAAGGTGGCAGCCGATTTTCAAATGCTGGATCTGGTGGTCTTAGATGAACCTGAGTTTCGTCCGCATGTGATCGCGGAGAACTTCTGGCGAGGTTGGGAGGCCTACGAACATCCGGCGCTCGTCAGTTTCAACGGGCGGACCTTTGACTTGCCGTTGTTGGAATTGGCGGCATTCCGTTTCGGGCTTAGCATTCCCGGCTGGTTCAACGTGAAGGACGTTTCTTATCAGCAGCACCGGAACCGTTTCAATCTTGGTTCGCACATTGATCTGCAAGAGTTGCTGACGAACTTTGGCGCCACCCGCTTCTCTGGAGGTTTGAATTTGGCGGCCAACCTGCTCGGCAAGCCTGGCAAGATGGATGTCCAAGGGGCAATGGTGCAAGACATGTATGATGCCGGGCAACTTGCCGACATCAACGGCTACTGCTGCTGCGACGTGCTGGATACGTACTTTGTTTTCTTACGAAGCCGAGTCTTGCTCGGCGAGATCGACTTGGACCGCGAACACGAACTTGTCGCCCAAACCCGCAAATGGATTGAAACGGCAGCCATGACAACACCAGCCTACCGGCATTACCTGGATCGGTGGGGCGATTGGACCAATCCTTGGGAAAGCGACCACGATTGACGGTCGGGAACACATCGCCCTCGCGCGGTGCTCAGCGACTCTGCGCTTCTGCGGCACACATCGCCTCGACCAGCCCTGGCATGGTGTACTCGTCCGCTTCCGCCGCGACGTCAAATCCTAAATCGCGCAACGTTGACGTTGTGATGGGGCTAATGCTTGCCAACCGAGCCTTCCTGAGTGAGTCACCGAACATCACCACCAGATTTCGTGCGATCGCCGAGCTAGTCACGGTTACCCAATCAATCTTGCCCTCGCCGAGTGCGGAGACAACCGCATCGTCCGGCTGCGCCACGTCCCGGCTTTCATAGACGACGATCTCGGCAAGTTCTCCACCTGCGGATTGCAATGCTTTGGCCAGCACGTCGCGCCCGCGGCTGGCTCGGATCAGCAGAAACCGTTTCCCGTTTGCACCTTTGGCCAAGGCTTCGGCTAGGGCTTCGGCACGGAACTCGTCGGGAGTCAGGTCAGCTTGCAAGTGATATCGCGCCAGTGCCATTGCGGTGGCCGAACCAATCACGGCGAGTTGCGAACGGGCGAGAGCCCTGACGTCGCGTCCCGTCGCACTTAACCGCTTCAAGAAATGTTGGACGCCGTTGGCGCTGGAAAACACGATCCAGTCAAATGGACGCGAAACCTGCTCGCCAATGGCCTGATCAACGTGCGTCCAGTCATCCGGTTGCGCGATCTCGATCGCCGGCTGCGTCAACACGCCAGCGCCTTGTTCTTCCAACAACTCGGCCAATGCTCCGGCTTGATGAGTAGACCGCGTGACCAACACCGTTTGCCCAAACATTGGCCGGTCCGCAAACCAGTTTACCGCTTCAGCTTCTTTTACCACGTCGCCCAAGATCACGGTCACGGGCGGCCGCAGTTTCCGCCGCTCGATTTCCTCCGCGACTGTTCGGAGTGAGCAGCGAATGAGAGATTGATCCGGCCACGAACACCGCCGGATGATGGCCGCCGGCTCATCAGGATTGCGACCGGCATCGATCAACGCCGACGTCCAAGTGCGGGACGTGGTGACCCCCATATAGCAGACTAAGGTACCGGGAAACTTCGCCAACGCGGCAAAGTCCAACGGCATGCTCTCCGTGCCTTGATGGCCGGTCACCAACGCCACGGCTGAAGCGTGCTTGCGGTGCGTCAGCGGAACCCCGGCGTAACTTCCGGCCGCGAGTGCAGCGGTCATCCCCCCAACAACTTCAAACGGAATCCCTGCCGCGGAGAGTGCTTCAACTTCCTCTCCGCCGCGCGCAAAAATGAACGGGTCTCCGCACTTGAGCCGCACGACCGTTTTTCCCGACTGCGATGCGGAAACCATCCGCTGGGTCACTTCGTCCGGCCGCATGATTCGGCCCTTGCCATGCCGCCCCAGGCAGACAAGTTCCGCATCGGCCGCAGCGTGGTCTAAGACACGAGGATTGACCAGGTAGTCATACAGAACCAGGTCCGCTTTCCCTAGGCAGGCGACCGCTCGAAGCGTAATGGCAGACGGATCACCGGGACCCGCTCCCACCAGGTAGACGCGCGGTGGAGTTTGTGCATCGTCAGACATTTCAGAGGGATCGGCCGTTGGGATCAGGTATAATCTTCCCGGATGGGATGAAACACGTCGAGGAAGATGGAAGGTTCATCGCCCACCAGCAGGCGATGTTTGACGCCTCCGGGGATCACCCACATGTCTCCGGGCCCGATGGTCCGCGTTTCATCGCCGATGGTGAATTCGCCGCCGCCTTTGATGACGATGCCCACTTGTTCGTGGGGGTGATCGTGCAAGGGAACTTCCGCACCTGGCTGCAATTCCACATACGAGAGCATCATCTGTTCGCCGTGCGTGGTGAACAAGTCAAAGCCAGGCAAAGGGTTGACATGTTTGCAATCGGATTTCTGGCGGAAGTATTCGGACATGAGGATTCCCACGAGAATGACTGTCGAGAGGTCTTTGAGTGAGTGGTGCCACTAGCCTGACGAGATTCGCGGCGATTCGCAAGGGTGGCGCAACCACAGACTGCGCCAACTTCTGTAAATTCCCTTGAATCGGCCGCATGCGGAAGACAAAGAACGCGCCTTGCTTCAGCAAGAAGGAGATGAGTTCTATTCGCCCGTTATCTTGGGCGTGACTCTAACTCTCTGTCACCCCAGCGTTTCTTGAAATCGGTGAAGGAGAGCGTTGGCAGGCCATTTTGTGCAATAACCTCGCCCGTATCACCGTTCACGTAATACCCACTCAACGGAATCCGCGCCAGTTTGTCAGGACCCAACGTGAAGACGTAGCTGCGGTCAACGACAACGAAATGATCGAAGGCGAAGTGCCCTTGCTGTCGTATGCGCTCTCGCGCTTCGTCAAACGTTATCGAGAAAGTTCGGGTATATGCGCGATACTCTGGTGTATCCCAGTAGAAGATGGCAAGGTCTTCAACACGCTTGCCCACGCCGGATTCACCAAGAACGGAATCTACAGACTGCGCACAGCCCGCGAAACCGATAGCCAGTGTTACCAGCAGGCAAGAAGCACGGCAGCAAATTGCCTGGCCGATCATGGTGGTGATTATCCTGGCGTGGATGGATCAACAGTGATTGCTGCGTGAACGCTAAGGAAATGGCGGCATCACCGTCAATGTCGATCAGCACCTATGCTTGGAATCGGTGCTACCAACCGGTCCCCAGAGGGGTGTGCGCCTGTTCCATTTTTCACAAAGCGCCCAGCCGGGATTTCTCTGGTGTTCCAGCAATCATGCTGGCATAATGCCCCGCGGAACAGACTCTTTGGGCGGCGCAGTTCGTAAGCCGTTGCTCATGTCAGGAACAGGAGAAGATCTATGAAGAAGCTGGGACGTCCCTGCCGGCGCGATCCTGCGCCGAGGGAAATTCAAGACGCGTGCGCGGAAATCCGTGATACGTGGGACGAACAGACCTTCCGGATCAGAGCTGGGTTCTGCACAACACAGCAGGACGCTCGCATTCTGGAAAGGTGGTGGGTTCCCCTTGTCGAAACTGACGAGCTAGGCTTCGACATCGATCTCCTGATCAGCTAGCTCGTCAATGAACTGAGTGTTGCAAAATCGAACTCCCTTCGGCGTCTTGCTGAAGGGAGTTTTTTTGTTGTTCAAACCTGCCACACGCACCACGGATTTTGTGGCCTTCAGCACCGAGCACGTCCCAGATTCTCAGACCCACTAACAATCGCCTTGCGATATGCGAGAATGAGAGCCTTTGACAATTGTTCAACTCTCGGCGCTCTCTCACGACCAGTGATCTCATTCGCGGAATCCACAGACGCTACGCCACCTTCCAGTAGTTCACATGCGCACGTGCTTGTCACAGGAGCGAACGGCTTTCTAGGAAATGCCGTGGCACAGGCGCTGAAGCAGCGGGGACATCACGTCAAAGCCGGATATCGACGGCAGGCAATCGCAGCCTCTGAGGGGATCGAACCGGTCTCGCTGGACGTCCGCGATGCCCAGCAAGTCTTGCAGGCTTGCGCGGGTGTGGATGCCGTGATCCATGTTGCAGGCCTCACTGGCATTTGGGGATCGTGGCGACCGTACTATGAAACCAACGTCGTTGGCACGGAAAACGTGATCGACGCATGTCGCCGGCAAGGTGTGAGCAAGCTGGTATTCACCAGCAGCCCGAGTGTAACGTTCGATGGTGACGACCAAAGCAATGTCAATGAGACAGCGCCTTATCCGCGGCGATGGCTGTGCGCGTACCCTCGTTCCAAAGCAATTGCGGAACAGGCTGTGCTGGCAGCCAACGATGAGCAGCTGCTCACATGCGCACTGCGCCCACATTTGATTTGGGGGCCTGGCGATCTGCAACTTGTACCGGAACTCGTCCGCCGCGCCGCCGCAGGCAAGTTGCGGCAGATTGGCCAAGGTAAGAACCTGATCGACGCGACGCACATTGACAATGCCGCTGCCGCCCACCTGGCAGCGCTCGATTCGCTCGTCGCCGGAGCGCCTGCCTGCGGCAAAGCGTACTTCATCAGTCAAGATGAACCCGTCAACTGCTGGGATTGGATCCGCGAAGTGGTTGGCTACTTCGGTGCCCATCTGCACAAATCGCCTGTCTCCGCCCGGGTTGCCTGGCGAGCGGCAAGTGTCTTCGAAGCAGGGTACAAGATGTTTCGCATCCGGCGGCAACCGTTGTTAACACGGTTCCTCGTCGCGCAACTTAGCACGTCACATTACTTTGACATTTCCGCAGCTCGGCGCGACTTGGGATATCACCCACCGTTGAGCATGAGTAAAGGGCTGGAACAACTTGCTG
This sequence comes from Pirellulales bacterium, assembly GCA_028066245.1. GTDB lineage: Bacteria > Planctomycetota > Planctomycetia > Pirellulales > S012-138 > CALJLD01. The sequence continues at coordinate 1,986 of JALCBR010000053.1, read as the reverse complement.
CAATGGCTGCGGAGCACGGGTCATTCGCCAAGAGCTGAGGCAACATCTGCGCGTGAGAAGGCGGCGTGAAGTTTCCGTTGCACTTTCCAGGATGGTCACGTCGCCGTCCACTCGCTGGTTTGCTACCGCGATAAATTTCTCGCTCACAACATCTTGCGCGTTGCATGCATGCTCCGTACCAGAAAGAGCATGACACTGCCCACTGTGAGCCTGCGAGAATCGGAGAACCTGTCAGCTGGTTTGCTTGTCCCCTACCTGACGACCGCATCGTTCTTGCGGTGATGGTGTCACTTCATTCACTTGGCCGCAGACCGTTTTTCCCAACATTGTCGTGTGCCGAAGCCGCTCAGGAATTTCTGGCCCTTTTTCCGGCGGCTGACTAGAATTAGCGGACCGGGCAGCACAGAGTTTTGCCGCTGCCTGCGGTCCGTGGAGGCTTTGTGCAACATGTCGACCGATGGCCAATCTTCATTGCACCACAGCGTTCTTGTTTTGAATCGCTGTTATATGGCAGTTCAAGTGGTTGGACTGCGGCGTGCAATCTGTTTGTTGTTTCGCGATTTGGCTGAGGTCGTTCATCATGATGACGGTCAATACGCCAACTACGATTTCGAATCGTGGTTGACGTTGAGTGAACTCACAGCGGACGACGAGTCGATCACCGGTGAGTGGATTCGCTCCGTCAACTTCGCGTTTCGCGTCCCGCGCGTCGTTCGGTTGCTGGAGTATGACCGTGTTCCCAAACGCACGGTGCGCTTTAGCCGGCGAAACATCTTCGCCCGGGATGGGCACCGTTGCATGTACTGCGGCGGCCGATTCCCGACCAGCGAGTTGAGTCTGGACCACGTCATGCCCAAGAGCCGTGGTGGACCCACAAGTTGGGAGAATGTCGTTTGCAGTTGCGTGCGATGCAATGTTCGCAAAGGTGGTCGCACACCGCAAGAAGCTCGAATGGCGTTGGTCAAGGAACCGGTACGGCCAAAGCGCAGCCCGATGCTGGGAGTGAAGCTGTCCAATCCCAAGTATTCCAGTTGGAAGCCTTGGTTGGAAAGTTCCAGTGTCGCTGTTGATGTTTAACGTTGGTGTTGGCATCGGCGGGCAGTCATTCACCGCGTGACTGCCCGTATCTTTGATCGACTGTCAACCGACCGGAGCGACAAGATTCTCTCGTCGCTCCGGTTCTTTTATGAACAGCTTTGACTGCGGAGAACTTGTGGGTGCATTCCAGCCATTGCGTGACATCAGTTCGCTGCGGTAGCGAGCAAACGCTCTTTGGCTATACTGAAGAGCATGACGATCTTTGATCCACTTCGCTCCCAACGGGTTTGGCACTCCAGCGAAACGCCATGAAGTCTGCTGAGGACTCAAGTGCTTCGCTCGCCTGTGGCACGGTCGATTCGCCGGTTGATAATGCTCTGTCGCAGCCGACGCAGGATGGGCCGGGCGCCACTGACACTTCGCGTGATCGCACTGCGAATGAGCCCAACAATAAAACCGCTAACGAGACCTCGTCGACTCGCGCTTACATCGAGCGGAACGAAACTCGCAATCTGCTTAGCCTTGCTGGGCACCACGTCATGCTCCGCATCGGTTGGATCTTCAAGACCGAGAGCGTCGTCATGCCGGCGTTTTTCGATGCGATCACACCAGGAGCTTGGGCGTCGACGTTCCGCGGTTTTCTGCCTGTTCTCAACCGATTAGGACAGAGCATTCCGCCGTTACTCTTCGCGCGGCGGTTGACCGGATTGCCGCGGAAGAAGTTCGCATTGTTCGCGTTCTCCACCTGCATGGGCGTTGCTTTTTTGACGCTCGCCGTGTTGTTGCTGACGGGAGTGGGTGCAGGTTCGCTGTGGCTACCGATTGCCTTCCTGGCTATCTATGCCAGCTTCTTCTCGTGCGTTGGCTTGGGGAATCTGAGCTTCGCCACACTGCAAGGAAAGCTGATTCACCCGACAAGACGAGGGCGGTTACTGACCTTGCACACCG
>JALCBR010000052.1 GCA_028066245.1 Pirellulales bacterium | reverse complement strand
CCCTCGCTCTGGCGAAGAAGGTACTGACTTGCATCTGAGCCTAGGCGACATGTTTTTCCGCCGCGACGGGGAAGGTTCCTTGAAGGAAGTTCTAATCGTCTTGAATGCTGCGTGCGATCTCGCGTACTCGCCAAAGTCGAACAGGAGTTTTCCGGCCGACCGATACGTTCTCTTCGAGTACGGTCGGTTGCAGCCGATTGATGACGATCCAGACAGTGCGTCGATGTGCACGCAACCTTTCTTGCATCCGGACGATGGCTGCGTTTATCGAATCAACTGGACGCACCAAAAAGCGATTTGGAAGAAATACAGTGAGTGCGGCGAGTGGTTAGAAGCCGAGCATTACGACCGGAAAACGCGTTTGGCCTTGCCGTACGCGCTTGAACTACAAAAGTCCTTCGCAAACCATATCACACGAATCGGCATGCCTGTGCAGCCTCCCATGGCTCGCTGGCGTTCCGTGGCGATCTGCTGCGCCAAAGACGATGGTAAATGGAGTGAACTTGAAGTCGTTCGCAACGGAGTGCAGCTGATTCATAAGCGGACCGGCGAGGAGCAGTACACAGAGCATTTCGTCCTATCGAAATCCACGATCCTCGCGTTGGTGAGGTCCGCGGATCGCGTCCAAGCGACACTTGATGACCCAGAAGCTGATTTGGTCGCCGCGATCGAAACGGCGAAAGCTGCCGTCGAAGCTGACGGATTGTCGCCTGAAGATCTCAAGGGGGCCAACAATCAGCTTAAGAAGCTCGAAGGACAGTTGACTGGGCTGCACACACGCAGACGCAAGATTCAGCAGATTGGCGAAGCACATAAAGAATGGTTGGCGTCGGTTGAGTCGCCGCGGTCGCTGCCAAGAACGGGTGCCCGCGTGGAAATCGACGCGAGACTTCTTTGGGTATATTTGGCGGCAGATTACACGTCGAACTTTGGGTCAGGCCCGCCGATCGCGCTGAATATCTTGGAACTTGCGCCAACTGAAGTCGAACTGCCGAAGGAAGCGTGATGACGAGGAACGCCGCAACACGAGACGCTAGACACATCTTGAGCCTCTCCGGTGGAAAGGATAGCGCAGCACTGGCGATTTACATGCGCGACCGCGTTCCCGAGATGGAGTACATCTTCCATGACACCTTTATGGAACTCGACGAGACCTACGAGTACCTCGACCGGCTGGAAGCCCTCCTTGGTAAACCGATCCTGAAAAGCAATCCGAAGAAGGGATTCGACCATTGGCTCAAAGTTTACCGTGGGATGATTCCGTCAAACATGCGGCGATGGTGCACCAAGAATCTGAAGCTCAAGCCGTTTGAACAGTGGATTGGCGATGACCCAGTTGTGAACTACATCGCGCTTCGTGCCGACGAGAGCCGGTCTGGTTACATCAGTGCAAAGCCGAACGTAGAGACTGTCTTTCCGTTCCGCGAAGATGGCATTGTGTATGAAGATGTGATCCGCATCTTGGAGGAGTCGGGATTGGGGTTGCCAAAGTACACAGACTGGGGCAGAACTCGGTCCGGTTGCTACTTCTGCTTCTACCAGCAGAAAATCGAATGGGTACGGCTCAAGCAAACGTATCCCGAACTCTTTGAGCTGGCCAAGGCGTATGAGCACGAACAGTTAAAGTATTCAGAACACATTGACGGCGGCGGCAGTGCATTCTACTGGTGTGGCGACGAGCCGCTTGAAGAGCTTGAGAAACCAGAACGGATGGCGGAGATCGAGCGCCAGTGGAAGGATAAAAAGAGCAAGAAGAGGAAGGCGACGAAGTTGGTCCAGATTCTAACGGACGTGGAATTTGACGACGATCCGGGCAGGGAAGAAGGCTGCCTCATCTGTCAGCTATAGCTGTGGCATTACGCTTCAGCACGATAGCGGTTTACGGCCGCTACAGTCAGATCGGCCGCCAAGGCGACTTCCTCTGTTGTGTTGTCCTTGCCGAACCCGAACCGTAACGAACAGTCCACGGTAGGTCGGGACAGCGAGAGTGCTTCCAATACATGACTGGGGGCAAAATCAGCGACATGACATGCCGAACCAGTGCTCGCAACGAGTTCATGCAGCATCGTGAGCAACCCTTCATTCTCGGTGTCAAAAAACGCGATGTTGCTGATGTGTGGAAGCCGGTCATGCTGGCTACCGTTGACCGAAATGTCCTTCAACCGCTCGAATAGCGCCGCTTCAAAATGCCTGCGAAGGTGGTGAGTGTGACGGGACCAAGCATCGATGTTCGAAGATGCCAACGAAGACGCGGCCCCCATGCCAACAATGCACGGAACGTTCAAAGTGCCAGCCCTCACTCCCTTTTCTTGGCCGCCACCGAAGACGCGAGCTGACAGCGGCGTTTTCTTGGTCAAGTCCCGAATAAACAATGCCCCCACCCCTTTCGGCCCGTAAAACTTGTGTGCCGAAAGCGTCAGCATCGACACTGCAACGTCTTCTACGTCGATCGGCACTTTCCCTCCCGCCTGAGCCGCATCGCAGTGAAAGGCAACGCCGCGACCGGCGCAAACAGCGGCGATCTCCTTTACCGGTTGAAGCGTGCCGATTTCGTTGTTGCCCCACATGACTGATACAATCGCTGTGGCGTCATTGATGGCCTCCGTGAGTTCGTCAACGTTGATCTGTCCAAAGCAATCGACAGGCAGATAGGTGACTGCCCATCCGCGCTCCTGAAGGTACCGACACGGTTCCAGTACCGATGAGTGTTCCGTCACTTGAGTGATCACGTGCCGTTTCGCAGGCGGTACACTCTCGGCAAGCCCCAGAATTGCCAAGTTGTTGGATTCGGTTGCACCGCTGGTCCAAACCAATTCGTTTGCCCGGCAGTTGATTAGTTCTGCGACGGCTTCGCGGGCCTCACGTACAGCCCTTTGCACAACTCCGCCCACCAACTCGTGCGGTGTTCCCGGATTCCCGAACGACTCGCGCAGGAAAGGAAGCATCGCATCCAGTACACTGGGGTCGATTGGCGTCGTGGAACAGTGGTCGAGGTAGATTGGTTTCATATCTGTCCAATTGTCCTCGCGTCACCCATCATCACAGTCGCCCATGAATGGCAGCAGCAAGTTGTTGGGATCGTGCTTGAACGGTTCATCGCAGGAGTCAATATCCGGCGGAGTTAATTTTTCAAGGAGATCGCGAATGAACTCCGTATCTTCCCACGGGAGATGGCGGATCGCTTTTTCGAGATACTCGTGAACATCCAAGTACTCGCATTTGAGCGACTCAGGACAGTCCTTCAGATACTCCATGGCTCCTGGACAGTAGCTACCGTAGTACCGTTCAGCCAATTCCGATTCTGCGAATTCGAGACCGTCCAGCAATTCGGCTGGATCAACTCCGGCCTCGACTATTGATCCAATGCTGTCGAAGTAAAGCAGTGGATCGATGAATCCGAAGCATTTTGAGGCAGCTGCACGTGTGGCTGAAGAACTCGCGGTCATACATTGTATCAGGACTTGGCTGATGTCCGACTCGTGGACGGCTGCGCCCTGTTCATACTGCCAATGATGCTTCTTCAGTGCTTCCAAAAGCCCCGCGCTGATTGCATCTTTGTCAAGCTTCCCAATTGTTAGTGCGCGTGAGAGCCACACGTCCATCTGTTCGTATTCTTCAACGGCGGACGTCAGAGAATCATCCTCTTCTGTCATCTCAATGGCAAGTCGCGCTGCTTCCACAACGACTCTTGGATCATCTGCTGTGATCGAGCAATCCAGCGAGAACTGAAGCGCTGCTTCCTGATCAAGCTGCCGCCATGATGATGAAAGCCCCATAAGAACAAGTTGAAGCACTGGAGTTGGGAAGACGATCGGTTTAGAAGAAGTCAGCAACTCCTTCAGATAGACTGGTTGCGATAGGAACCACGTCAACGATTCGCGGCCGACGGCAGATTTAACAGTGTTACTGAACTCCTTGGCTACGGTCGATAGCTGAGCCAGCTTCACGTCCCATTTGCAGCAAAGGTGGGATATCACGTAGTCGCGTTCGCGTCCGTAGTAGAAATCAACACCGGCCTCAAGGGACTTTGTCGGTACCCTTGCCAGGAGCGCAGCGTCGAAGAGTCCGCACGGAAAAGCGTCCGACAGCGACAAGCCGAGACTCCGTTTTGCCTGATGCTCGGGAAGTGGTGCGCCTTGTTCGATGAGGGACTGGCCAAGAGTTTGCAGTGAAGAAATGACCGAGTTTCCATCCAGCCCAACCGCGCGATCCGCCTTTCGTCGAATCGACTCACACACCAGGGGCGGTTCGTAAATGCTGATGGGCAACACACTGTCTTTGCATTGCTCCATTGCAATTCGCAAAGTATACGGATCGTGAGTCGAGACGTGCTGAGGAGGAACGGAGACGTTGAACGCTCGAGAGTACGTCGCGTATGCATTCTTCGTTTCGTCTTCCGAGAAAGAATCGCAGTTTGCTATGCTCCATGTACGCCGGTCTGAAATCTCGGGGTTCGCCTCCAACAGGTCGAGGGCCGAGCGCGGGATTCCGCACGCATCCGCAACAGATTCCACGTTTCCGGCGTCATCCTGCAGCAGGCGTTTGCATGACGTACTGGTCAGGGAGACGACAAGCTGCACCTGACGGCCCTGCAATAAATCAAAATCCCGGTGAATCGACTGAGCAATCTCCTGCGTCGCTTCATTCCATCCATCGACGAAGAGCACGAGTCTCTCGCTCGATTTTTCAACGATTCGCAGTAGCCGCGTCCAGCACTCAACAGAATTGACGGCCGCTCCATTGAACAACCAACCGAAATCGTTCGCTATTTCGGAGGTGAGTCGTCCCAGCATTCCGATCGCGGGATAAAACAGAACTGGCTGCCCGGATGACAATCGTGTCTCTACCTCGTGGCAAACAAAATTGGTCTTCCCGACTTGAGGGCGCCCAAACAGCAAAACAACTGGCCTCTTGTCGCTGTCGAGAAGGTTGCGCAGCCGGTCAGAGACGCGCGGTCTTTTTACGTAAAGGTCCGGTATGTACTTTTTCCCACAGTGAAGGTCGCTTCCCCGAAGCACATTCATACGGGAGTCGACCTGAGAAGCACAGAACTTGTGCAGGTTTTCCGGACAAAGAGAGACGAACGAATCAATGACTTCCTTCAGCAAACCAAGGTCGTCACCACAAATGACATAGCCAGCCTTGGCATATCTATGGCTAGTCGGCACGCTTTCGCCATTCAGTAGCTCCCGAGTGGCAGACTCATATAACCGTGTGTCAACACCGTTGGTTAGAACGACGAATGGCACTTGATTGCCTGCTGCGACCATGCCGGCGTAGGAAATCGCTTGGTCTCGATCAGCATCCGTCAGCGGCAGATCTGGAGCTTTGACTTCCACGACCAGCAGGTTTTGCCCCTGCGCGTTTGACACCAGAGCATCAGTTCGAGGAGTCGAAATGATTTGCCGGCCCGCGCGGATCTTGAATCCGAACTCGATGCGAATATCTTGGGGTGCGAATCCATGCTCACGTAGCCAGGAGTAAACAACCTTTGTGCGAACATCGTCCTCTGACCACACGAGAGACATTTGGCCTGATCCTTCAGCGCATGTGAAAAATCCGGAGGCGGAAGTGATTCCACCTACAACGGGAGCGAATGGCGTCTGGGTTTGGGGTAAACTGCTTTTCTGAAACCATCGGCGGTGGACAATCCAACTGCAGTCAGAAGTCAGACTCTGCGAGTATCTTAGCGAGGAATTCTCGCACTGCCCACATCCGGCAAAATGGATCACGCACGAATCAAACGCCACAAGGCCGCAATCAAGCGTTACGACTACTCGCGTCCGGTCAAGTGTCTGTGGCGAGACCGGATGATCGCACCTGAGCGAACGGTGTTTGACTACGGTTGCGGCCACGGAGACGACCTGGTTGCACTCGGTGAGGAAGGGATCGACTGCGAGGGGTTCGATCCTGTCTTCCGACCAGACGTTGAGCCACAGCAGGCCGATATCGTCAATCTCGGCTACGTGATAAACGTCATCGAGAACCTCAATGAGCGCCGGCAAACACTATGCAAGGCGTGGTCGCTTGCCAATCGACTGCTTTGTGTCGCCGCTCGTGTCGTGATGGGAGAAACAAGCGGGCGAGAGGTTGTGTACGGTGACGGCTTGGTCACCTCGATTGGGACGTTCCAAAAATACTACACGCAAGCGGAGCTGCGTGAATACATCGAGGACGCTACCGGAGAAGAAGCACTCCCTGCCGCTCCGGGTGTCTTCTATGTCTTTCGTGACGAAAAGCTCAAAAGCCAATTCTTGTCGGATCGCGTTCGCCGATCCATCGCTGCGCCACGCAAGCGAATCGCCGAAGTTCGGTTTGAGGAAAACAGAGAGATTTTGGAGCCGCTGATTGAAACGGTTCTTTCACTCGGGAGGCTGCCCGCCGAGGACGAGTTCGCTCTCGCGGCTGAGGTCGTTGAAGTGTTCGGCTCGCTCAAGCGAGCGTTTGCACTTGTGAAGAAGGTGACGGGAGAAGAAGACTGGGACTCGATTCACACGGCGCGCGTCGAGGACCTCACGGTCTACATCGCTCTGTCCAAGTTCGGTAAGCGGCCAAAGATGGCGCAACTTCCAAAGAGGACGCAACGCGACATCAAGGCATTCTTCGGCTCCTACAAGAACGCATGTGAGACTGCTGACGCATTGTTATTTCAGGCAGGTGATGCCGACAACATCGATCAAGCTTGCCGCGAGTCCCAAATCGGCAGACTGACATCGAATGCGTTGTGGTTGCATCGGGACGCTGTTCCGCTGCTTTGTCCGATCCTCCGCATCTATGAGGGCTGTGCCCAGGCCTACGTGGGTTCGATGGACGACATGAATATCGTCAAGCTCCACCGTTTCTCGGGCAAGCTGTCATACCTGTCGTGCCCAAACTTCGATCGCGACGCACATCCGGCGGTCACCTCAACGGTGAAACTGTCCCTCCGCACATTGAAGCTGGACTACTTTGACCATGCCAAATCGGAGAATCCATTGCTCCTCGACCAGAAGGAAAAGATGGTTGGCGCCGACCATCCTTTGCGCGCGAAGTTCGAGAGGCTGACAAAGCAAGAGTTCAAGAGAGGCTTAATGGAGCGAAGCTGGGATATTCGATCGCGACGACAGTGGTCCGAGCAACTGGCGGCGTTCGGCTGTGAACTTCGCGGCCATCGATTGGCCCGAGTCGCTGCGCGGGGTGAGCAGACTCCGCAACTCAACGGCTTGCCGATTCGATCCAAACGCTTCGGGGTCGGGAAGGAGATTGGCGGCAATGTCTACGTTCATCGCGATTATGAAGACGTTCTCGGAGAACGTGTACAAACGGCGAAGAAGTGTATCCCCGAGGGCTTTGAGTACACCGTCGTGAAGCTCAACATCAAAACTGAAGCTCTAACATTCGTCTCCTCCCCGGACTTCGACACCGCAGATGAACCGGTCGTTGGTCGTCACATCCTCGTCCGTGCAGACGGCACGACTCAAGACCGAAAACAGCTCGATGACCCGTACATATACCATCACAAGTGGCTGATGGTCGAAGACACTTACCATGGGTTTGACGTTGCCGCGAGCAGGCATCGATCGTTGCACTGGATGTCACTCTCAAATGTTGACACAGCACGAATTGGACGAAAGAGCTATTGGGACGCCCACGTGGTCCCTCGCATCCGCGCAGGCGATTCGACTCCGGAGGTGTCTTGATGTCACGGGGCGAACGGCTTCACGATTCGACGACGAAGACCAAGGGCCGTATACGGCAGGGAATCGAATCCCATGCGAGCTCGGGCATCGTTGGTCGCCCGCACGATTGTCAGCAATTGTCGGCGCACCGGAGCGTAGCGAGCATAGGGCACACGAGCGAAGTCGCTGGCGAGGTTATCGACGGAACGGTGGCAGGCACGATCGAGGAAGAACTCCTTGAGCTGCTTGTAGGTCGCCGGATCGATGCGGACGCAGCTGTGCCACTTCGGCTGGCCGCCACCAGGCGGCGTCTGGCCACCGCGGCGGTAGCTGATCGAGTATCCTTCGAACTTGATTGGGTGCCGGCGACAGTCGCAAATCTGTTTGCGTTCCTCCTGTTTAAACCGATGGTGGCCCTCGGTCGCGAGCAGCAGGAACCAATCCTGGTAACGAATGTATTGCATGTTGGCGAGACCGCGACGTTTGCGATGGGCGCGTTCACGTTCGCTGACGGCAATGTCGTACTTCGCGATCAGCTTCCGGTCGACCGCCTCCGGATCCTTTCCTCGCGGAATCCGGCCGGTCACGTAGAACCAGTAGCCGTGACGCAGGTAGCTGACGGCGACTTGTTGAACGAGCCCTTCGGGCGATGATGCGACACACCGATACTGCATGGTCCTCCGCATTGCAGAACAAAAGTGTGGGGTTGTTTTACGGCCACCCCACGAAGCCGGCTCTCTCATCAAATCCTTGGCGACAGCGCTGCTCGCGCAACCACCGGCTCGTCCCGCCGCGACCATACAGAAGTCGCAGCAGACGGCCAGCAATCGAGTCGAGCATGTCGCAGGCACTATTCATGTCGGCCGTCTATGCACTGGTTTCGTCAGTGCACTGCCACAATACATAGTGCCTGCGTAAGAAAACCTCGGCCGGACACTCGCGCGTGCAGAAGGCGCACGCCGAGTGTCCGTCGTCAGTCCGCCACCAGAAGAAGCCGCTTTCCCAAGCAGCCACCTCTAGTCGCATCGCTGCCCGCCAAGGACGCCGGCGCTCCGAAGAGCAACCGGCGACAAATCTCCCAGCGGGGTCTTCGGTCGCCACCGCGGCGACCTCAAGCCCCTCAGCCCTTTCGTTCCTGCTCATCGAGGCATCACCCTCGAATCACTGCAGACGGGTCGCGACTGCCTTGCCGCGCACACTCACCGCATTGGTCTTGCGGCAGTCGTGCCCAAGCCTTCGCCTGGATCACCGCCCGCGCTTCCGCGCGAGTTCTACTGAGGCCACTCTCCCCCACTACGGCTTTTCGCAGCACGAAGCTGCTACTTCCACGTGGATGACCAATCCACGCACCGGGTCGCCAAAACCCGGAGGCCGCAGTGGCTCCTGCGTTAGCATCGGTCTTCGATTCTGAGTTCACGTCGCTAGGGCATGTTACCGCCCGGTCCGCATGGGTATGTGCCGCCTTCCGGCCGGCCATACTTTCCCAACTTCGCAAGTCAGATTTCCCCCTACGAAACCAGAAGCTCGGGGTACCGCTCCCACACGGATGTTCGCTGTTCGGCACCGTCTCCTCAGAACCTCACTGGCAAGCGCTCCCTTGCGTATTCAGTTGCGCCTTTCATGGTTGAGCTTTTCACCGCCATCGGATTTGCCGATAGTCGCCGGAGTGATCACGCCCCGGTACTGCCCGTCGCCGGACAGCAGCTCCCCACGCCAGCCGCGTTGAACGAACTCGCTGTTGCAAGCCCGAGCCCCGCGGACGGGATTTACACCCGCTTTGCCTGCCAGAACCAGGTGGCCCTCGCAGGGAAACGAATCAGCACAAACGATTCGCTTCACCGACACGGCCTTGCCGAAGCAAGGTCTTTCCGCATCGCCCGTTTTCCCGTTCTTCAGTTGTCTGATGGAGAACCTATTGGATAGAACGCCGGGATTACGCCGAACAGATTGCTTCTTCCAGACAAAGGAAGCGTGCAATCATCGGGATTACTCCGACGAGCCTCCATTGAACTGAGCGAGCCACTCTCATGGCAACTCAGCTCGAAGGGCCAGCGCGAGAGGAGTTGGCAACTCCTGATCCTTATCCTCGGTTGATGAGACCAAGATTCCTGGACCCGCTGTCCCCGCCAGGAGACATCAGCTCAATCGCCCTTATGCCCGGCTTTATGGCGCACCGAGTTTCGAACGAATGCGTTGTGCATGAGCATGACGACCGGCGAGCGGAGTCACTCGCCTATGACACGAACCTTACCAGTACCAACGGAAAAGTCATCCTGTCGTAATGATTTCGAGAGCTCTTTGACATGGATGTCATTTCCGTGGTAACTGAGTCAAGAATGATGTCGTATCTCAATCCCGACGAACGCCTGGTCTTCGTCGATCTCGAAACTGCCGGGCTGGAGACCTGGCGCCCAATCATCCAGATCGCCGCCATCGCGGTGAACAGCGACATGCAGGAACTGGAATCGTTTGAGGCGAAGATCCGCTTCTCGGAATCCGTTGCCTCGCCGGAGTCGCTGCGAAAGAACCACTACTCCAGCGAACGCTGGGACGCCGAAGCGCGAAACCCGCGAGAAGTCGCCAAGGACTTTGAGCAGTTGCTCAGGCGGCATGCAACCGTGGACCAAACCGCAGCCTCAGGTCGCGTATTTCAGGTGGCTCAACTCGTCGCACACAACGCCGCTTTCGACGGTGCGTTTTTGCGCGCATGGTTTTCGCGGATGAAGCTGTTCCTTCCCGCCTCGCCGCGCGTGCTGTGCACCCTGCAGCGAGCGATCTGGCTCTTTCACGAAAATAAATCCTGCACGCCACCAGTGGACTTCAAGCTGCAAACCCTTTGCCAGTATTTTGATGTTCCTTTACGGAGCGAAGACGCCCACGACGCTCTGGCGGACGTCCGAGCCACCGTGTCGCTCTATCGTGAAATGAAAGAAATCCAACAATCATCAACCGCTCAGCGCGCAGCCCGGGGTAGCAGTCTTGCCGCGTAGACGTGTCGCTTGCGTTACGCTTCTTGCCTCTCGACACGTGTCGCTTGCGTTACACTTTCGGCCGTTAGACGTGTCTCTTGCGTTACGCTTTCTGAGCGCGAAATGCCAACGATTGCCGTCTAACTGCCCGCGCTTGCTGCGAAATCTCAACCCTCCGTCGGCCAGCGAGGTCGTCCCCAAAGTACATGTACAAAGTACTTGTTAAAAGCAAAAAGATTCATTGCCCATGGAAGGTTGAGTTGTTACCCGTTTCGGAGCACATCTGCCGCGCTCGACAGCCCGGGACCGGACTGGACCCGCGTGGATTCGTCGTCGACGGACGGGCCGAACACATGACAGCGAACGCGGGCCAGGAACTGCTGGCTTTGTTGGTCCAGTTGTTCTTTGGCAGCCTCTTGTCGTTTGAGCTCCAGCCACCAGTCTGGTGGTGTACGGCGCCCGCGAGCGGCATGCTTCACCGAATCGACCAAAAATGCCATTGGGCTCGCGTGAAAGAAGGAGGCTCCAAACCGTTCCTGAGCGGCTTGTGTGATATCGGCCCACTCTTCCAGCAGCCGGTGCGAATAGCGTTTCATCAGCCGCGCCGCAGCGGCTGGCTCAAAGCCAATTTGCAGCAGCGTATCCCACAGTGGCAATTCATCGAACTCTGTCATGACAATCCTCCCTTGCTTCTTGTTGAAATACCCACCCGGCTCGACACGAATTCGGTAGCTGCCTCTGCCGCTCTTTGTGAACTCAGCTCGAGAGACCACGTCCAGACGCTGGAGCCGGTCAAAGCACCGTTTGACCTTGGCTTTCTGCACGCGCCGATTCAGCGTTTCGGAAAACCCCAGGAGATTGACAGCCAAGTGCGTCAAATCGAGCGACGCCAATAGACTCTTTCGGGGAAACACTTTGGAAAGAAACAGAAACAGCCGGCGACTCGCCGGATCGAGTTGCCGGTAGGTATGCAGGTCAAACCGTAGCTGGCCCGCCGCCGGCTGGACCATTTCCATGAACAGCGGATCCCAGACGATTCGCCAGGCGCGTTTGGATTGCTCGCCCTTCGGCAGGGAGTGTTTGAAGAATCCAAAAGCGATCTCCCGGTGCTCACCTCGAACAGGATCGTAGAATTCGTCACTGACGTAAGCGACTGTGGACAACCGGCGAACTGTGTCGCGAAATTGGCGATACTGCCGGCCGCCCCGCCGCGAGAGCTCGTCTATGATCGCCAGCCGGCGGAGGCACCAGTGTGGCGTGGCACGCAACTCTGCCCGATCCTCAGGTCGCTGCTGCATCGTGAGCGCCAAAAGGCCCCAGAGAAAGAACTCATCCGTCGCCGTGAGTCCGAGCGGGCAGAATACTTGTACGTGCGATGTCTGCCGTTTTTTGTCCGGAGAGCTGAACTGATACTGCGTGTGGTGGACGAGGTTCTTAACCAGCGATGCGCGCGGGTCGAGTGGACAGAGAGAATGCTCGACAAGCGTGAGCTGCCCCGTACCATTCAACATGGCCGGAGAATGGATGTCGCGTTTCAACGGTCAACGACTTTAATTGCGTTAAACTACATTTCACGTAACACGTATGGACGATCCAGAACAGGAAAAACCCAAGAGACCACCTTCCGTTCCAAAGCCACCAAATTCACCTGAAGTTCCCGGGACTTGCACAGAATTGCCACTGGCAATCGCAATACGAGACTCCACCCGCCAGCAATCCCGGGTACCCGCGGCTTGCCCACAAAAATCCTTGACGACCTTTCAAGGCTTGTGCCACGGTATCGGAAACGATTTCGGAGAGTTACGCGGAATTGCCACTGGCAATTCCTTCATCCACGAGGATTCATGCGGCCAGCGACGATCTGTCTCATCAACCAAAAAGGAGGTTGCGGCAAGTCCTCAACGTGCTTTCATCTGGCCGGCGCTTTTGCCCAAGCCGGCCTGAACGTGCTGCTCATCGATACGGATCCCCAAGGCTCGCTCAGCCGCGGGTTCTTCGGCTCCGAGCTGGTCGAATCTCTGCCGGTCGAGCAAACCGTAGCGGCGCTGCTGGGTGAAGGCAGCGACCTTCTCGTGAATGATGAGCGATTGATCCGTCCCACGGTGTTTGACCGTATCTCGATCTGCCCGTGCAACCATCACGCCGGGCCCCTCAACACACCCGGGCCGGAAACGACGGGATTGTCGCAGCACGCTCTCGCGGAGTTTACGGGTCGACAGCGAGCGTTCGACATCATCCTGATTGACTGCCCGCCGAATCTGTACCGTTGCAGCTGGGCGGCGATGATCGCTGCCCATTGGGTCATCATTCCTGCGCCACCGGAAGATTTTGGAACGCAGGGCTTGCGGGCGGTTCATCAGGCGATTCAGAACGCCCACGTGCTAAACCCCAGGGTGTATTGTCTGGGCCACCTGGTAACCCGCTCTGACCGTCGCTTGCTCATCCACCGCGCCTATGAGCAGCGTCTGCGCGAGCTTTACGGCGACATGGTCCTGGATACGGTCATTCCCGAGGCTTCGGCATTCAAAGTCGCCGTGGCCTGTCGCAAGCCAATTCAGCACCATAGCCCCAAGTCGCCTGCCAGCGATTTGACAGCCCGGCTGAGTCGTGAGATTCTCGACCGCATCAGTGTGAGAAACGGACAACGACACGTCGCGTAATGGCCAGTACCAGGAGCACACTTCAAGAGATTTCGGCAAATCTGAATGAGTCAATGGGCATCCGCACCGTTGACCATCGACCTCAGTTGAGCCCCGTTCCTTCCCCCAAGGACATCGGCCGCAAACCGCTGCGTAGTTTTGGACAGATTCCTGTCGACTTGCTGACGCCGGACCCGAAGCAGCCGAGAAAGGAGATCACCCCAGAGTCGCTTGACCGGCTTGCCCGGAGCCTGCAAGACACAAAGCAGTTGTTCCCGATTCGCGTGCGTTGGTCGGAGGACCAGCAGCAATGGATGATTGTTTCCGGCGAACGCCGCTGGCGAGCCGCAAAGGCCGCTGGCCTGGCAACTGTCGACTGTTTCTTCCACGACGGTGAGCTGTCCGAATCGGAGATCCTGGAACAACAACTGGTCGAAAACCTGCTTCGCGAAGACCTGCAGCCAATCGAGCAGGCGCGCGCATTCTCCTCACTGATGGAGTTGAATGACTGGAACGGAAGACAATTAGCCGAGGCGCTACACATCACCCCGTCCACCGTCAGCCGAGCGCTGGCGTTGCTCGACTTGCCGCAGGATGTCCAACAGCGCGTGCACAACGGCGAGCTTTCGGCTCGGACGGCCTACGAAGTGAGCAAGCTCCCCGACGAAAACGCTCGCCGCAAGTTGGCGTCACAAGCGGCCAACGGTGGCATGACCCACACACAGGCTGCAAGCGCCGTACGTAAGCGGCGCGGTAAGCCCAAGAACCAGCCACAAACGAAAACGCTTTCGTTTCGGGCAGAAAACGGCTGGGAAGTCTTGGTCAAAGGGCCACAAGAGGGCACATACCACCATCTCGAAGAGGCCCTCGAACAAGCCCTTGACGAAGTCCGACTTCGCATCAAGAGCAACATCCGCTACTGACACTCGCGGTTTGATCGCCGCCAATCTACCGAACTTTGCCGATTTTGGCATTTGCCCATCAATGTGGTATTGATGCCAAACCAGTCGGATTTGTCTGTTCCTTTTCGCTGGTAGCTCGGGGAGATGCCAACCCAACGGCTTCGTTCCACGCGTCGTGTTGTTGGAGCGAAGCCGGTGGCGTGCACCGGTTTTCGTCTGTGGTTGTAGTTTGTTCCTCAAGACGAAAAGGAGGTGCTCCATGGCATCACCACCCTCTTCTCGCGCCTCGCGGGCTCGCGACTTTCAGCGACTCCTGGCCGAGCTAATGCGCGGCAAGCCGATCCGACTCGACGATACGTCTCGACCACCCTGGTTTGAAGCGGGTGTCGTTTGTGAAGTCTCCCAGGAGATTTACTCACATTCCCTGGCGTTACCACTCTGGACAAATGGCAGTGCGTTCGCGTGCGGTGGCGATGGAAGCCCTGTGCGCTTGTTCTGGCGAAGTCGCAGTACGTGCTTTGGACGGGAATTGACGCCAGCTGAAGCGCGCCGATTCGTGCAGCTGAGCCAATCAAACGGATGCAGCGATCGCCCATCTCAATACGAGCGTCACGGTGCCGGCCGGATACGACTGGCTTGCGTCCACTGCGACACCGATGCCTGGGATGGAATCGACCGGATTCCCGCCGATTGGACCGATGTTGATGAGTTTCAGTCTTACGAGCAGTCACTCGAAGAAGTGACGCCTGAAGTCACAACACGTTCACCCACCGAGTGGTACACGCACCTGGGTGTCTGCCCGGAGTGCCAGGTAACGCACGGCCGCTGACGCCGCTCGGTCCCTCCAATTCTGCCACGGCGGTCAAGGTCCGCGACCGCCTCCGGCGTTCGCTGCTGCTTTCGCCTGCGCGAAAGTCTCCACCTTGACCTGCCGTGGCTCCTTCCTCATGCGGGCCGCCGGCAGGCCCGTTTCGAAATGATCGCTCTGCATTTGCCGGATGCAGAATCACCCTCAAGGAGATCATCCCATGAAACGAGACGAAGCAAAAAAGCTCGCGAACAACGCTCTGAAAGACCTGCAGGAAGCCCTGAAGGCCGGACGGAGCGAGGCATTGGAACGCTATCTCAACGTGATGAGTCGCTTCCACAAGTATTCGTGGAACAACTGCATGCTGATCGCGGCCCAGTACCCGGAAGCGACCCATGTGGCTGGTTTTCGGAACTGGCTGAAGCTCGGTCGACATGTTCGCAAAGGCGAGAAAGGAATCGCCATCTTTGCCCCGCTGAAGTTTCGCAAAAAAAGCGATGACTCCGAGGAGGGAACGGTCTGCGGAATCTCGGGCTTCAAGGTCGTCCACGTCTTCGACGTCAGTCAAACCGATGGCGACGACCTGCCGAAATTCGCCCAGATCAGCGGTGAACCGGGCAATCTCCTCCGACGACTGGAAGCAGTTGTTCGAGATTCTGGCATCACGCTGACCTACGAGGAACTGCCCCTTGGAACGAAAGGCGTGTCTCGAAACGGCGCGATCGCGATTACCGAAGGACTCGGCGACGCGGAACACTTTGCCGTCCTGGCCCATGAACTGGCGCACTTATGTGTCAGGAGCGGTTATGTGAAGATGACATGGTCGGCACTGGCGTTCGTCGGCTGATTGCAGCAGCCATCTGCACATAACGTGGGCTCCACTCAGAGTGACTTGAGGAACGCCATCAGGGTGGGATCGTCGCGCCACGGCTTCGCCGGCTTGACATCTTCCAGCTCGCATGCCGCCAGCGCTTTGGCTTTCGCTTCCAGGTCGATCTCAGCGTAGATGTTCGTCGTCTCAAGGGAGACGTGGCCCAACCAGGCGCGAATTGTATTGATGTCAACACCGGATCGAAGCAGATGTGTGGCGGTGGTGTGCCGGATGGTGTGGGGGCTGACGCGTTTTCTGGCCAGGGAGGGGGCAGTCGCTTCTGCTAGGTGCGCATGCCGGCGAACAATATCGCGAAGCCCAAATCGTGACAGCGGCCTCCCGTAACGATTGAGGAAGAGATGCTCGGTCGACGGGCGCTGCTGCATCAGTGGTGCCAGCTCGCCCATCGTCTTCTCCCACAGCGGACAGAATCGTGACTTGCCGCCTTTGCCACGGAGCGTCACCGTTCCTGAGCCGCTCAGGTCTTGCTCGATGTCACCGATGGTGACGCCCACTACCTCACTCGCGCGGGCACCCGAGTTATACAGGAACAGGAGAACGGCATGATCGCGCCGACCTTGTTTCGTGGCCAAGTTGGCCGATGCCAGGATGGCATCCATCTCCTTCTTTTCGAGATAGGACAACGGGTTCTTGTCCGCACGTTTGAACGGCACCAGGCGAACTTCCCGGCACCACGGAACGAGTTCGGGATTGTGATCACCCACGAATCGCGCGAACGCATGGAGCGCGGCCAGCCGCTGATTTCGTGTCCGAACGCTGCAACTGCGCTCGGATTCCAAGTGCCCCAGGAAGTTGCGCACACAATCGCCGGTGACATCTTCCACTAACAATCGATCGTTCGGCTTCCTCTGGAGTTTCGAAACGAAGGGGACGAGCAGGCAGAATGTGTCGCGGTAGCTCCGCTGGGTATTTCGCGAGAGGTTGCGTTCGGCGATCAGATGCTCCACCAGGAACCGCCGCATCCACGTACCGAGTATCGCGTCATTCATCGGGCGTCTCCGGCAGCGCGTACTGCAGGAAGCACTGGCTGGCTTCCTGCAAGAGTTCTTTCGTCATGTTCAAGTATCGCGTCGTTTCCTGAAGACGCGCATGACCAAGGTAGGTGGAGAGGTGCGGCAGCAGACGCTGGACGTTCTTGCCTTCCCGATACCAGGTCACCAGCCGAGTGACGGCGAAGGTGTGACGGAAGTCGTGAAGCCTTGGCTGGTATCTGGCGGTCTCTTCACGGCGAACGTTGGCCTCCGTGCGCATCCGATAGAAGACCAGTCGTGCCGTCTGGTGCTTGATCGGCTGGCGCGCTCGGCATGAGAGAAATGTCGATTCGTCAGTGGGAGTCCATGAACCCCACTGATAGGCGTGGTAGCTGCGAAGTGCCATTGCCAGATCATCTCCGATCGGCACCAACCGCGACTTGAAGAACTTGGTTTCCCTCACCGTCAGAATCTGGTCATTCAGGTCGACGTCGCTCAGCTTCAGCCGCGTGGCCTCCCCGATGCGCAGGCCGGTCCCATACAGCAGGAGAATCAGTGTCCGGGCGGTTTGCGGATCAAGCAGCCAGTCCGATTGGTGCCTGGAGTCGGCAGCATCCAGAAGACGCTTCACTTCGGCGACCGTGTAAATGTACGGATCGAATTTCGGCGGCTTGCTGGGGAGAACCTTCGGCAGAGGGCACGATTGCAGATAGTTGCGATCGATCGCGTAAGCGAAGAATGGGCGCAGCGCCTGATACTTGGCGAACCAAAAACTGGTGATGGGCCCCGGTGTTCCGTCGAGATGGCTCCGCACCTGTTGCGGTGTGATCGCATCCAGTTTGACATCGCCGACCGCGGCCAGAAAGGCTTTCAGGCGTACCGCCGGACTGCGGAAGTACATCCCCAATGAGCGTTTGTAGTCGACGTACTCGTCGATGAGTTCTCCCAGCGTCACAGGACAACTCCCAGATGGAGCTTGGCGACCTCCCGCAGACCCGCAAGATCGCCACACGCAATGATGGGAGTTTGACTTTCGTCCGCCCGCTGTGCATACGCAACCAGTTCGGACATATCTAACGCAGCAACTTTCCGCAGGGCGAGGATGTCGACCTTGGCATACATCCTCGTGGCTGCCACCGAGACATGGCCCAGGTGATCGCCGATTTCCTTGAGGGTCAATCCTCGGGCGAGGAGGTGCGTTGCGCAGGCATGCCGCAGCGCATGTGGCCCGCTGTGCGTCAGCCGGGGATTTACAGCCCGCATCCGCTTCTGAACCATGGCGCTCAGACCCCCGCGACTCAACGGCCGATGGGGCTGCCGTAATGTCAGGAACAGCACGCGATGACTTGACTGTGGCCGAACGTCCTTCAGGTAGCAAAGAATCGCCTCTCCGACCTCGCGCACCAGCGGGTATTCCTGCGCCTTCCGCACTTTCGTTCGGTGCAACATGATCCGCTCATTCTCCCAGTCCACGTCCTCCAATCGCAGGTGGCGTACCTCACTCAATCGGAAGCCATAGATGGCAAACAGCAACAGCATGGCCCGGTTGCGGATCTGGACGGGTGAATTGCCGGATTCGTTGCTCAGCAGGCTTCGAACGTCGTCCCGACTGGGACCTTCGGGGATCGATTCGAGCGAATAGAGTCTCGGCGCTCCGATGCCCGGTGCGATGTCGTGTGCCCAGCCCTGTGAGGCGGCATATCGAAAGAACGCCCGCAACGCCTGCACATGAAGGGAGAGCGTCGTCCGCTTCCAGCCTCGTTGTCCGCACGCTTTCTGGTAATCGCCAATCTCATCGAGCCCCACTTCCGACAAGGTCTGACCCCGTTCGCTCAGCCAACCGAAGAACAGCGCCAGGCTGTTTCGACGGTTCTCAATCGTGGCCTCGGCGAATCCGCACTCCGTGCGGAGGTGCGAGAGGAACTGCGACAACTCGCGATCAAACGGTCTTGGTGGCTCGCTTGTGTCGAGGCGTTTCAAATAGCTCAGCCATTGCTTCGCTACGAACAGGAAGTCCAGCTCTCGGGAGCGGATGGACTTCTGAGAACCTCCGTGCTTCGGCTCGTTGCGAATCCAGTCCTTCGCAAGGGACGCCAGTTGGCGGGCCGAATACTTCGCATCGCCGTCGAGGCAGATGTGCCGGGCGACACTCAGCAGCAGACGATTGATGCCCTCCAATCGACTACGTCCCAATCCCCTCTCCGTGAGATACGCAAGAAATCGCCGCCGTTCATCCGCATACGGGCCAGTCCGGTACCGCTCCAAATGCACGGCCTCTTTCGCAAGCTTCTCGAACATCCGCCCGTGTTGTTTCGCCGGTTATGTGGTCAATCAAGATGAGCAAGAGACCAACACAGGGGCAGAAGGTTCGCAGAATTCACATAAGAACCCTCAGCACATAAGAGCACAAGTACCTCGACATCGAGCAGTTCCAATCGCTTTGCCCCGACGCCAACCGCCGCTCGCTCCAGCGTGACCTCAAGTCGCTGGTCGACAAGGGGCTTTTGCAATCGCAAGGAGAAGCCAGGGCGACCCGTTACTCATTGTCTTCCAAGGGCTTATAGCGAATCGCGACATAATTGCGACACGAATCGCGACATGATTACGCCGAGCTGGGCGTCAGGGAAGGAATCTTACTGAAGATGCGAACTGGAGTCCCCGAGAGGCTACTGAAGATTGTCGATGATATCGAGTCGAAAGGCGACGCGACGCTGACCCGGTTGACCGTGCTCAAAAAGTGGTTTCAGACGCCGGGAAGACTCCAGCCATTCGCGTTATGGGTTGCCGCACGGGCGACGTCTCGCAAAGGAAAGACCAAGGGCGAAGCCGGCAAGCTGTTTGGTGAAGCACGAAAACTGCTGGCCAACCTAGACCGATTTGACGACGATCTCGACACGTCGGCAGTGGAGGCGCTGCATCAAAGATTGCAAGCCTTTCAAAACGAGTATCGCAACGACCGTTGGGGCCGTATCCGAATCGTTCACAACTGGCAGCTGCTCCTGGTGGAAAAAGGATTGACCATTGCCCTCCAGCGCCATCCGCGTCCGTCCGACGGTTACAAGCTGGCCGCCGACTACTGTCAGAACTACGACCCCAAGTATGGCAACACGCTGAATGGACCAAGCACCACCAAGATCATGGAGATCGTGCGGTGGATGTTCACTCACGAGGCGCTGGAAGACGAAAGGTAATGAGCGGCGATAACGATGACTCTGATCCGCTGTACCCAAAAACTCCGCAAAGAGATGGGACTGAAGCCGGCCGACTTGTGCGAGTCGGCTGACGATTCGCTGCTGGGCGCTTGGTACGCGCACCTCTTCTTCGAGGAGCGCAAGAAATGCGTGCTGTTTGTGAGTGAGAAGACGCTGCTCTGTTTTCTGGCGCCGGCGCTCTCGCGGGACCGCATCAGGAAACTCGACGAGGTTTTCCGCGACGGTTTGTTCCGCCTGCTGCTGGACGAAGGCTTTCAGCCAGACCACGCCACGCCTGTCTTTAACGAGTGCCGCACCATTCGCTACGCGGCGACTGCCGACCGGAGCATGACCGGCACGGTCAACGAGATGGTGAAAGACATCCAGTTCATGCTCCCCGACTTCGGCGGCGTCGCCACCCCCAACCTGCCGGCGCTGCACCACCGGCTCAACCGCAATCCGCTGAAACGCAACGAGTACCAGTACGCCATTGAACGCACCAAACAAGTGCTGGATTCTCTCTCAGCGAGGTAAGATTCCCGCTTTCGGGAGCAATCCGCATCGTGGTAGGTAAGAGCTGATTAAGGACATAATCAGGCGTTATCAGTTTCTGATGCGGATTGTGAATGAATCAACGGCATCAAGTGCCTGCGGCACTGAAGTGTTGGCGAGTAAGAAACGTCTTGACAAGATTTCTGTTTGCCAAGGCCATGGCGTGATTCAAGCAGACGGCCCCTCAAGAAACCGATCGCGCCGACTTCAACAACGGGGTACATGCCTAACGAGCCAACGACAAACCAGGTAGCAGTGGTCGTTGATAGCGAGTCACCAATCCAGTGCGAAATCGCCCCGCCACGGCTGATCTTGCAGTCCACTCCTGCGGCAAGGTTTGCTTGGGATGAGTTCGTTTACGCCGCTGTCCGCAATCCCCACACCCGCCGCAGCTACACCCGCGCGACGTGCAGGTTCGCCGATTGGTGTTCCAGTCGTGGATTGATGCTGGAGCGTGTTGCACCATCGGATGTCGGTCGCTATCTCGACGCGCTCCCCGCTGCAGCCTCTTCAAAAAAAGTCTATCTGGCGGCGATTCGCCATCTGTTCGACCTGCTCGTGCAGCGTCATGCGGTGATCTTGAATCCGGCGGCGAGTGTTCGGGGCGAGCGGCTGGAAGTTCTCGAAGGGCGAACCCCGGAGATCACGCCCGATCAGGCCCGCCGACTGCTGGCCAGCATCGACACGTCGCATCTGGTTGGCCTGCGGGACAAGTCGATCATCGCAATTCTTATCTACACTGCCGCGCGAGTCGGCGCGGTGGCGGGTCTCCGGCTCGGTGACTACTACGACATGGGAGACCAACACTGTCTCGCTTTCCAAGAAAAAGGGGGCAAGCCGAGAGAGATCCCGGTGCGGCATGACCTGCACGTCCTGTTAGCCAGCTACCGGGATGCGCTGCTGGCGAGTTATGCCGCTGATTCCCCCATGCCACTCGACTCCCCGCTCTTCCGCACCACGCGAATAAGAACCCGGTGCCTGACGTCTAACCCGATGACGGGCGATGACATTGGCCGCATGGTCCGCAGAAGAATGCGCGACGCGGGTTTGCCGGCGAGGCTCACGGCGCATTCCTTCCGCGTGGCGACAATTACCGATCTGTTGAGCCAAGGTGTCCCGCTGGAAGACGTGCAAAATCTAGCCGGGCACGCCGACCCTCGGACCACTCGACTCTACGACCGCCGCAAGCGTCAGGTAACCCGGAACATCGTCGAGCGGATTTCGATCTAGCCCTCATACAACTGTGAGCTATCAAGCAGCTAAACGGAGTAGACCAGCACGTTCTTAGTCAAAAAACGGCTTTGCTACTGCTTGCCTAGTTCTTCGTCACGGCAAGAATAAGAGGCAGCGAGGAGCGTCCGAGCGTTCAGGGAAAGGCCCAGCGATGAAACCCAATGAGAAGAGAATCATGGTGGCCCAATGCGGCCGGGACAACGACCTAAACGTCCTCGAAGAAGGCAAGCACCTAGCCGCAGCCCATTGGCGTGAGAATCAGCCTGAGGGACCGGGATGGTTTATTCCCGATTTGTGCCCCGAGTGCGAAGCTGAATTCCTCAAGCGTTTGGAAGACCCCGTCGAGAAAGCCAAGATCGACGCCTACATTTGCAGCCCAGAGTTTGTGGCGTTGACGGAGAAACTGGTCGATTGCGCCGAGGGCCACGAGGCGTATCGAAGAGTTATGCAGCAGCCGGACGACTAAAGGCGTAAGCGACCCGGACCACCTTATTCCCGCAGGCTCAACCTGCCTCTATTCGGTGGCTACCCTCTGCCCGCCAATGGCCGACGGTAGTCCTGATCACGGGCCGCTTGAACGCGAATCGAAGGCAACGAGCATAAAGCTCGACCGCCGGGCCCACATCGGGCGCCGTGCACCGCGGTAAGTCAATCTTACGCGACGAGACGAAAATAGTGAAGCGCGACAGGATCAGCTCAAGTCGCTTTGGCCATCGTGCGATCGCTCCAGACTGCAGGTTCGACACCGGCGAATGGCTTCACTATCTTGCGACGAAGTCGTAGAGCAGATGTTGGCACGGGCTGGAAACCGGTTCGCGCCCGTGCTGTGTTTACCTGCCGAAGTAAAGCAAGCAGTTGCCGGCGAACAGGTGCATATCGCGCATAGGGCACTTTTGCAAAATCTCTTGCCAGGTTCTCGATCGACCGGTGACATGCTCGCTCAAGAAAAAATGCCTTCAGGTCGCGGTAGGTCTCTTGGTCGATCCGCACGCAGGCGTGCCACTTCGGAGGTCCTCCCCCCTTGGGCGTTACACCGCTGCGACGATAACTGATCGAGTAGCCCTCGAACTTGATAGGAACACGGCGACAATCTTTGATCTGGCTACGCTCCTGCTGCTTGACCGGGTGATGACCATCGGTCGCCAAGATAATGAACCAACTCCCGTAGCGGATGTATTGTAGGTTCGCCAGGCCGCGGCGTTTGCGACGACAGCGCTCGCGTTCGCTGATGGCGACCTGGTACTTATCGAGGATCTTCCGATCAACCACAGCGGGATCTTTGTGGGACGGAATCCTACCGGTGACGTAGTACCAGTACCCGTGTCGCAGGTAGCTCACAGCGACTTGCTGCACGAGTCCTTCAGGGGATGACGCGACGCACCGATACTGCATGGGCCTCCGCTTCGTTGCTCGTTCGTAATGGGTGTGGGATTAGGTTGCGGCCAATCCCACGAATGCCGTTTTGAAGATCCTTACTGGCAACAGAACAATCATAGCGTGCGCAAGTGAGACGACCAGACAAAGGCCATCCTCGCCGCGACGCAGACAGCTGCTCCCGCGAGCGGGCACGATAGGCGTATTCGGCACTGGTTTCGTCAGTGCACACGCCCAATTCATAGTGCCCGCAGATCAAAACCTTCGCCCGACGCTTGTCCCTGCGAAGAACGCACGGGTAGCGTCGGTCGTCAGTCTGCCGCCAGAGGAAGCTGCTCTTCCGAACAGCCACCTCTAGCCGCATCGCTGCCAGCCAGGCAATTTGCCGGCGCAAGACTGCGCCGACCAAACATCTCTTGACGGGGGCTTCGGTTGCGCATGGCAACGCGTTTACCCCTCAGCCCTTTCGTTCCGACTCGCTGGGGCATCACTCCCAGGTCAACGTCGACGGGTCGCGACTGCCTTGCCGCGCACAATTTCCCCAGGGAAATCATGTCTGAACCTTCGCCCAGACCTCCGTGAGAACTTCCGTTCTCGTTCTACTCAGGCCACTCTCCCCCACTACGGCGTTTCGCACGACGCGCGTGCTACTACTACCTCGTTGACCAAACGAGGCGCCGAGTTGCCAAACCCGGAGGCCGCAGTGGTTCCTGTGTTAGTGTCGGTCTTCGATTCTGAGGTCACGTGGCTAGGGTGTGTTACCACCCGGTCCGTGTGGGTAGGTGAGGCCTTCCGACCAGTCCTACTTTACCGACAACAATGCTGCCGGATTTCCCCCTACGAAACCAGAAGCTCGGGGTACCGAGCCCCGCACGGATATTCGCGGTTCGGCTCCGTCTCCTCAGAATCTCACTGGCAAGCGCTCCCTCACGTATTCGGTTGCGCCTTTCATGGTTGAGCTTTTCATGGTCGGGCCGTTAACCCGATCCCCGGAGCGGTCGACTCCGGTTTGGCCTGTCGCCAGACTCAAAACTCCCCACGCCAGCCGCGTTGAACGAACTCACCTGCCAAAGCAGGCAAGCCACGAACCCCACGGACGGGATTTGCACCCGCTTTGTGCATTGTCACGCTTGCGTGCCAACGCAGACACGAGCAAAAGACGCTCGCGTCACCGACACGGCCTTGAATCGTTCAATTGGAACGGAGCAAGGTTTGTCCGCATCGCCCGTCTTCGCTTGAGCGTCATCGCGCCCAAGATTAGTCAACGCCCGGACTCCTCGCCAACGGCAAAGCGGGCTCGACAAACTCAATTGGATAGAACGCTGGGATTGTTTCCGTGGAGCGGATCGCTTCTCTCTGACAACGAGAGTTTGCGCCGCGTGCGGAGTTTACTCCAACGAGCCTCCATTGAACTGAGCGAGCCACTCTCATGGCACTCAGCTCGAAGGGTCAGCACGAGTGCTCTTGCGAACACCGGGAGGCTGGCAAGCCTCCGATCCTTATCCCCGGTTGATGAGACCGAGATTCCCGGATCTGCTGTCCCCGTCAAGAGACGTCAGCACACCGCCCTTATCCGCCGCTTTATGACTGGCGACGATTCAGACGGCTGCGCTTCGGCATGAGCCAACGACCATCGAAGCCGGAGAAGCCCCGATAGTCAGGTTCGTTAGCGTACTTTGCGGTTTTCTCCAAGTTGTGGTAGTCGACTCCTCAAGAATAGAAACTGACCTCAGAGATGGAGGAATACGACGATGAACGACAACGCAAATTCCAAAGCGAAATCAAGCGACCAACGCAACCAGAAGCCGCTGAAGGTCATCCGCGTCGGCGCGATCGCGGCGAGCATCTGGAGACGGCAAACCCCCACTGGTTTTGAGTATCTCGACTTCTCGCTGAGCCGCAGCTGGAAGCTCAAGAGCGGCGAAAAAGAAGGCTACTCACAGAACTTCTTCGAGAACAATGAAGAGGCGCTGGTCGAGGTGATCGCCGAGGCGAGCCGATTCATCCGTGAACACGAGTTGCACGCGAATGTCAGCGCGCAGGCTCGCAACGGTGCAGAAGCCCCGAGTGCTGCCGCGTAAGCAGGTGGACTTGGTGGGACCTTCCCAAGACGCTAAAGGGTGGACTCGCTGGGACCTCATGCTCTAGTGGAGGTGGACTTGCCGGGACCCGAACACTAGCGTCTTCACGCCGACCAAGCTCGTACCTCGGCGGACTTGCGGTTGTTTTCGGCGGTTCCAAACAGCGCGGCACGCAGCCCTCAAAGTACCTGCTTCAAGTACCTTGTAATCAAAGAGGCTGCGGAGAAGAAGGTCGAGTTAGAGTGTGCAGCAGTTACTCTTTTACAACCATCGCCGCTGCGAATCGGTGCGCGTTCTTCTTTGCGTCGGCTTCGCTTTGACCCGCCGCGATGAACTGGGCCGTCATCTCCGAGATCGTCGCGGACCGTGAAAGCCTGAGCGGGAATGCGCGTCCTGGTGTTGTCACCCGAGTGGGTGATTCGCCGGCAGGTCGGCGCTGTACCTTTCTAGCCCGTTCGGCGAAGCGGGCTTGCTCCTGTTTCTGGAGATCGAGAAACCAGTCGGGCAATCCCCGCTCGCCTCGGCTAGCTGCCTTGAGGTTGTCTACGAAATGGGCCGCCGGACTCTTGCGAAAGAACCCGTTCCCTTTGCGTTCCATCGCAGCTAGCGTGACGTCCGACCATCTCCGCACGAGTTGGTGCGGGTATTGATTCAAAGTCCGCCGGATCGCCTGGCGGTCGAGCCCAATCGACTGCAAAGGTCCCCACAACGGCGATTCCACATTCATGCTACTTGCGCTACCTTGCTGCTGACCCCGAGGTCCGCGCTCGAAACGCACCGCAAACACTCCCTGCTTTCGCCGGATAAAGAGATCTCTGTTTTCAGTCATCGTTATCACCTGATGTTTGGCGAGCACGCTGGCGCATCGTTCGACTTTCTCCTTGAGCCGCTTCGTAGGCAAGGTATCAGCCACGCCGAGTACCTGTACAGCAAGTTCCCGCACGTCGAACCAGGGCGAATACCTTCGCCGCCAAAACACCTTGGTCAGCAATAGCAAGAGTCGCCTGCTGGCCGGGTCGAGTCGACGGTAGACATCCAGATCGAATCGCAGCCGTCCCCCCGAAGCCTGACAAAACTCGAAGAAGACCGGGTCCCATACGATCCGCCAAGCGCGAGAAGAATCATCGCGGAGTGGCAGGCTATAGCTCAGCATCCCGAAGTCGACACGACGGTGCTCTTTGCGCACCGGGTCGTAGAAGTGATCGCTCTGGTAGCAAACCGCCGCCAATCGCCGTAGCGATTCGCGGAACAGCCGATAGTTTTTGCCGCCCTTGGACTTCGGCCCCACAACGCCCAGCTGCCGGAGGCAGTAATGTGGCGTTGCGTAGAAGTCGAACGAGGGTTGCTCCTCAGCCAGTGTCAGAGCCAGCAGGCCCCACAGATATAACTCGTCTGCCGCCGATAGCCCTCGTGGACACTCGATACAGACTTGGGCCAGTTGTCGTTTGCCGTTGGCGTCTGTGTAGCGATAACTGCTTTCGTGAACGAGCCCCTGTTGCAGTGATTTGCGGGTGTCGAGTGGGCAGAGCGCGTGCTCGACGAGCGAGAGTTGGCTCAGGCCGGCAGAGAGGGCAGTTTGCTCTGTATTTAGTCGGTTTCGTGGCGGCATCGTCAAAGATGGCAATTGCTTCTTTCAACTCCCGTAGCAGCGGCGCGGGAATCCCGAAAGCGAAAACTTGCCTGAGACGGAATTTTCGTTGACGCCTCCAGGCAAATCGTGGCAACGTATCGGTAAGGATAACCAGCGGTTAGCGAGGAATTGCCAGTGGCAATCGGACTGACCACAGTCAACAACGGTGAGCGCTTGGCAACAACCATCTGCATGATCAACCAGAAGGGAGGCTGCGGCAAAAGCTCTACCTGCTTCCATCTGGCGGGCCACTTCTCTCAACAAGGTCTTGAGGTCCTGCTCGTCGACGCCGACCCGCAAGGGTCGCTCAGTCAAGGATTCTTCGGCTCCCAGTTTGTAGAGACGCTGAAGCCGCATCAGACTCTCGCGAGTGCATTTCTTACCAGCGCAACGACCGCAGGCTCCTGCTCGCCGATTAAGACATCGATTGAACGTGTTGAGCTAGTGCCCGCGAATCAACACCTGGCTCGATTCAACGTTCCAGAACCAGAGATGCAGGGACTGGCCCAATATCGGCTCGATTCGTTGCTCGCAGGATTGCCAGACTACGATGTCGTGTTAATCGATTGCCCGCCGAACCTCTTCGCCTGCAGCTGGAACGCGCTACTGGCGGCGGACTATGTGTTGGTGCCGGTGCCTCCTGAGGATTTTGGCACGCAGGGCTTGCGGGCAGTACACCAGGCGATCACCAGCGCGCAGATCCTCAACCCCAAACTCAAGCTGTTGGGTCACGTCGTGACGCGCTACGACGGCCGGCTCTTGGTCCACCGAGCTTACGAGCAGAAACTACGGAAGCTTTACGTCGGGCAGGTGTTGACGACCATTATCCCCGAGGCGTCAGCGTTCAAGGTAGCGCTTTCTTGCCGGCAGCCGGTCACCCACTCCAGCCCTCGGTCCAAAGCGGCACTGATGACAGCCGAGTTGGGGCATGAGTTGATTCGTCGGCGCGACGAAACCGAACGCGACCAGCGGGTAGCCTGATGGCTTCGACACGTAGCACGCTCGAACTTGTCGAACAGAACTTGTCGGAGTCGATGGGCGAACGGACAGGCGTGGCCGACGTCCGGCTCAGCCCGGTCGCTCAGCTCCGCGACGTGGGCCGCCGACCACTTCAAGAATATGGAAGCATCCAGACCGATCAGATTCTTCCCGACCCTGATCAACCACGGACGGAATTCTCAGAGGAGGCGATCGAGCGGTTGGCAAACAGCCTCCGAGATGCGGGGCAACTCGCACCGATCCGTGTCCGCTGGTCGGAGCCTGCCGGCAAATGGCTCATTGTCGCCGGGGAGCGTCGCTGGCGGGCGGCGAAACTGGCGGGACTCCCGGCTATTGACTGCTTCTGCCACGAAAGAGAACTGTCGGAGGGCGAAGTGCTGCAGGCGCAGATGATCGAGAATCTGCTGCGTGAGAATCTCAAACCACTGGAAGAAGCACGCGGGTTTGAGCGGATGATGCAGATTCACGGTTATACCGGCAAGCAGGTCGCCAGAGCCTTATCGGTTCCCGAATCCAAGGTGACCCGATCGTTGGCGCTGCTGCGGCTGCCGGAAGAAATCCAGACGCTGGTCGAATCCGAACAGATCGCTCCTCGCACGGCGTATGAGATTTCTCGTATTGAGGACCCTGACCAGCAGCAGAGACTGGCACAGCAAGCAGCAGCAAAACGGCTGACGCATCAGGACATCGCTCAGAAAGTTCAGCAGCAGCGACGATCACGCACACGAAAGACAAAAACTCATAAACTCAGCTTCGCCGCTTCTCATAGCTGGCATGTCGTCGTCCGTGGGACTGGTAGCAACTACCACGAAGTGGAGCAAGCGTTGCTGCTGGCTTTGGAAGAGGTCCGTCACCGCATCGATGGAGGCGTTCAGCTCTATTAGCTAGACCAGCTGACGACTCGCTCCGCGTAGACGCGCCGACTCGTTCCGCCGCGCCGGGCGGCTCGGTCCGACCGGGTTCCTGCGCGGAGCTGATCGCTGTTTTCACATCACCGTTGATTCGATTCGTTGCCACATATCCTGGCTTGTGAAACCAGCAGGATGGTTGTGCTTACCCTAAAAGGAAGGGCGCATGACCCTTCAGTGAGCGACAACCATGACCAACACGAGTAAGAAACGACAAATCAGAGAGGCGCTAAAAGCACTGGCGGTAGCCCACAGCCACGCGGTGGCGGAAATCGAGAATGCGATCAATGGGCTCAGCCTCGTCTTGGAACTTGAAGAGCATATCGAGAACGATTCAATCAAGCCGGGTAGAAGTAAACAGCGGCCACGGGCGGACCGCGAGACGTTGTCGGTTGTCTGGAAAGACAAGTCGTGCTTCTTGGGCAACACGCTGCTGTTCTACTTCTTTGAACGGCTTGCCCGTTCCCCTAACCGATATGTCTCGCATCTCGACCTCATGGACGAAGTATGGGGCGGAGAGCGACAGGCCTCCACCATACGTGGCGTGGCGAAACGGCTCCGTGACCGACTGCAGGAAGAAGGGATGGGGCAACTTGCCAAAGCGATCGATGGAAGCGTGACAGGCTACTACGGTTTGAAACTGGTTTGAAAATCTTTTTCGATCAAACCGAAATCAAACCGCCATCGCGCCGCGATCAAACCGGGGTCTGGCAGAATACAACCTGATAGCAACCCGGCGGCGGAAACCATCAGTGCGTCGCATAGTAGACCAGGAACAACGTATGCCGACACACGATTCCACCCCCGCTACGTCCGCCGCTGCCGACGCGCGAGGTCCACTAGTCCGCGCAGCGCAGTACGTCCGCATGTCGACCGAGCATCAGCAGTACTCAACAGCCAACCAGGAAGACATTATCCATTCCTATGCAGCAAAGCGCGGATTCGAAATCGTGCGAACATACGCGGACGAGGGAAAGAGTGGATTGAGCGTGGCGGGGCGAGATTCGCTGAAGCGGTTGATCGCTGACGTGACCTGTGGAGCGACCGATTACAGCGTGATTCTCGTTTACGACGTGAGCCGTTGGAGACGCTTTCAGGACGCCGACGAAAGCGCCTACTACGAATACCTCTGCAAGCAGGCGGGCATCGCGGTGCACTATTGCGCCGAACAGTTCGAAAACGACGGCGGCCCCACGTCCACGATTATCAAGAGTGTCAAGCGCGCGATGGCCGGTGAGTATAGCCGGGAGTTGTCGTCGAAGGTGTTCCAAGGACAGTGCCGGTTGATCGAACTCGGCTATCGGCAAGGGGGTGCACCAGGATTTGGCCTCCGCCGGATGTTGATCGATCAAACGGGTCAAGAAAAAGGCACGCTCGATCGCGGCCAACAGAAGAGCCTGCAAACCGATCGGGTGATCCTCGTGCCCGGCCCCGAAGAGGAAGTAGCGACGGTTCGCTGGATGTACGACCAATTCGTCAATCAAGGAAAGCAGGAAGGCGAGATCGCCAGCGAACTCAACCAACGAGGTGTCAAGACAGATCTAGGACGGGAATGGAATCGGGGCACGGTACGCCAAATACTCACCAACGAAAAGTATATCGGCAACAACGTCTACAACCGCACGTCCTTCAAGCTCAAGAAAAAGCATGTCCTCAACGCCCCGGATATGTGGGTGCGCAAAGACGGCGCCTTTCAGGCCGTCGTGAGTGACGAGCTGTTCTATACGGCGCGTGGAATTGTTCAAGAACGAAACCGCAGGTACACCGAAGACGAGCTGATCGACATGTTGAAGCGATTGGCCCAGCGCAGCGAGGCGATTTCTGCCGCCGCGATCGATGCGGCCGACGGATTACCGCCCGCCGCGACGTTTCGCTCTCGGTTTGGGAGCCTGCTGACGGCCTATCGTCGGGCGGACTGCATGCCCGACCGCAATTACGAGTATGTGGAAACTAATCGTCGTCTTCGCGAAAAGTGGCCCACCATGGTCAGCGATGTGCAGCGGCGGCTGCAGGCGGTGGGGGCATCAGTCTCAGAAGACTCGGGCACTGGGTATTTGATGATCAACGGGGAGTATAGCGCCTCGGTCGTGTTGTCTCGTTGCCGCAAGACGCCTGGCGGAGCGCTGCGCTGGCAAGCCCGCTTCGACACGGCGCTCGCGCCCGACATCACGATCTTGGCGCGTATGGACAGCAGCAACAGCGTCCCGGCGGACTACTATCTGCTGCCAATTATGGACATCGAGTCGCCACGACTACTCCTCTGTGAAGAAAACGGCGCTTATCTCGATACCTATCAGTTCGACAACCTCGACTACTTCGCTTCGTTGGCCATGAGGCGTCGGTTGGAGGTGGCGGCATGAAAAAACGTCGTGACTCGAAGGTGCATATGCTGCCGGTCGACAGCATCGAGGTCGTCAACCCACGCCAACGCGGGAAAAAGAAGTTCCGCCAGATCGTCGACAACATCGCCAAACTGGGCCTGAAGAAACCGATTACCGTCACCCCCAAGAACCAAGAGCAACCCAATGGCCACTACTACCTGGTGTGTGGGCAAGGCCGGCTGGAGGCGTACCAGCTCCTGGGACAGACCGAAATTCCTGCCCTGATCGTCGAGGCGTCGCGGGAGGAACTCTATCTGATGAGCCTGGTTGAGAACCTTGCACGGCGACAGCGGTCCTCGGTCGAACTCTTGAGCGAGATCGGAGCGCTACGCGACCGGGGATACACGTTTAGCGAGATCGCCAAGAAGACCGACATCCATATCGGCTACGTCCGCAGCATCGTCAAACTGATCAAGAAAGGCGAAGAACGTCTACTGACTGCGGTGGAGCAGGGCAAGATTCCGATCGACATCGCGATCACGATTGCGACGGCGGAGGACCACGACGTGCAGAGAGCGCTAACGGAAGCCTATGAGAAGAACGATTTGCGCGGCAAGCGACTGCTAGCGGCCCGGCGTTTGATTGAGACCCGGCGTACCGCTGGCAAGAAGATGCGCGGTCGAGTGAAGCGGTCCGCAACGGATCCGATGTCATCCAAGAAACTCTTGCAGGCCTATGAGGAAGAAACCACGCGGCAACGGATGGTGATCCAGAAGGCGAAGCTCTGCGGTGGAGCTGAGGCGCTCAGACGCTTACTTGAGTGCGTCTTAGCTATGCTGGACCAAGCAAGATGGCCAGTCGGCCCGCGGCTGAAAGAAGCCGGTCACGAAAGAGCAACAGATATAATGCTATGATGATTAGTCCGTAACAACGCAAGCCAGAGATCACTCACTCTTCAATATCAATCGCAACTTCGGCCTGAACTTCTTCCTCAACCTCAGCCTGGAGCTCTTCCAGCGCGATGAGCATTGGTTCGTAGATTGGGATCTCTTGCCCCAGGATTTCAAAGCTTACGGCGAGTGCATAGCTCGCTGCTGAATCAGGATCCTTACTCCAGCCCTCGTGCCCTACGACTGCAATACAGAAATGATCTGGCAATCGGTTTGATTTTGTGACCGCCCAGTCTTTTTGTACCGTGCCAGCATTTCGCTTGGCGTCTCGGATGATGCCTGCTTGTGGCAATTCATGGAGCACCCACGGAAACACCTCGCCACCTTCGCGAGAACCGGTGTCCTCGTCCCGAATTGCTCGACGTCGGAATACGTCAAGCGGCTCTCCTAACTTGCTACTTTTCCAGTCAACCCACGTTGATAAGTACCTCCGTAGATTTCGGCGAGTGCGGCGGGGCTGTGCTACATAAGACAAGGTTACCTCGATCTTGATGTCGTATTCATCGGCTTGTCCACGAAGCTCCGATGGAATAGGCACTTGATAAATGTGACACTCTCTCGCCTTAATGAAACGTTCACCGTCGGTGATATAGGTGGTTCGATAATCATCGTTTGCCGTGGCGCGACTTTCGTCCGGGATACCGAAACCAAGGCATCGCAAAGCGGCTCTCGCTTGGGCGCGAAGACGTTGGCGAGTCTCTTGATCAATGTCGACATCATCTTCAGAGAGTTGCGACAGTAGACGAGCTGCCCAGTCTGGCCAGTTGGCTGATTGAACGATGAGCGCGCGGTAAAGCAGTGAGGACTCGTCGGGGAGAATCTGCTGAAGCATGGCCGCGATATGAGCGACCTTGGGAGCGGCGAAGGAAGTTCCGACCTCATCCCGGTCTACAGCTGGGCCAGGAGGAAACATGGTTGAGCGGACGAGTTCTGGATAGCAGCTTCGGCCAAGTTGTGGTGTGTCGACCATCGGTTCAGTTGTCCCACTGATGAGACAGTCCCCACCATACTCGACTACCTCAGGCTTGATGACTCCCCAGATCCCAAACCCGGTTCTGCTGAACGCAGACGGTTGATTGGGTTCGGAAGCGAATGACCTCCAAGCTTCTTGTTCAAACGGGCCGTAAGCGATAGAGCCGACCGTCAGCGCCTGAAGGCTTTGTGCGGGGTTCGCGATGCGGCAGGAGTTCTGTTGGAGATAGTCGGGGTAGACTCTACCCGCCGACAGATGGTCAGCAGTCCCCAAGTAGGGACCTACGCCGTTGTCGGGTAAGTTGCCCGAGCTCTGGATGACCAGCACGTCCAACTGGGCGCTAATGACGTCGATTTCTGCGGCCCAAGCCGACATGTAACGAGTGCGACAAAAACCATAGGCGTTGATCGAGTGATTGAAGATTCGGGTTTTTCGTCGCCCCCGATGATACCGCTCAATGGTCGCTCGCAGCGCTACCGGCGGGAACAACTCAACAGGCATCTTGCAGCTCGCGTCAAGCACGCGTGCATTCTGAATCCAGCACGGCGACTGAGCCGTTCCCTCTGTTGGAATCTGCTCCCCGTAAAGCACAGCGCCGGCAACACGTGTGCCGTGCCCGCCTGGTCGCACATGGTCGCCTATGTCAGTCGACTCGTGCTCGGGAAGAAACTGAAGTAACCACCGGCTGAAGCCGGAGGGTTCGCCGGCAGTCGGCTAAAGC
>JALCBR010000051.1 GCA_028066245.1 Pirellulales bacterium | reverse complement strand
ACCTTGATCCGACATTGCTCGAAGCACTTGCCATCTGCCATTCACGAGGCGTGCGTGTCGGAGTCAGTTTCTCCCCACGCATACCGCCCGTCAGCAACTCCGACTACTAAGGCCTCCACGAGTTATTCGCGTTCGTAGTGACGGCAAGTCCAGACGCGAGACTACTTTTCGAGCCACGACCGGTCGAGTTCGCGAACTCCACACCGCCCGAGACGGCTACTTCGATCACATCTATGATCGGGACGCCCAGATCGAATTATGTTATGAGCGAGATCGAAGCCGCGTCCGTGTCACGTCTTGCCCATCGCGTTACTTCGTGCCCGTGGACGTGAACGAACACCATCGCAATTCGCTCGGCAACGCTTTTCTCGAGCAATATGGCGACGCTCATCTTTAGACTCTTTAGACGCCGCCCCTGCCGAACTCATCACGAGCCGGACACAACATACGCCCAGGTGACCAGCAAGGTAAGAACTCCCGAGAGTTGGAAGATTACCATTCCCAGATGCACGAGTTCTCGACGCCTCTGATTTCGCCGTGGCGGCAAGCGGACCCACACTCCAACCAGATTCATTACACGTTCTTGTCGTTCCGAAAATGCCAGCATCGATAAAGGGACGAGCGCGGCTACAAATACGCCAACCGTGATGAGTAGTCGAGTGGCAAGACGCAACCAATTCCCGATGGAAGTGCCCGCCGGCGCGTCATCAAGGAGCAAGCCAGTCAAGGCGAAGCCGACAATCAGCACGTGCACCTGACAGAGAAACCAAAGAACGGCAATTCCTCTACGCAACCAATTCTCGACGACGTTGAGCAACTGAGCCGCTTCTCCACCTCCATACCTTTGGCTAACAGATGGCGGCTTGACTCTTGGTGGAGTAGATATTCCCAAGCCGCGCGACAGGTCTCCTGCTTCAGGACGCTCTTGCTCGGGGATTCGAAAAACCCGTTCGTCCCGCAAATGCGGTAGGTTCCTTCCCAACGAGCTTGCGCTTAGTCGCGACAGAAGTAGATCTCGGCTCCACTCGCCCGGTGGTTCTTCGAAGTCACAGTCGAAATCGAAACAGATCAGTTCGAGGAGCAACATGTCGCGCGCGAATCGATCCGAGTACGGCGCCGCTTTGGATGGGTCCGAATGTGCAAACTGCTCGAGCGCCGGCGGGCAGTACCCCTGCGTCCCAAAAGTTCCTCCCTCGGCGGCTGACAAACTTGCCAGATCGCCGGTGTCCGGAGCCAAAAAAGCGTCGAAGTCGATGAGGTACAAAGCCGGATTTCCCGGTTGCGCGTCAATGTCCACGATAATGTTGTTCGGTGACAGATCGCCATGCACGAGACGTTTGCGTTCCAAAAACACCAAACCGCGAAGCAGGTTCTCGACGCAGCGTCTGCGCAGATCGTCGTTCAGTCGCACTACCCCGTCGATAACATCCAGCTTGAGCTCCAACCAGGTTCTCCCCGGAACCGCTTCCGCGAGTGAGCAGGTGAACTCAAACCCAATACCATCAGGAGAGCCGTCCGACTTCGTGTCGACCCAGGTTCCAGGAGCGCCACGAAGCTCGTCCGCCCACGTATCCACTCGCTGATCGATCAGCCACTGTGTTCGACGCACCCGCTTGGGCGATATCTTCAGTTCGTCGAAGAACTTGACGTATGCCCCCGGAGTGCCGTCTCCATTCAACAACGGATACGCGATGCCTTCGGCCCCCGTCTTCCAGGGAGGTTGACCCGGGGAGTTGCGATCGTAGTCGGCAAACGCATACGCCTCCCCATTCAGGTGCCAGCGCTTCCCGGCGAGTTCTTTTGCCTGAAGCTGGCTCAGGGTCAACATGGGGCTACTCGCCGACATGACTCTCGTTCTCTCTTGTGACCACACTCACTTCCGTGTCACGACGGCCAAACTCAGATTGTCCTCAAACTGGTTTGGCGCCGAATTCACCCAGCCCGCAATCAATCGAGCCGCAACGTTTTGGTGGAGTGATTCCGCGTCATCCAATTCCTCTAAGAACGAACGAGAGCTCGTGTTCAGACCTCGTCCGACACCGTCCGTGTACATTCCGATTCGACGCACTCGCTGCTCGTCGAACGCTCGATACACGTCGGACTCAGAGACCTGACGATTCCGCGGGCCGAGTGCATGCACGCGATTCGTGCAATCGTCGATATCACCGACTATCTCCAACGATTTCTGATTCCCCTCACACAACTCAACCGTCGCTCCCCCGTCACCGACAAACGCCAGATGGATCGTGCCATTCTCCATCCAGGTAAAACTCAGCGTTGTTTGCAGCAGCAGCCCTTCACGTAGCGTAAAACGCCACGTTGACGCGAATTCGCCTTCGGGCAAATACGCCTCCGCGTCAGCTTCGATGCTGTCTCCAACCCTGCCAATCGCGTTACCGGCCGCGCTAAACGCATCTCGTGCACGAACTTCCGATGGTGAACTCTGGATCAGTGACTCCAGTCCCTTCCAACACGCCAGTTCGGCCGCGTGTTCCGCATGCCAAGACGACGTCACACCGTCGGCGAGGGCCACCGCCCATCGAAGCGCGTCTTCCTCATTGCCAGAAGTCCACGCCAGTGCAAAGTCCTGATTCGTGTCCTTGTCCTGCCCCTCGGGTCCGAAGTCGGTGTGAATTGCCAGCGAGCCGTCACTCCAGGCCAGAACGCCCGACCGGGCGCACACGTTGCCCGTTGTCGCCAGCGAGTCCTGAGATTCCCTGCGCAACGCTTCCAGCAACGCCAACGCGTCTCCCGACAATCCGGCCATCTGGGTCAATCCTGCACCCCGCGCATGTTCTCTAATCGGTGGATGATCTGTGCAACTTCCCGCGGGGAGGAAGCCCCCGAGCTGCCGACCTCCGCCAGAAACGCGCTGAGCATCCGTACGTTATCAATATGCACGTAGCAATCTGGCGAAGCGATGGCCCGCAGAAGCGTCTCGTCTGGTTGATCCGAACTGTCGGTCGAAACTCCCGCACACGCGACCATGACGGATTCGCCGTCCACGCTCAGATCCTTGATCTTCCGGGCGATTGGCTCCGGCTGCCCGAACCCGTTGTGCCCGTCCGAGAACAGCAGTACCAATGGCAATGGATGCTCGGTCTTTTCCGGATGCGGCTCGACAACTTCGCGCATGTACCGCTCCAGCCCGCCGTAGGCCAATTCCAAGGCTTCCGTGATGTTCGTTCCGCCGCCGTCTCCTCGAACTTCAATCGTGTCTGCATCAATCTGCCGCACGGGAAGCATGTTGCATTGAAGCGTTGCCGTTGTGCCGAACGGGATTAGCACGAACCGGAAGTAGGACCGCTCCGGACCGCGCGGACCCGTCGTTTGGCAACGAAGGAGCATCTCGCGGATGCCTTCGGTCGCTGCCTTGGCTTTCGGCCCCGCCATCGATCCGCTGTTGTCAGCCAGCACGCACACCAATTGGGGGCGCGTCTGGCGTGCCTTTCTCGCCATCGTTTACCTCGCTTTCTCCGGAGTCGCCTCCCTGGCAAAGAGAACTGATCGCAATGGCCGTCATCGGTCCTATCATACGGTCCTCGCGGTTGCGTTGCGACCAGCATACGAACGCGTCGCCAGATCGCTCAACGCGGTAGCCTCGGCACCGAATCTGTTGGGCTGTTGCACCAGAACGGGTCTAGAATTCATAATTCAATCCTGTGGTTTCTGGATCCGTATCGAGAATTGTGTTTAAGCAACGAGACGCTCATGGACTCGCAGTTCCGTAATCAAACGCGCCGTCCGCGTTGGGGTACGTATTCCACCCGAGGGCACCTCGATGAAGCGTCATTAGCTACCGACCTGTTACTCTACGACAAACTCATCTTCCCTACCCCACGTCCCGACGCCTTAGACGATTGGGTCCGTCACGGTTGGCAGCCTGATAAGCAGCAGGGCCTCCTCAAGAAACTGGGCGATGAACTCGCCTATACGGCAACCTGGGAAGGCGAGTTGCAGGATCGATTTCGAAAGCAACATTCCGAAGTCAAACGGGAGCTTGTTGCCCACACATCTGGTCAAGATGCGCACAATGTCGAGGCAATCGCTGCGGAAATCGCATACCCGGCAACGGCGCTATTGTTGGCGGCGCAAGCCAATGAAGACCCCATGTTTGTCGCCAATGAGAAGATTCCGCCGATCGCTATCGCCGCATTCCAGACACAAGCGGACGCTGAAGCCATCTTTGCATTGCGTCGGGTACACAGGAGCGTCTTCGAAGCTGATGTGCGCAGTGAGGTCGACAAAGAGTTTTCTGTCCTGTTCACGCGCAAGCTCGCGTTTCCAGACTTGGACAAGGTCGCCTCGCAAGAGGCGCTCGACCGCGTGATTGAACTCGCCAAGTCGACCGACTATCAGGCCGCTCGTCGCGCGCTTTACGACTGGGAGCAAGAGGTTGTTCGGGAGCGTTGGCCTGTTGAAACTGCAATGAACCTACTCGAAGAGCTTGCCGACGAGCACGATGAGCTTGTCGACAGACACTTTTGCAACCTCTGGATACGGCGAGTTGTGTGCGTCGCAAGTATCGTGTTACCACCGACCGTCAGTCTAGCTGCCGGCCCGGCGGGTTTCCTTGGGGGATTGGCTGCAACTGGTCTGCTCACGTTCGCGACAAGCAAGGTCCCCAGGATCAAGGCCCCTTACGCAGAACCCGGGGCGGCCCTAGGAATGGCGATAGACGCTGTGTGGAAGGTCTGATTGGCGCATCGCCAACTCAAGTAGAGCAAATCGCTGCGTGTCAAGACATCTGGGTTTACATTCAAGTCCCACCACCAAGCGCTCGTCCCGAGTATCCTCTCCTGAGCCGCCGAGAGCATTGGTCATGGGAGCGCCCGACTGAATCCGAGCCACCCTCGCGCGGACCCTACGCCTGCGGCGTCACGGCCGTTGGCCAAACGGGCCACTGCGAAAACGCCTCTCCGCGGCGGTCGTTGCGTTCCCGCGTTCTTTCGTGGTACGCAGTTGCTATGGCTCGATCCTATCTCGGCATCATCACCCCTCGCGGACTCGAGCGTCTTGTTCCCGAAACGGAGCA
Organism: Pirellulales bacterium; assembly: GCA_028066245.1. Classification (GTDB taxonomy): domain Bacteria; phylum Planctomycetota; class Planctomycetia; order Pirellulales; family S012-138; genus CALJLD01. The sequence goes on along the minus strand of JALCBR010000051.1, from coordinate 28,862 downwards.
CGCGGCGCCGTTTCTCTTGCGGCGAGCTCACCGTGATGTGACCCAACAGACGTGTTGCTGCTGGGCAGTCCTTTCGGAAATAACAGCAAGCGATGTTCGCCGCGATGTTTCCCGTGGCAAATTCTGGAGTGCACTCGCCAGGTTGAACATCGAAGCCGAGCACCTAGGAACTTTGCTTCCGCCAGCGTCTGACGAAGAGCTTGCCGATCAGCAGCGATCCTGCTGACAACTTCCTTCGATCACGGATCGTGACATTTCCTCCCCAACGTGATAAGGAATCTCAGCCCTTTCAAAAACCAACCCGGGAAGACTCGGAAAACCCGCCTCTCGGCGTCGGCCCGGGCTGATGCAGAGAGGCTGGTGGTCTCATCAGGTTTCTCAATCATTTCAGGTCTTTGCGTCTCCGCTTCACAGCGGTCACCGGTCAGGTCGCTGATCGTCCCAGCACGGGGCGCTCGGTGACCTGGCCACGGTGGTCCGGCAGATAACTCTGTTCATGTGAAAGGAAGATGCAAATCATGGCCAATCTCACCAAAGCACACCGAGAACTGTTCAAGCGCGAACCCGACGAGTGCTTCGAGTCGTTCGAACAGTTGCACGAGACGTGCCGCCGACGGCGGCAGGAATCGATGGAACACTGGCAGCTTCCCCAGGAGCTGCGTCCGGAGGGAAACGGATCGCTGCGTCTGTCGCTCGATGATGGCACGACCTGCGGTCTCACGGATTGGTCGTTCGGTCAGCTTTGTGGGCTGTGCGGCGTCAGTCGCCAGACGATCAATCGCCTTCAGCCGGCAACAGCCGCTCTGGCGATTCGCGAAACGCTGCCGAGTGCCAACAAGCCGATTCAGTTGCTGAAGACTGATCGCGCGGCGAAGGCCGTTCACGGAGTGAGCTACACCCGGCTGTGGAACGCGGAGTTGCTCGACGTTATCAGTGAGTTCCGCAGTGACTTTGAGCCGCCCCAACGGGCGTTCAACGGTCACGGCACGGGACTCTACTGTGGCGAGCAGGATCTTTTCGCCTTCCTGGTCGACCCGAAGGGGTGGACCGAGATCGGCAAAGAACAATTCGCTCCCGGCTTTTTTGCCTGGAACAGCGAAGTTGGTCGTCGCTCGCTGGGAATCCAAACGTTCTGGTATCAGCGAATCTGCGGCAACCACGTGCGCCGTTTCACCATTCGTTAGAGACCCGACTTAGTCGGGAGGAGGTTTAGAAGGAGACCTTCAGGGTCAACCAACCTACCTTGCGGCGAAAGCCAAGGGGGACAATCGCATGTTGGTAAAGCGGTGACTGTCAGAAAACGTGTATGGCAGGGTGCCGCAAGACCCGCGTGATATGGCGAAAGCTATACTGCCTGAACCCCAGTCTCCAGTGATGCAAAGCGCACATCCGTCGCCACCACGCTTAGCGGCGATGCCACAAGTTGACGGCGGCTTATGTGGTTTCCGCCGGACCTTCTGACTTGTGGGCGACGACCAGTGAGGTCGTTCAAGGGGACGAACGGGGCGCCTAAGTCGCACTGTGAATGCTAACGAATAGGGAATACGGGATCGCCTACGGGGCGCGAGCCCTAAGGTGACGGAGCCTCCATAGTAGTCCGAGGTCGGGAAAGCCGGCTACATGGCGAAGGGAGGCAGGTGTTCGAGATGTCCAGGAGATGAGGCACGCGGGATGCGAAACGCCGAAACCTATCTGGGCATCATCCGTAGTCGTGGCCAGCGTGGGCTGCCGGTGGATGACCTCTACCGTCAGCTCCGCAACCCGGAGTGGTTTCTCCAGGCTTACGGAAAGATTTACCGCAACAAAGGTTCGATGACACCTGGTACCACGGATGAAACCGTGGATGCCATGTCGCTGAAGAAGATTCGGGCGATCATCGATCGCCTGAGTCGAGAAGCGTATCGGTGGACGCCCGTGCGACGCACGTACATCCCGAAGAAGAACGGGAAACTGCGACCGCTCGGAATGCCAACCTGGTCGGACAAACTTCTTCAGGAAGTGATCCGCACCTTGTTGGAGGCGTACTACGAACCGCAGTTCAGCGAACACTCGCACGGATTCCGTCCGCGGCGTGGGTGCCATACGGCCCTGCGGGAAATCTATTTCACCTGGAAAAGCACTGTTTGGTTCATCGAGGGTGACATTCGCGGCTGTTTCGACAATCTCGACCATACGGTCCTGACGTCGATCCTTCGCGAACAGATCCATGACAACCGCTTCTTGCGGTTGATCGAGAACCTACTCAAGGCGGGATACCTTGAGGACTGGAAGTATCACGGGACCTTCAGCGGTTCGCCGCAGGGAGGGATCGTGAGCCCCATTCTCTCGAATATCTACCTTGACCGGCTGGACAGGTTTGTCGAGCAGACGCTCAGTCCACAGTGGACTCGCGGAAAGGAGCGGAAGCCCAATCCAGAGTACCGAACATTGTATGACCGGGCGCGATATCTGCGACGAACGGGGCGTGGAAACGAGGCTCATCACCTTTTCAAACGGGTGCAGCAGCTTCCTTCACGACTCCTCGACGATCCAGATTATCGCCGTCTGAAATACGTTCGGTACGCGGACGACTTTCTGCTGGGATTCGTGGGGACACGCAATGAGGCCGAGGAAATCAAGTCCCATCTGTCAACGTTCCTTCGGGAACAGCTCAGACTGGAACTCTCCGAAGAGAAAACGCTCATCACGCATGGGCGTTCGGAGAAGGCGCGATTCCTCGGTTACGAACTGTGCGTCACTCAAGACGACCGGAAGCACTCCAACGGTCGGCGATCCGTCAACGGAATCGTCAGCCCGCGAGTGCCAAAGGACGTCATCAAGGCGAAGTGTGAGCCGTATATGAAAGGCGGTAAGCCGAAACATCGCCCTGAGCTGCTGGAGCAATCGGTGTTCGACATCGTGGCCCAGTACCAGAGCGTGTATCGGGGGATCGTCAACTTCTACATCATGGCTCACAACACGCGTGACCTCAGTCGACTGAAAGTGGTCATGCAACGTTCGTTGACCCGGACGCTGGCCTACAAACTGCGTATCAGCCAGCCAAAGGTCTATCAGCGATACGCCACAACGATCGAAACCGAACGAGGGCCGCGTCGCGTGCTCGAAGTTCGGATCGAACGCAGCGGCAAAAAGCCCTTGATTGCACGCTGGGGGGCTATCTCCCTGGCACGCAGGCTCGACACGACACTCTACGATCGCGAGCCGGTTCCGAAAATCAACATGTCGGAACTGGTCTGGCGGCTGCTCGCCGACGAGTGTGAACTGTGTGGATCACAGGACAACGTCCAGGTCCACCACATTCGCGCTCTGAAAGACTTGCAGAAGCCGGGGCGACCGCAGAAGCCGCTCTGGGTCCAAGTGATGGCCGCGCGCCGTCGCAAAACCCTGGTGGTTTGTCACGCTTGTCACCGGGCGATCCACGGAGGTCGCCCAACAAGGACACGCAAAGGAGGGTAGAACACTGGAGAGCCGGATGATCGGAAACGGTCAAGTCCGGTTCGGGGAGGGGTGGTTGGAAAAGGGTCTCGACAACAACGAGATACCTCGTCAGCTATCTACTCTACATTGTCTGGGACGCCGTCGAAGTCGTCGAGTTCTCGCGGAAACACACTACTAACGTCCGCGACGCACTCGACGAGATCCGCCGCCACATCGAACGCCTGGTCGCTCGCCGCGACGAGCGCCGTGATCGCTTTGCCACTGTCATCGAAAAGGCAATGCATGAACCGGTCGGTGACAGCACGGAGGAAGTACTGAAGGTGCTCGGTGAGCACGGTATCCCGCGATCGCTCTCGAAAGAGGCCTTACCCAATGCGACACGGAGCGGCAAGGCGACGATCTTCTCGCTGGTTGATGCGCTGACACGATTCTCCGGCTCGATCGGCTTTGCCGGTGACCGCACGGAACTCGACGCCAAAATCAGCAAGCTTCTTTCGCTCGCTGCGTAGGTAAGCTCGCGCGACGAACGCAACTTGTTCATGTCTGACACTGTTACCTCATGTTTCTGAAGGAGGTGTTCCATGCCCCACCCTCGCGAACGCTGCGAGTGTGAACTACCGGGCGCGTTCTACACAGGCGTGCCCGGCATCCTGGCCGCACTGGAGAACGGTCGCGTAGCTCCGGGCGCTGTCGTCGAGCGATGTGACTTTTGTCAACAGTATCCCTCGGATGCAGCGGCGCTGGCCAAGCTCCGGGAGCTCGGCCTGGCTAACGGTGAAGTCGAAGACCTGCGACCGTGGACCGTGCAGTGCTACGCCATTGTGCGGGTCGAGTTCTCCGATGTAGTGGCTCCCGATCCCCAGACGGCAGCGAACCGCGTGCTGGATCGCTTCGACTGGGAACTGCATGCCTCGCAAATTGAACTTGCCGACGATGCCGAGCTTCTCGTCTTGCTAGATGAGCCAGAGCAAAGCGTTCGGCGCAGGCTTCGGATCAACGTCGAAGAACTCGATACGTGACTTTGGTTCCCAAAGTTGGGTTCCTGCCGCTAGCCCGACTCGCCCTTGGCGGTCTCGGTCCGGCGGCAATTCGTTTCTCGTTTGTTTCTCTCTATTTGCAACGAAAGGACAGAATCATGCCAAGAACTGCAAAGAAGTCTGGACCCGTTCACGAGATTCGGCTGGGCCGTATCCGTGCCGCCATCTGGGCCAATGACACCCAGAACGGCACGCGACACAACGTGACCGTGACACGGCTGTTCAAGGACGGTGACGAATGGAAGGATTCCTCCAGCTTCGGCCGGGACGACTTGCCGCTGGTAGCCAAAGTGCTCGACCGCTGCCACTCGTGGATCTTCGAAGAGTCGGCAGCCGCAGCAACCAAAGCCAACGGAAACGGCGACGGGCGTGACGGCGAAGACACTCCGTTCTAGTCCGCCCGATGATGTCCGCTGTGGCACTTCCCGAAATCCCGAGAGTGGGCGCTGCTCTGATTCCAATTGGAGCTCGTCCGGGTGGCCCTGGTTTTCAATATGGTTTGAGACCATCGGCCACCGAACAGTTTCTGCTAGTCCAGATGGCCTCTGCTTTGTTTGAGAGCCTTCCGCTCCTTCTGCCAAGCCGCAACGTGTAGACGACCCTCACTACGGCTTCGTACCCGCGGACGTTCGGGTTCGGGGCCGGTGGCATGCATCGGTTTTCCGTGAGGTTTGAATCTGTCTGCACCAACACTTGGAACTGCGAGGAGGGTAACGATGCCACGCACTTTACGCTTTCAAGGCGAGACTGACGCCCAATTCCGCCTTCGTGTGGAGCGGGCCAGCCGGGTCGCACGGGTTCTCGTTGACGCTTGCCTCGCCAATGTTTGGGTGCAGGACCTCATCGCGGACGAGGAGCTCGACTTCTATACGGTCGAGAGCTTTCGCCGCGATCCGGTGGTTCGCATCGACTACGACGAAGCATTCGCCATTGCCACGATTGGTGACGGCTTGGCGATGACCAAATCGAAGGCCTGGGGCAATGGTCCGCGGATTCTTCCGTTGGAACCAAACGACTACGTCGACTACATGTTTATCGGCTACGTCTATAAACCGTCGAGTCGATACAATCGACGCTTCGAGCAGCGGCAGCAGCTCAAGCGGATGCTCGGTCGCGATTATCGCCGCTTGGTGGAGCAAGCGAAGAAGTTCACCAAGACGATCTTCCTTCGCGACCTGACCAGTGCTGAGGCTCAAGCGATCCGGAACCGGATCAATGTCGAGCCAGGAGTTTTCTGGCGAGCGGCAAAGGGGCGGGTCTACCTCGACCTTCCAAAGCCGCCCGTACAGCTTGAACTCTTTGAGTTGTGAACCAGCGCTTCTGCACACTTACTGGCCAACCTCGGCCCTTCTGATTGTGCCCCGGTGTCAAGGTCCGCCTCGAGGCGACCCCCTCGGCTGCTGCTTTGCCTTTGGCAAAGGCTCCACCTTGACCTACCAGGGCATCTTCGACTCAGGCCAGCCGGGACGCCTGATAGCCGATCACTCACGCTGCAACGCCGGACGCAGCGCAATTCAGCGGAGTCAATGATGACAAACACAACAGGACAACACTCAGAGTTCGAACTGTTTCTCCGTGAGCTGAAAGCAGGCGACGCATTCGCCAAACCCACAGAAACACTCTCGTGGCAACAGACTGTGGCGCACTTGTCTCGTGAGGGTCGCCCGATCGAGATCGATGCTGACACCTGGTGGGAGTACCTCGATCTTCTCCCGCCGCGATGGATGTCCGTCACTGGGCACGCTTTTGTATTCGCAGAAGACGGCAATTGCTTCCACCTCTTCTGGCGAACTCGTGAACGCTACTTCGCCCGCCTACTGACAGAAGCTGAGACCGATCGCTTTTGCCGGCTTTCGGGCGCACGGCGCTGGCAATAACAGAAGGAGACTGCCAATGTTTCACTCAAATCGAATCTGGTGTGTTCAGCCAATTGACTCGGCTGAAGAGTTGGCGAAGTGGCTCGCCGAGTACACGATGTGCTGCTGTTGTGGCTACAAGCTGGACGGCTATTTGTTTCTGAACGACTCGACGTCTGCCGACGGTGCGCAGGAGTACGCGGTCTGCAAGGAACCAGTCGCCCCCGATCAGCCACACCGGCAGATTGAATCGATCACGTTTGGCTGGTGCACTTACGAAAGATCGCTTCGATTTATCCGCGAGATCCTGGCCGGGCAGTACGACAATTCGGATTTCGCACAGCCCGTTCTCCCTTCGCTGCAAACGCCAGCCGAACACGGCCGATGTCATTTCTGCGCCTGAAAAGAGACCGTCACGTCAAACGCGGAAGACTGGCAAGGCCGGCTGGATTACCTTAAGGAGGAACTGACCGACATCCGCATAGTGTGCCGAAGTCAAGTCGTCAGCCCATGCGACGACCGTTCGACGCGCCACGGCGGAGCTCGTCGAAGTCCCGAGTTCGACAACGAGGTTCAGGTTTTCCTGCGTGCCACCGGAGCCTCGTCTGCTTTGGATGGCCGACGAAGCTGACTTAGAATGGAACGCGTCCTCCGAAGAACGATGATGGCGACTTATGAATGGCGCGGCGAAACGAAATCGAGACGACCAACGCGACTGGACGTTCGAGAACATCGAGAACGGGTTCAATGCCGCCGTGACTTCCGTTGCCAGCGCGGTGGGGCTCGTCGCGTGTCTCGCATTCTTCCCGTTTCTCTTTGGTTACTTCGGCACGGTCCACTTCGGTACAGCCGTCTTGTGGGTGTACGCCATCGCCAACGCAGTCAGCTTTGTCGCCGTCGCCTGGGATAAAGCCAGGGCACAGACTCACCGCTGGCGCATCAGCGAAGCCATGCTTCACTTGCTCGAAGGGTTCGGCGGCTTCGCTGGCTCCTTCTTGGCCCAGCACCTCTTTTTGCACAAGATCAGATCAGCTCTCTACCAAGTGACGTTTTGGACCATCGTTCTGATTCATGTTGGGTTTTGGTGGTGGTGGTCCGTACACGGTGCGGAGTGGATGGATGGGATGCTCGAAAAACATGACATCCGTCGTGATCCCACTGTCATCGGCACACCGGTGATTTCAGAGGAGGACCAGCTGCACCAAGAATCTAACGGAAACCGGTTTTCATTCAACACACAGGCGTTCCATTGGGTTTCCCCGCAATGGCCATTCTGGCTTCCGTGGACGGTTTTGCTTCCGGTCCCGTTCGTCGCGTTCGCATACGAACGCATTTGGGTCAGGCGGTTCAGCAGGAGGCAGCAGCACCAGTTGGCGGGTCGGTCATCTCCGGCAGAACCGGAGATCGCGGATTGGCGCCGCATGTATCGGTGGCGCTATGTTGTTCGGCTCGTCACGTTTCTGGGAAAGCCAGTCGTTGTACTCTTCTTGCTCGCGATCGCACCTGCGGCGTGCGCCTTGGGGTTGTGGATTTGGAAGCTGGGCGACTATTCCCCGGTGTCGGTTGTTCTCGGCATCCTCGTGATTCTTGTCGTCATTCCGCTCGGAAAGCTCTTCTACGATGCGGCCTGTGAGCAACTGGAGAATCTGGAATTGGGGCGTCTCATGGCCGCGGGCCGCGAAGATGTCTCCCGAATGATGGGCGTTCAGGTCCGAATGGATGATGCGACAAGGATTGCTGAGAATTATGTCCGCGCAGAACCAAGCAAACACATCTATCAAGTGTGGGAAGTGATTTGCACTTCAAGCACGATGGTGCTCGGAACCAGCGCCCTCGTGCATGTGTTCGGCATCGTCGATCTTGCTTGGCTCATCGGGAATTGGGGCATCCCCGCAGCGTTTCTGCTGTATGCTCTGATGAGCATCTTCTCCTACCTCGACATCTGCCGCGACAAGAAGGCTGAGAACGACCCTCAAAAGCGTCGAGTGCCCAACGCGGAGTTGCATGCATTGGAGATGCTCGGCGGCTTTGTAGGTTCGTTCCTGGCACAACATCTACACCGTCACAAGATCAACAACTTTGCTTATCAATATGTCTTCTGGTCGATCGTTGCTTTCCACATGATCGCATGGGTCGTCCTACTGGGCGCTTTGGAGCCTGTCTCGCTGACGAGGACTTGAGCGGAAGTTGTCGGTTAACTGCTTGGCACCGTATACTCAAACGCTCAGCGTCTGACGAACAAACTGAACTTCCGTCGCCGGAGAATCCACCATGACGTACCAACGTCTGGTCAGGGCGGGTTTTGTACTCGCATTGTGGCTCTTCTGCTCAAGTATCTCGGGTGCCGAGACCCATCACGTGTCCCGCTTTTTCAACTCGTCGGGATCGCCGAGAAAACTGCGCACGATGGCGTTCTCTCCGGACGGTTCTACGCTCGCAGTGTCCACCGCCAGCAACCGCCTGTCCTTCGTCCGTACACGCGACGGCGAAACAGTCACAGAGTTCAACCAGACACCATTCTCGATCAGCTATTCCAAGGATGGCTCGCGGCTCTTCATGATCTCCGAATCCAAGCGAGTGTTGCTCGATTCGCGGTCCATCGAGCCTATCGAGTTCGACTACAACGCTAATGTGTCGGACGGCTATCTCGGGGTGTCCTTTGAAATCCGTAGCGGCAAGATACTCGTGAAGGCTTTGACCGACGGTGGCCCAGTGAGCGCCGCTGGAAAGATCAATGTCGGCGATGAGGTGACGGGGGTTGGTGAAGGCAGGGGTGGAGGCATCAAGCGCGTACTCGGCTTTTCACTCGACAAAGTGATCGAACTTCTCCAAGGCGACGCAGGCAGCTACGTCCGCCTGGAAGTGATCCCGAAAGGCCAGTTCAAGGCGGTCGTCCATACCATACGGCGCCAGGCCGCGGAACGGAAAAACGGTCGTCTGGTATTCGTCCCAGTGAAATCAGCCCCGCGTCAGGAACCTGCCGTTTGGTGCATGTCGGACAACCAACACGAGTTCAGCGACTCCTTCACCGGGGCGATCATCTCGGCGTTCAAGCCGGTTGATTTGCAGGATGTGGGCCAGGTGACCGTGTCCCCGGATGGTCGACTGTTCGCCATCGTGGCCAAGCGGAGGGACCGCGAGGGTGACGGCATCGAGGTTTTCGATATCCAGACGCGAGAGCGCGTGTTGTACGCACCATTTCCAGGAGCATCATGGTATCAGCTTCGGTTTTCGGCCGATGCGTCCAAGTTGCTCATCGGGACACGCGACACGGTGGAGATTCTGGATGTTAAGAGCAGCAAGTACGAAGATGCGTTAACGCTCGGATGGAATCCATCGGATGGAGACACCCCGCGAGCTGGCGGAACGGGTGGCGCGGCCAAGCGTTCCGTGGGAAAGACGCTGGGAATCGATCTCAACCGTTCACGACGACGCTCGCCCAGACAATTACTCAGGTGCTTGGCCGTTTCCGCCCAGAACGTGGTCGCCACTGGAGACCCGTTTGGCGCCGTTCGGGTCTGGGACATGGCGACCGGAGAGAAGCTGCGAGAGTTCGTGACGGGTTACGACGAGCACATCGAAGCCGTGGAGTTTTCACCCAAGGGCAAATGGTTAGCATTCTATGTGAAGGGCGAACTCCACCTGGTCGATGCCTACGACCTGCGCTCGAAAGACGGTGCGACCGCGAAAACCGATCCTGCCAGCGAGCCCCCGGAGAAATCCGAAAAACCAATGCCTGTCTCGAAGGTCTTCAAGACATCAAACGGGGCGGAGATCCGCGTGACGTTCGATGGACCCGCCACCGATGCGGAGATAAAGAAGGCCCTGGCGGAAGTGCTGAAGAAAATGGACGGCGACAAGTAGCTTTAACGCTCTTGTCGCTGCCCACAAAAACCGATCGCTTTCGCGACAACGTCTTCTCATCCTATCACGGCCTCAAAGGGCGCATCCTTGCTGGTGCTGCAGCCGAATCCGGCTGCCGGTCTTTCGCGCGGACCGTCTCAATCGACCGTTTTGCCATCGATGGTCACTTGTGGCATCATTTTCCTCATGAGTCACTCACCGCGACAAAAGCGCCTCGAGCACTTCAGCGAAGGACCCATCCACGTCGAAATCTGGGGACATGAAATCGGTTTCACCCTCAGAGAAGCCAGGTACTACCGCTGGGCTCGAAGCACCAAAGAGCCCGGCAAATGGGTAAAGGCGTACGGCATCCGTGAAGGGGACCAGCGCTACCACGAAAAACTCGTCAAACGCGTCACGAAGTGGTTCGAAGACACTGCCAGGCCCACAAGGTGGGCACCCGACTGACTTTCTGATCAGCCAACCGACACTATTCCAGAAAACTACCAGTAATTGCCGGGCATCATTCAGCCGCTTGCTGAATCATCACACGTCGTGCTATTTCTAATGCCTTACAAAGGACATTGTGTGTAACTACCAGCCGCAGGGCGAAAAACTCGCCGGGCGCCAATTCCGCTGTTCCCGAATGCGTGATTGGAATGCTCATTCGGTGGTCAGCAGCACGGCACGTAGTCGTTGTTGTGGAATGCCCACGCGGATGCTTCACATGTGAAGGAAATGGATGATGACCCAAGGATAAATCTGCCCGCGATCCGTCACGAACTGGAGCTCGACGCGGACGGTGCAGCGGGTGTTGTACCGACGCTGATCAGTTCCAGCGGGCCGGCTGCCCGTTTCGCATGGGAAGAGTTCATTTACGGCCGACTGCGAAACCCGCACACAAGACGCAACTACAGGCATGCTGTCGCGCGATTCCTGGCGTGGTGCGACGGTCGCAGCGTCGCTCTCGCTCAAATTGCTCCACGAGATGTTGGGCAGTACCTTGACTCCCTCGAATTCGCGCCAGCCACGAAGAAGCTCCACCTGGCTGCGCTTCGCCACTTTTTCGACCAGTTGGTAAACCGCCACGTTATCATCCTGAACCCCGCCGCGACCGTTCGAGGTGAGCGGTTGCAGATCGTCGAAGGCCGAACGCCAGAGATCAGCGTCAAGCAAGCTCGGAATTTGCTTGGCAGCATTGACACGTCACACGTGGTCGGCCTGCGCGACCGCGCCATCATCGGCATCCTGATTTACACCGCCGCCCGCGTTGGGGCGGTCGCACAGCTTCGCCGAACCGACTACTACGACACCGGCGATCAGCATTGCCTCCGTTTCACGGAAAAGGGCACGAAGTCGCGCGAGATCCCGGTCCGCCACGACCTGCGTGGCTTCATCGCAGCCTACCTGCAAGCCGGCGGCCTGGAGTACTCTGACAAATCGACGTCCCTGTTTCGCACCACGGTGCGAAGAACGAAGCAGCTGACGCACAACGCGATGACCCCAGGCGACATGACTCGCATGGTCAAACGCCGCATGCGCGACGCCCGGCTACCGACGCGACTGTCCCCTCATTCATTCCGAGTGGCGACCATTACGGATTTGCTGAGCCAGGGCGTGCCGCTTGAAGATGTGCAGTTGCTCGCCGGCCACGCTGATCCACGCACGACTCGGCTCTACGATCGTCGGAACCAGCAAGTAACAAGAAACATCGTTGAGAGAATCTCAATTTGATTCTTGATGTGCGTCATACAGCGGCAAATCTCCCCTTGTCGACTTCGCTAATCCGCGGTGGCTGCCCTGTCTTCAGATTGTTTCTGATGGCACTACTGATCACTTTCATCGGGTCCTTTGCTTTGAAAGCATACAATTTGCGTTCGTTGATTGCGTCAAGTAGCTCTCGCGTATTCATTGGACGATCAGCCGTTTTGAGCACTTCAACGCAGGCTTCCAGAATAGTCATCGTGCCATCTCGCGTTTCTTCGATTCTACTTCATCAAAACAAGCAGGTTGTTACCGAATACAGAATTAGCCTGATAGATGCTCGATGACCGCTTCCGTGAACTCGGTCGAAGCGAGAGGCACCTGTGCATATGTCAAACCTGGATCGCCCTCTAGCCTTGCCAGTAGGTGTCCTTTTCCAAGTAGTTTTTCTGCGCCCTTATCGCCGAGTGACAACTCCGACGTACCTTCCGAATCAACGCGAAGAATCAACCGATTGCCAAGATTCGACCTCAACTGCATCGGCATGACGTTGGCATCGGGACGCTGAGCGGCGAATATCAAATGTATTCCGGCTGCGCGGGCCTTGACCCCAAGGCGTTGCACCGTTGAGGACACTGCATCTTTGTAGTCCTCGACGAGCATCCATTCTGCGAACTCGTCGTGAATGAGCCAGATGGTAGGCATTCGGTCGGTGAGTTTGCACTTCCGATTGAATGACGTGATGTTGTTCGCTTTAGCGGCACGAAACCGTTTGTACCGTTCGTCCATTTCTTGAACGAGAGATTCGAGGCGGGTAACAGCTTGATTTTCTTCGACGATCAGGCCGCTACTCAAGTGCGGTAGCCCTTCAAATTGGAAGTAGTCCACGCCTTGTTTCGGATCGATGAGCAGAATGTTTGCTTGAATCGGTGTATTGGTCGCGGCAATACCGAGCAGGATGTTCTGCATCAGCACGGATTTGCCACTGCCGGTCGACCCTGCGATGAGTGTATGTGGAGCGTGCCTGGTGCTAGGGTTGAGAAAGAGGATCGCACCGTCGTCTTCGCGTACTGCGATTGCTATGTCCTGATTGCCGTCAGTGCGTTCCGGATTCCATCGCTGCCAGACAGAAGCAACGTCGACAATCTCGCGTTCGGGGCGAGCAATCGCAATTGAAACCGTTCCCGGCTCTGGCTGAACCGAGATGATGTTGAGTCCGTGAGTTGTTAGGAACTCAGACCGACGCTTGTTGACCTGCTCGACGGTCATGTGCTTGCTACCCTCAAACTTGAGGAGGGCAGCGTTCGGTGTCATCTTGGCATCGATCAACTTGGCTTGAAGGTGGAATTGCTGCAAGCCGTTTTTCGCGCTGAACTCTGTTTGTTTCAGCCATTCCAAGTCTGTATCGGAGACTTGGTGTTCCGCAGCGTGCCGGTAGATAATCTCGGCGAGCCCTGCGTACGCCCATCGGTCGTCGTCAGTATGTAATGCGGACGACTCTGAATTCTGGGTGATGGTTGGTTCAGTCTCTGAGCCGGTATCCGAAACAGAACGTGCATCCTTCATGTCTTGCGCCGGATCGGATTCTGGCGATGGACCGGTATCTTCGCCAGGAACTTCCGCCTTGTCCGGTTTCGGCTCTAATGTGCCGCTGGATGTCGGAGGCCGAAACTCGTGTGGATTGAGCGACGGAGGAAAATCGAAACAACGGTTTCGAGGACCAGACGGGTCGTCATCATTCCAGTAGGCCAAGACAATATCGCGAAGTTCCTTGCGAGCGAGAACCTCTTGATAGCAATTCTCCACTTCATCGATTGGAAATGAACTCGAGTCGTCGAAATCGGAAGAATGGACGAAGACGTGTGAATAGCCACGGACCATGATCTTACAGTTGCCACCACGGATCGCGTGTCGCCATTTCCCAACATCGATGGACTGGCCCGCCGCAAACTGGACTCCGTCTAATACGAGGTCGGCAAGCCTTGCCAGCCACAGCCCGCGATCAAGCCTGTCGGGGTTGCCAAACAAAGCGTCATGAATGCGACGTACGGTGTCCCGCAGCTGCTTCTGGCTCTCTTTCTTCTTCTTGGCCAGACTTGCCTCGGCAATGTATTTCGCTTCAGAAGCAACGATCGACAGATACAACTCGCCGTTCGATGTTTGTTCAGGGCTGACGATCAGCAAATCCGCAATCTGCTGTTCGCGTTGGCCAAGCCATTCAGCGTAATCATCGAGGAAGTACCATCCAAAGAAACGATCGGTAGGAAGCTCGTGGCGGACGAGGAATCGGCTTAGGACAACGCCCATCAACTCGTAGGCACTCCGTCCCCGCTTGGCCGCACGCAACGCAAGGTCGCCTGAGATGGAATTCGCGTCGTCGATCATCTTCGTTGCCAGACTCTCGTAGTCTGCATCTGACAGGCCAAGGTTGAGTTGTCGCAAGCGGCTTTGCAGCATCGTCCGCAGGAGCCCTGAGCTTGCCTTGGACGAGATTACGAGATTGCGACCCTGAGTCGCCGACTGCTTGTATCGAATTATGCGTACGTTCTGATTCTGGAGCTGGCGGCGATCGAGTAGCTCATCGAAATTCACTACCCAACTCGCGAGGTTGTGTGTTTCCTCAAAGATCTGCGCCGTTTCTTTGTCGTGAAAGTCGAGCTGACGGACGGGCAGCAACCGGGACGACTCGTCGCCGTCCCAGTCTCCCTTGAGGAAAGTCGTGGTGGCAGTCAGGAATGCCCACCCTTCCTCACTCTGGACCGGGCAGCACAAATAGACGACAGACTTTAGATCGTCCTTTGCCGCTGGGCGCCGTCGCGACCATCGTGCTGGAACCAGCGTGTCTAAGGGCACGGGCGTGTAAGCTTCTCGGTACCATTCGAGCTGGGAATGCCGTGCGATGACGTCTTGCGAAAAGCAGATGTCATGGGAGCACCCGTCTTTAGGATCAGGTGCTGGTGCCTGATCGGCGAGGATTCCAATTCGCAGACGTGCGAGAAAGTCCTGCGTCGCTTCGCTCGCGCTGTATGAGTCAACATCTTCGTCGGATGATTCGACGATCTCTTGGTAAAGAGACCGCAGCCGGCGCGGCTCCGTGTGCCGGAGAATGATCTGGCAGTGAACGTCTTCGTCATCCTCGTGCAACGCACCGATCTTATCGACAACCGCCTGTGGCAACCGTGACGAGTCGCTATTGAAGAGAACAACAGACAGATTAGCTCGCTCATGCGGATGGAGATTGACGTATTGGTGCAGCAGCTCCATTACTCTGGCTGCGGCTGGTGCTGGGTTCTCATTGGTCGCCGCCACTCGTTTCTTTGAGAGCACCGGAGGTTCGTGCAGGCTATAGTCCCCAACAACATCAGTTGTGGCCAACAGTTTCGGCTCATTCTCGTCCCAGCCGAGCACAACTTCGGGGTAGAACGGGTGCTCTAGCTCGCGGACAAGTTCTTTGAAATACAGCCGTTGGTCCCCAAACTCGACTTGCTGCTCATCCAACAATCGCTGAATCAAATCGCCAACCAGCTTTGCCTTGCGTGCGATTGCGGCCATCCTAAGCGGGTGCCACGGCGCGATGACCGCGGTTGTCACGTCGGCGTCGATCGCAACAGCACCGATTTCAAGCAGTGGACGGAGCAGTAACTTTCGATTGCTGTCGCCGGGCGCGTCACGGCACACCGTCATGAGCAGGTCGGAATAGAGCGATAACTGCCGCGTCAGCGCGCCTTCGACTAGTCCCATTTCACCGAAGCCACGAATGGCGTTCGTGTACTCTTCGACAAAGGTCGCGAATTGATTCTCAAGCCGTTGTTTCGTGCCCTTGCTAATGAGGCCTTGCCCCAATGCCGATGACAGATTCGCTCGCCAAAGTGCGTCTAGGTCACGCTCCTTGCGATAGACAGCAACGAACGACCCGCGGTTCCGATCGTATGAGGGAACAAAGGTCTTGACGTTGGAAAGGTCGATGGCCTGATAGTGGCCCTTGGTACTGATTGGATCGAGATCCGTCTGACAGCGGATGAGCGGCTTCTCCTGCAACCGCCGCCAGTCGCCGACGAACTCGCTGGTTACTGCATCAGGATCGAACATCCAAATCAACTGTGTTGACGAACTCTGCGTATCGCCGTCAAGTGTTTCGGTTTCGACTTCCAAAATGAATTTGAGTTGAAGGGCAGCTTTGGCCTGTGAGCGATTCAATCGTGTCTTTGGCGACTTCCTCCATTCACGGACGAGCTCGGGAAACTCGAAGAGCTTTCCCACCTGCCACTTGACTCGCTTGCCAAGCAGGGATTTCACCCCTGCGTACCGTTGTGCGAAGTACTCTCCAGCGTTGATGTTCACATCGCGAAGTTCCCTCTTGGTCGCACTGTCACAACGGATATGAAGCGTACGTTTCTTCGCACCTGCGGATTGGTTGAACAACGATTCGATGCTTGCCGCCAATCCGACGATGAAGTCGGTGCATTCACGCGGCCGTCCAAAGATGAACTTATCCCAAGCCGACCGAAGCTTCCGGTCTTCTTTGATCTCGTTGCGATGTGACTCATAAAAGGCATAATCATCATCGATCGGATCGTTTGCCTTCGGTCGCTTTGCGAGCAGTTGCAAATACTCGTGATCCTCGTCGCTGATCAGGTCGGGGCTGCGCTCGTCGTAAAACGCAATGGTCGCTTCTCCAAGGTTCAGCTTAACCCGTCTCAAACCGTCGAAGAGCGGACGAATGTCCTCCCATTCACATTCGGCTAGAGCTTCTGCCTGTTGATTCCATCCACTCGCTGAATCGATGAAACTCACGACCGTTGGATGATGCTCTTCGGGAATCTCGTCGCTCACCTTCGCGAACGAACTGCGCAGGTCATCTTCGCTGAGCAACAGTTGCGACGTGGTCTGCTTCTGCAAAAAGCAAGCATTCTTTCGGTAGATGCGATTGAACTCGGTCCTCCATGCCGACTTGTGCGTTCGTCGTCCTTCGCGAATGCGGTCGAAGAGGGTCGAGTCTTTGGGGAAGCGGAGCGCGGGCAGCGCTTGCCCGAGCGCTAAGCCGATGGGCAAACCCTCGTTGCGGATCAAATCGCAAGTGCGAACGACGTACGCAGCCAGACGTTCGATTGAAACAATTCGCAGTTCACAGAGTCCCGCGATCGCTTTTTCCCACCACATCTTGTGTTCGTCAGTGACAGTCAGGTCGTCGCATACGGACGAGACCCAATGTTCGGGAGACGCTTTTAGTTCCTCCGCGCCGATCCGAATGAACTCCTTCAGTGATTGGTCTTCATCGTCACCTGTGCTCGCCACGAGTAGAATAGGACGATGGCAGACACAGTTTCGGAAAAAGGTCGCCGGAGCAGTTGTCAGTACGCTGTCGGGGAGGCTTGAATTCCCCACGAATTCACGGTTGACCTTAAGATCGACCGAATCCCGCAGTGTGGGATGACTCAACACTCGCGTCGCGATCGCGACGGTTTGGTGTGGAGCCAGATGATCAATCATGAACCGTGCAGTACCGTCTTCGCTGTCCTTCTCGACGCTCGCGTCGAGGTACCTAGCGAAAACGTCGCCAATCAACTGAACAGAGTTCATCATCGCGCGGTCTCTGCATACGGGTTCAACACATAAGCACACGCATCGGAGAGGCGTCGCAACATTCCCAAGCTGCTGAGCCGTTGTTCAAGACGTGACGCATTCGATTGAAACACCTTGCTGTCGAACTCACTTTCCTCGAGCGATTGATCGGCCTCACGTTCTCCGATGACGATTCCATATCGCATGAACAAGCGTTGGAGGAACTCCTTGAATTCCATCCTGTCTGAAACATTGGCAAGGATGAGAGACTTTAGCAGAGCGTCGTTTGGGGCGTATCGGAGTTTGTTCGTGCCACGCTTCGAAATGAGTCCGATGGATCGTCCGTACGAGCGATGTACATTGCCGGCGTGCTGGCGATGGCGAGACAAAGCGGATTGCCGTAGATGTTTGATCATCGTGCCGGGCTCATGTGCCTTGTCATAATCGTCGGCGTCTCGCGGCCAGACGACCTGATCCAGCAACATCGTCTTGCATCGGGGATACGCGTCCGAGGAGGACTCAGCGGCTTTCCATTCATCTGACGATGTGATCGAGTCGATGTAGGCCGTGACAGCCTGTGCAGAAAGCTGGCTATTGTACTGATAGCTGTTGATCGAGAGTTCGCGGACCAGAGTCTTTCTCGGCGCAACGATTTCACAAACAATGGGAGGGCAGGTTATTCCAAGTATTTGCGACGAGACCGCCATCTGGTAGAGCATTACGTGCATGCTCGACATCAGCGCGATGTGCGGATACGCATCGAATCCCGGAAGGTCAAGTTGGAACAAATGAAGAATATCGGCACCCAGCGTGTCGAAGGCCGTGTGAGTCGTGTACGGCAGATAGCTCTTTCCTCGTTGCTCGCGATGTTCCTGCTCGTCGTCCTGAAGGAGCGCCACCAACGTGTTCCACGGATTCTGATTAGTCACCATCTTCTGCAAAAAAGGCACGATTGTCGTCGCCGATGACGAACGGCACAGCATCAGATAAAGCAACTCGCCCGTTCTGCCGAAATTGATGTACTCGCGACTGACTTTATTCGCCGCGTTGATATTCAAGTCTTCGTAAAGGCAGCTTTCTCCAAACGGAAAAAGAAACCGCGACGACCATCGGCGATTCGACTCGCTCTCCACCGTGGAAGTTCGCAACATGGAAATGAGTCTCGCGAATTCGCGAAAACCAGAGAATCTGTCCTGCAGATAGTCGAAGTCCCTCTTGGCGACACCACGCGCATTCTCCTGCATCCAACTCGTCCACTCTCTCCACGCTCGCCCGTCATCCGGGAAGCGGTCGAGGATGAATGGAAGGATTTGATTGTTGTACAGCACGTTACGGAGCAGGATTCTCTGATGTGGACGGAACAACAGCGGATAGTACGAGCCCCGCTCATCCAGGAGCGACCCGTCGCGATGCGCGGATTCTGCGATTCCAGCGAACTCAAGAAAGATCAGCCACGGCGTCTGGTTGTCCCAAATGCGATGGCCCCAAATGCGCTCGTCTACCCAATAGCGAATCGTTTGGTGATCGTGATGCGGCAAGTTGATGTCGGGCTGCAACTGAGTCATGTGTCAAGCTCCACGACTTCCTCCAGCGGGTTGCCAAGTTCGTCAAGTTCGAGCAATCGAAAGGTCATCTGATCCTCGTCCGCGCCGATCTCCTGCCGTCGATGCTTCGCAGCCGTCAATAGACGTGACTTAAACGCCAGAATGTCCTCATGGCATTCCTTCGAGAAACTCCCCGGCAATACGCCCTCGGCAACACGGCTAAGAAACTCGAATCGGGTGAGCGTCAACCGAAGATCGACATGCAGACTGTTGGTAAACGAGACGCGAAGGATCGGCATGTTGGATTCATCAAGCAGGATTTCGACCTGCTCGCTGATGCGTCGCGTGACCGACACGCGATCCTCGAGAATGCAGCTAACTTTGGCTGCCGATCCCGAAAGGCCGGTCGCCAGCAGAAGTTCCCGATCGGAAGTAACGAGCATTCCGATGAAAACACGGTTCAGTCCCTTCGTGAGCCTCGCCAAAACACCCTTTTCAACTCGCTTGCCGTTTGTGAGGCGACCGACCACGCGGTCCAAATACTCGCCCGCAAAGCTGAAGACCGTAAGATCCCACGGCGAGAATTCGTCCTGAATCTCATTCGGGATCTTGAAGAACAACGCCCGACGTTGGCTCATCAGTAACTCAAGGAAATGTTCTGTTGCCTCTATGTCTTCATCGGCGCCCTCGATGTATTGCTGTTGGGCCGCCAGAAAGGCTTCGTCAGCTCCATAGAACTTATCTACCCCTAACAGCTCATCAAAGAAGGGTTTGAGTTGTTCGTCGGCGTGCCCGTAGATTAGCAAATTGTCAAAACGGTTGGACGTTTCTCTTCCGATACGGAATCGGTTCAGGTACTCGAACACGTCGAGCGAATTGCGTCGGTATTCGGTTAGGTTGCCACCAAAGATATTGTTGTAGATGCTCGCCTTTGAAACCTGTTTGGTCGCAATGATTCGCGGAACATCCACCGCCTTCATCAGACGGTCCCCAACCTTCTTTCCATCCGCTTCGTTACCAGCAAAACCGAGGACGGCGTTTGTCAACAGCAGAAGGATACGGCGAATTGACAGATGCACCTCGTTGTGATCGCAAAGCTCAAGAAGTGCTCGAAGTCGGTCACGAACTTGGTCTTGCTTGAGCAATTCGAGATTTCGCCGAATCGGACAGCATTCGCCGAATAACTCGGCATCGGGACCAGCTTCGTCGTAGCAGCATTTCCATCCGTCGTGATTGAGGAACGCCTCCAATGCCCGGTCAAATAATGTTGCAGACGGAATGCGGCTCAGGTTGAAAAGGGTGAGTCGCTTGCCTTCCCGTCTTCGCAGGTCGTTGAAAAGCAAATCTTCCAAGAGCCTACCAGTGCTATCAACCTCGTCCTTCGTCTGGTTGAGCCGAGCCCATGTATCGATGAGCTGACCATCGTTGGCAGCTATCAGGAATACGCTTCCGGGATCATCCGTGAATATGGTGTGGGAGAAGAATTCGAGCAGGTCGGTTTTTGTGTGAAAATTCCCGCTCTCCCCGGTCTCCGGAAGCCCAGTTAGGTCTCTGACGATATGTACCGTGAAAGGGTGTCCGCCGAGCGTTGTGTCGATGTGGTGATAGACTCGGTCCGAGTCCCATTCGTCACCATCGCCACCGAGTTGATGCCAGACTTGGCGACAAAGGTGCGTCTTGCCGTCACCGGCCGTCCCCGTCAACACTACCGAGGTCGGTGACTCGGCCGATTCCGAGAAGAGAGCAAAAAGCTCATTCTCAATCGGGTGCTTGAATAGAAGCGGATCGAACTTGACTCGCGCGGCCGAACGACGAATGTGCTCGTCGTACATGTTGTCGTTGCGGGCGATCGGCCCGTACTGCCGCAGAAACCGGATCCACTGCGGGCCTCTCTTCGCCATGAATGTGATCCTTTCCCGAGGAATCAGCCAACCTAGCCACCAAAATGATGCGAGTACCAGACAGGCGGCACGCCGTTTGCTAATATGATCGCAGTTTGCGACCCAATCTCAACCCGTACACGTGGAAAGGAGTCCAGCTTGAGCGCGCCGGTCTTCCGCTTTTCTGGGCACGAGTCATTTACCTGCCGCTACGCGTGGATCCCGAAGGCGGTTGAGGCCCTTGGTGTGGACACCCTGCTGTTCACCGACATCGACTCGGCGATGGTTCTTCTCGGACTTGGGAAGAACATGGTCCAGTCGCTTCGATTTTGGGTACAGGCCATGCGTGTCGCTGAACCTGCCAGCAACGGCGGGTTGCAACTCACGGACTTCGGGAAGCGCGTTTTCGGTCCGTCCGGCCTTGATCCGTACCTCGAAGACATCACGACTCTGTGGTTGCTCCACTGGCAGCTTTGTTCGCAGGACAAGAATCCGCTCTTCGCGTGGGACTTTCTTTTCAACCGGTACAACGAGCCGGAGATCATCAAGTCCGAGGTGGTTTCGGTGATCGAACGGGAAGCTCGTCAGCTTGCCCGTCCGCTTTCGAAGGCAACGTTGGCTCAACACTTCGACGTGTTCATGCACACTTATGTGGCGACGAGGGGACAGAAGGCGGAAATCCTCGAAGACAACCTTGATTGTCCGCTCGTCGAACTCGAACTGATCGAACGCGTCGGCCAACGGGCGAACGCCAAGGACAAGTTGGAGCCGGCGTACGCTTTCCGCCGTGAACCGAAACCAGATCTCAGCGCGGGGGTTTTCCTGTTCGCCATCGATGAATACTGGAATCGATGTCGGCCCGATGAGCAAACCCTATCGCTCCGTGATGTAGCGTCGGGTGCGGGGAGCCCTGGACAGGTGTTTAAGCTGCCTGAAGACGATGTCCGCCGACGCTTATCTCAGATTGAAGAAGATAGTGACGGCGTTCTGCTCTATTCCGAAACGGCAATGTTTGACCAGTTGCGACGAAGCGAGGATTGGGAGTTCGACAACATCCTCACTCACGCCTACGAAGGAGACTTCGCACGTGCGTAGCGCGAACCGAATCGCAAAATACCTGAAACCCAGCCAGCGGTATTCACGGTCGGTCCATCTGGAACGTGACTTCGCTGACACTACTGCGCTCGACCAATACATCGTCACAGAAAGGATCGGTCAGCTATTCCGGCAGTTTGCAACTGCGTTCGGTGACGGCTCGACGGAACGAGCGTGGCGAATCACTGGCGACTATGGGACAGGAAAGTCATGTTTTGCGTTGGCCCTTGCTCGTGTTTGCGGCATCGGGAGCGGCCAAGTTCCAAAGCAACTGAGTTCCGTTTCCAAGGGGCTATCAAAAGCAGATGCTCTGCCAATTCTGGTTACCGGGGCGAGGGAGCCAATCTCTGCAGCAATCATTCGTGCTCTGCAGACAAGACTCTCCGATACAACGCGGCGGAACAAGCCAACGCCTTTACGCGATGCCAACCGAATCTTGAGAGACGCTGATCCGGCTGCCCGCGACCGCTTCGCAATCGAATTGTTGGAAGCGACGGCAAGGTATGTCAGCGACACAAAGCAGGGGCAGGGCGTGTTGCTAATCCTCGATGAGCTGGGCAAGTCGCTCGAATTTGCCACGCAAAACCCTGACGAGCAAGACATCACGTTCCTTCAGTCGCTTGCCGAAGCGGCCTCCAGAAGCGGCGCAACACCGCTTGTCGTCTTGGGAATCCTGCATCAAGGGTTCTCCGCTTATGCAGATCGCATGGAGGTCAATGACCAACGTGAGTGGGACAAGATCGGCGGGCGTTTCGCCGAATTGCTCTTCGACCAGCCGTTGGAGCAGCTTGTAGCTCTCGTATCCAACGCACTCGGCGTGAAACGCGATCGGTTGCCTGACGGCGTCAAACGCGCTGCGAAAGCGAATATGACCAAGGCAATTGACTTGGGCTGGTTTGGAGCAGTCGCGAATCGAAAAGTGTTAATCGAACAAGCTCCGGCGATCTACCCACTGCAACCAATGTTGCTTCCCGTTCTTGTCAAAATCTTCAGCCGTTTCGGCCAGAACGAACGGTCGCTGTTCGACTTCCTGTGCTCAAGCGACGTCAATTCGATTCGCTCGTTCGCCACGGAACACTACGCTGGCGACGGCTTCTTCGGAATCCATCATCTCTATGATTATGTCAGGTCCAGTATCCGTAATCGACTCCACACACGATCGCTCAGCAGTCGATGGAGCCAAATCCAATCCGTTATCGATGCGTCGCTTGCCGGCACCGATCACGAAGTCGCGATGCTCAAGACCGTTGGCGTCTTGAACATGCTGGATGATCAGAAATTGACGGCAACCGAAGAATCTCTGAGGCACGCGTTGACCAATACCTGCGTTTCGGGCAGATCGTCGTTCTCGAAGACGCTTGAATCGCTGCGGTCGAAGAAGCACGTGCTGTACTCACGTGGAACGCCAGCCGGTTTTTGGCTCTGGCCGTACACGAGCGTCAACCTTGAGCTGAAGTATGCCGACGCAGAGCGGGCAGTGCGGACAGTGGACAACGTCGTTGAAGCGGTGGCGGAAACGCTTGCGCAGCGGCCCATCGTCGCCCGTCGACACTACGTGGAAACGGGGAATCTTCGCCACTTTGATTTGGTCTACGTCAAGGTGAGTGATTTTGCCGCAACTGTGAGGCATTGGAGACCGGATCATGCCGACGGCGCGGTGATCGTTCCGCTTTGCCAGACCAAGGCAGAACAGGCCGAAGCTATCGAGACGATTAAGAAACTCCGCCTGAACAACCGCCAAGAGATCCTCATCGCTGTTCCAGATCCGTTGAGCGGCTTGTCAGGGCTGGTCCGAGAGATTCGCCGTTGGGAGTGGATACGAAAGAACGTTGAAGAACTGAACGGCGACGAGCACGGTCGCGAGGAAGTTTCGCGACAACTTGCAGCCGCAACATTCGTGCTGCTAGATCGCACGAACCAAGTTCTCGATGTCCGCACGTTTCGCACGGGACAGAGCATACGCTGGTTTCACAAGGGCAAGTCAATTCGCGTAGCATCATCGAAGAGCCTGTTCCAGCGTATTTCAACGATTTGCGACTTGGTTTTCGATGAATCGCCAATGCTTCGCAACGAACTCTTGAATCGTCGAAAGCTAAGCTCTGCGGCGGCAGCGGCACGGATGCGTCTGATTGAACGCGTCCTCGAGAACGCCACCGAGGAGTTCTTAGGCATGGATGCGTCAAAGAAGCCGCCTGAAATGTCGATGTACCTGTCTGCTTTGCAACAGACAAATCTGCATGTTAAGGGTCGCAAAGGAGCCCGGATCGCCATTCCAACGACGGCGAAAGACACCTGCAACCTGATTCCCCTGTTCAACCGGATGCGTGATGTGCTCGCCGCAAAGGAAGGCAGCCGAGTGGCGGTCTCTGACCTGTTTGCAGAGCTTCGTAAGCCGCCCATCGGCGCTCGCGACGGCATCCTCCCGTTGATGTTATCCGTCTTTTGCGTCGCGGAAGCACAGCACGTGGCAATGTACGAAGACGGGGCGTTCCTTCACGAAATCGGTGGCGCCGAGTTCGCCAGACTTGTCAAAGTCCCTGAGTCATTCGAATTGCAATACTGCAAGTTGAGCGGTGTGCGTTCCGAAGTCTTCAACCACTTGCTGAAGGTTGTCGATTCTGATGTCGACGAATCTCGCGACCCCGACTTGATTGATGTAGTCAAGCCACTGTGTCAATTCGCAGCGAGTCTTCCTGACTACTCCCGCAACACAACGTCGCTCGGTAAGCAGACACTTGCCGTGCGCGATGCGCTATTGAATGCAACTGAGCCTGCAACATTGCTGTTTGAAGACCTGCCTGCAGCCTGCGGGTTGCCGCGGATTCCAGTACGTAAGCGTTCCACTTCGCCCGACGTGAAGAAATACGTGCGGGCACTGAAGCGGTCGTTAGGCGAATTGCGGAGCGCCTATCCATCGCTGCTCAGCCGAATCGAAGAGGTCGTTGCCGAGGCGTTTGGGGAGAACTCAAATCATGAAGCGCTACGAGCTTCTTTGGAAGCGAAATCGAACGACCTGAGCGTCCATGTGACTGAGCCGACGCTCAAGGCATTCTGCCTCCGACTTGCCGATTCGCAATTGCCACGAGACACATGGCTGGAATCGGTAGGCAGTCTTGTTGTGGCAAAGCCACCGCGGCGCTGGCACGATCGGGATGAGCCGAGATTCGTTGAATCGCTGACTGATCTCGTGACTCGCTTCGAGCGAACGGCAAGCCTTGCGTTCTCCAAAAGCAACAATGCCGCCCACACGTCGCTTCGGATCAGTATTCTGCAGCCGACAGGTGTGGAGGAGGGTCGCGTAGTCGAGGTATCGGACAGCAAAGAAGCGAAGGCGTTGAGAAAAAAAGTCGATCGCCTGTTTGAGAACGATCCCAACCTTGCCGTCTCAGTCACCTCGCAGGTGCTACTTGACCAACTAGCGAGTCGTTCGCAGAGCTAAGGGATCGTGAATGCCATTCCAAGTAACAGCGCGAATGATCCTTGAGTTGGGCGCCGAATTGATCGGTTCCGACGGCGTCGCGTTTTACGAACTCATCAAGAACGCTTTTGACGCTGGCTCAAAGCACGTTGAAGTCGATGTCATCATGCGTGTGTCACAGGACATTCATGAAGAGCTCTACGGCGAGGCGACGGAAGCTCAAGCTGCGGGCCATCGTGAAGCAACATCAAAAGCATTCAAGGCTTGTAGAGTTAATGCGATAGAGGCGATCGAGGATTCCGCTCCGAGGATTGAAGAGGCCACGGAAGCACTAGAAGATGCCGACTCGTGGGAGTCCCTTCTGGAAGCCATCGATAATCTGAACTTCATCGAGTTTGTCGACTATGGCTCCGGGATGTCGCTGAAGCACCTCAAAGATGTGTATCTTGTGCTTGGCACGCGAGACCGACTAAAGCAGAAGCAAGAGCAGGCGGGGAAAGGACCGCCCGTCCTCGGCGAGAAGGGAATCGGTCGACTTTCGGTTATGCGACTTGGTGAGCGGCTATCCGTCCGAACGACGACTGATCGCGATTCATATTGGAATTGTCTCGACATCAATTGGCGTTGGTTCTCGCACGACTCGGATGAGTTGCTTGAAGATATTGAGATCGATCCGACACGAGGAAGAAAGAAGCGGAGTAGCGACAAGTCTGGGACGAGAATCCTCATTTCCGGCCTTCGAAGAAACTGGCGGCGACGTTCCCTCGAAGAGATTGCGTCCGAAGACGTGAGCCGGTTTATGGATCCGTTCCTACGGAAATCCATGTTTCCGATCTCGCTGCGCTACAACGAAGAGCCAGTCTCCATTCCGAGGCTCGACAAGATACTTTTTGAACACGCACACGCCGAAGTGAAAGTCTCGTTTGACTGCCGTGGTCGAGAGCTGCAGCTTCGTGGACATGTAAACTACTTGTTGCGGCGACGTGAACACACGTTTTGCCTGACCGATGAAGACCTCACGAGTGTTACGAACGCGTCAATTAAGTCGCTGAAGAGCCTTGGGGGATTCTCCGCACATTTTTATTGGTTTAACCGGCGGATTCTAACGGCGATTGAGGGGATCGGCGATCGCAAGCGTGTGCTAAGCCTAGTCAAAGATTGGTCCGGCGGGCTGATGGTGTTTCGGGATGGATTCCGTGTGCTGCCCTATGGTAGCGCAGACGATGATTGGCTTGATCTTGACCGTCGAGCCCTCGCGTCTCCGGGATACAAGGTCAACCGTGCGCAATTGATCGGTAAGGTCGAAATTGGCAGCATTGAGAATCCGGCGTTGACTGACCAGACAAACCGAGAAGGGTTGCGCGACTGTAAGCAAAAACGAATCCTCCAAGCACTACTCCGTCACGTGCTAGAGACTCAGTTTCGTGCGTTTCTCAATCAGGCTGACAAAGAAGTGCAATCACGTGTAGACGTTACCTTCGATGACATTCAGGAACGTATGAGCGACGCTGCGAATCGGATGTCGGTGGGCGTGAAACGGCTCATCCGGAAGCATCCTGACGTGAAACGTGATCAGACGTTGGTGGCTGACCTCAAGGAATCGACTAAGCAGATTGAAGCCCTGATTCACCAGACAGAAGATTTGGCAGACTCATTTGAGCGTGGTCGTAGCGAGATGGTCCATTTGGCTGGCATTGGAGCCATGGTGGAGTTTGTCGCTCACGAGCTAAATCGGGCCACTGAGCGCGCATTGGACACGCTCGCCTCACGCGGCCTGAAGAGGTTGCCGGCAAAACAGCAACCGTTGGTGGACACTCTTCGCTCTCAATTGAAGACGCTGCAGAAGAGACTCCGGATACTCGACCCTTTGAGTACACCAGGGCGTCAAGTCAAAGAATCGTTCGATCTCGTTGAGTGGGTGCAGGAAATCGTCGATGCGCATGACGCGCAATTCGAGCGACACAGGATAACTGTCACGGTTGATACGGACCCACCCGGTAGCGCGCTGCGTGTGCGAATGGTCAAGGGGATGTTGGTGCAGATTCTGGAAAACCTGATCTCCAACTCGGTTTACTGGTTGCGACAGCGTGCAAAGCTACGAAAGCGCTTTGCACCGTGCATTTCGATTGAGGTTGTTGTCCCGGCGAGGCAGATTAGGTTCTCAGACAACGGACCGGGAATCTCGCCTGATCGTATCGACGACGTATTTCAGGCATTCGTGACGACAAAGCCTCCGGGCCACGGTAAAGGGTTGGGCTTGTTCATTGCACGCGAGGTGGCTTCATATCACGACGCGTCGCTCTACTTGTCCGATGACGACGTCAATTCAGAGGGAAACCTGAACACATTCGTGCTCGATCTCAAGAAAGGCGAGGCATAGCACGCATGACTGATGAGCAAGGGGAACAACTTCAAGAACCTCCGGAGCGCATTGCGGCGGCAAATATCAACACCGCAATGGTCGTAGATGACGCATTTGATCTCGTCAACGCTGGTGAGATCGAAGATGAATTGCAACGGTTTTGGGAACCTCTTGTCCGCGAGCAAGAAGACTCGGAGCCACTCCGCAATGAGATAGACAGGCTAACACAGTCCGCCCAAGCTGCAGAGCGCCTCAGTACGGAAACACGACTGGACGACTGGACTGATCTGACAGACGACGTGCTCAATTATCTGTTTGATGAGTTGGAAGGTTACCCAGCGATCAAGCGCCGAGCGGAACAGACCATTTTTGCGACCAAGTTGGAGAAGCTGGCGCCGTTGCGCAGGCTGTGTAGCCACCTTGAATCGCTTAAGGTCAAAGTTACGACACACTCCAGCGACGTGGATCTGTCGCAGCAGTCCGCATGTGTCATCTTCCTTGACTATTATCTCGGTGCCGCCGACGACGATTCAGCAATTGAGCAAGCGAAGACACGTATCCGAGACATCTACGCACACGTTCCAGAGGGCAATGAGAAGCCCTTTGTAGTCTTGATGTCATCGAAGGAGATTGGTGAGGTTCAACGCAAGTTTTGCGAGGAAGCCGAACTCTTACTTGGACTCCTTACATTCACGCCGAAGAAAGAGCTGGAAGTTCGTGAAGTCCTTTTGTTTCATCTGGCCACATGGGCATTGCACCTTCCTCAGCGACACGCGATTCAGAGTTTCGTCGAATCGCTGGAGGGATCGCTTAAGTTGGCGACACAGATGTTTCGAAAGCGTATTCGCGGCCTTGGAATTGAAGACTATGCGAACATTCAATGGCTGAGCCTTCAGGAAGAAGGGCAACCACTCGGGGATTACATGTTGTGGCTCTACAAGGCCATGCTTAGTCACCTTTTGCACGACAACTCCGGGGTGCTTGCGCAACAGCAGCAGTTGGATGAAATGACCGTAGATACCTTCCTTCCCAATCACGCCCCTCCGTCGTCTGACCTCGCCGAACTGTACCGATTTGCGATTACCGTCCCGGGAGTCGGCCCCGCTGGCCCACACCCTCGCTC
>JALCBR010000182.1 GCA_028066245.1 Pirellulales bacterium | reverse complement strand
GTGTTATAGTGACCCTCCACGGACGATTGCAACCTTCTTCGTCGATGAAATTACGCCGAGGCAGTATACCGGCATACCGGCCAATTCCATCCACAAAGGACTCAACGATGTCGCCGATGAAGACCCCGCCGAAAGCATCGGCGATTGAGAACGCCACGCTTTCAATTCCTCAAGCAGCGCGACGACTGAAGATCACACAGAAAGCACTCCGCAAAAAACTCGGTACCGGCGAAATGCCATTTGTTGAGATCCGCGGCGAACTTCGTGTGTCGCTGCTGAGTGTGGAAGCGGCAGCCAATGACGGTGAAACCGGTTTCTCTGACAGGATGCGTAAACCACCTCTCTCAACTCAACCGCGCAGTGAAGAGCCATTACACAAGTAGCACAAATCGACGCTGCTATAGCACAACGCGAAAAGGCTCGGGAATGATCAATTCCCGAGCCTTTCGTTCTGCGCAAAGTCTGTGTTTCGTTAGGCGAAACCTCCTCATCAAGCAAGTTGGTGAATGATCAACAACTACTATTGGGATGTTTTACAGCGAGCCGTCGCCCGCCATCGGTCGACTGCACACGAGGTCAGGCAGCCGGCGATGTGCAAAACTTCCACTTGCGAAAGGCGACAAGGCCTACGCAACAACCAATCAAACTCCAGATGGCCCATGTCGAAGGTTCGGGCACGGCCATCAGGGAAACATCGTCAAAGAAGACATTCGTCGCCAAATCGCTCGAATCCGTGTCACCACGGTAGGTGCCACGCAGTTCGACGCGAAAAATGGCCGGGATGAACGTCAACTCTGTCAAATCCATGGTCAGTGAGAACTGCGTCCAAGCGCCAATCGAAGTCCCAATGTCAAAGAGTGCCATGTTTGTCGCACTCATGGTTTGGGCAGCGTCAATGACGCTCAGGATGACTCCGGCAGTATCTTCAGTGCCAGTTTGAAACCAGCCCGTCAGCTTAAGGGCGCTAGCGCCAACTGGGACGTCCCCGCGCTGCCGGAGAAAGACGCGATCTCCAACGCCGGCACCACCAGATGCTGCGGAGTCACCTTCACCAACGCTGAAGAAATAATTGCCCTCGTGCGGCGTAACAACCGATGTGTCCGGCAGCACGTGAGTGGCGACTGATTTCACGAGGTCGTTGGGTGCCGCGCCAGAGGAAACAGGCGAGGGAACGACGCCAGCTCCCCATTCTGGAAACACATTGGGCGGGTGAAGCTCTGCCCCCGGGTTGAGCAACAAATTGGCTTGAACTGGCGCGGCCATCAGCAGCATTCCCAGCAAGCCTGTCGTGACAATCGCCACTCGTGTTGGGTTCATTTCGGATCCTCTTAATGCTTTCCGTGACTAATACTCGCTGAACTCGATCTGCGCCTGAGACTCTCTGGCTCGGTTCAGTCTCGTTGCTTCTGAACGGCGGGTTCTTGGTGAAGCGAAGGTTCTTTTGCTCTTACGTTGCGCCGGTCTATGCGGAGTGGTTTGACCGACTGACTCATGTGAGTCGCAGGTGGTTATACACCTCGATGAAATAGTTGCAAGAAATTATCAGGAATAAATCACAAATATCAGTCAAATCAACGGAGTTTTTGTCAGCTGGTGAACTCTCATATGTGACTCATATGACATTCATATGTACGTACTCCAAGCGCACAACGATCCCACTCAGATCACCGCATTCTTTTTCACGATGATGAGTACAACCGCGCTTTGACTTAAGCTATATCAGGATGAGGGGTTCTGTTTCTCAGTCGTTGGGAGGCAGCCTCCTTTGGGCAAGAGCACGAGTAACTTGTTGTGCGAGATCCAGCGCATCAGCGCCGGGTGTCGTCGAGGTGAACAGTCCGCTTGTGTTCTTGCCCTTTTTCTTTGCGCGGGCGGAACTACAAACGAGTTCTGGTAGCGGAAATTTGCACTTCAGCCGCATCATGGGTTGAAGCAGTGTTGTCAAAGAAGGCACGCAGCCGTCATTGCCAGCGCGCACAACATCAGGTGAAGCGGAAGAGCAAAGCTCAGCCGACAGGTTTCCTGTTAAGTGGCGATGTGGCTCGGCAGAGATTGAGGTCCAAACCGCGCGCGCTGACGCGATTCAAAAATCCCATTGCCCTGAAAAAGCTGTCTCCGAGCGTGCGGCGGCGTGCCCGGAGAGATCGTGAACGGCAAACATGCGTCCAATGCCACGCACGCATGCAGTCGCCTGGGTGTTCTTTTCAGGATTGAGGTACAAATCGCACCGTAAACACCACGGGTTAAGCGACGAAAACGACTGTCGCGGCTAGATAAAGCGCGAGTCGCGGGCTGAAACAACAGCGGGGTCTCAGCTTCGCCAGAAGGAATAATCGTTGGGTGTTGACAACGCGCAGTCGAAAACACAGCGCGCGGTGAACGCAACGCGTTCAATGCGCGCGAGGCGCAGCGGCCGAACATGGATCCTCCAGTTCGTGAGTGGGTTGGTAACTCCCCTGTCAGGTGCCGCTGAAACACCTCCCCGTTGGGATTTCACCCGCAGGCGATTCTAGCATTGGGTGAGGACCATACAATCCCCCCAACAGCGTAGGTACACCCGAGGCTATTGCTTCTTTGTTTTGGCAGGCTGTGCTCCGCCAAACTTCGACTCTGCATTCCCTATGCTTCGTATCTCTCGTGCTGTGGCCAATTGAAAATGAAGATCTAGAACACTTGTCCGATTGCTGTTCCGCTCACCCAGGCGGACGCTGTCATGTCATCCCGCGCCAGGAAGTCACACGGCCTGCCTCAGGCGTACGGGCGAAATTGACATTGGTCAAATTTGGG
Source organism: Pirellulales bacterium (assembly GCA_028066245.1). Lineage (GTDB taxonomy): Bacteria > Planctomycetota > Planctomycetia > Pirellulales > S012-138 > CALJLD01. Next base: position 15 of record JALCBR010000182.1, on the reverse strand, counting down.
GGGTGTTTCATGCCG
>JALCBR010000050.1:20227-34113 GCA_028066245.1 Pirellulales bacterium | reverse complement strand
CATCGGCGTGATAATGACGCATCCGTCCGAGATGACCGCCGTGGCATCGATCCAGCGGTCCCCCTGATCGAGCGACGTTCCGCTGGTATTGTTGTAGTAGTGGTTCTGGTTCGAGATTGTTTCTCTTCGCCGCGGATAACGGTAAGCCCAAGCTAGGCTTTGCGTGGTCAAGTCTAGAGCCACAACACCGCCGCACGAAGTGGGGCAAACAATTATGCCATCAGCCACAGAGGGTGTCGCACCGGCCATCCGGCGGAACATATCGGCGGAGATCGCTGACTCGGCGATGGCCAATTCTTGATTCCACTCCAGCTTGCCGGTCTCAGCGTTGAGAGCCAGTAGACGGAGCGAGCCTTTGAATTCGGCGACTGAATAAACTCGTCCGCCATAGGGCAACGGTGAACCCAAAAAATAAGCGCCAGCCAAGAGCGGTTCCTCTCTCCCGTCAGCGCCTCCCACCCGCCACCGGCGTTTCCCTTTGGAAGCAAGATCGACCGCCGTGAGGGAATTCGTCAAATGTCCGCCTGTTGAACCAGTATGGTTCCCCACGAAAAAGGGCCCACCAAAACCGCGACGAAAGCCAACCTGACGCATCATGAGCATCTCGTGACCATGACTGCCCATGCCTGCCACATCGGCCTGGCCTTCAACAACAAATGCGAGTTGACCGTTGGTGGAGGGCATGCCAAAAGCCGAGCTGCACCAGAAATGACTTTCCAGTGAGACGGAGGCAGACGCAGAGGGATAGCTCCACGTGTCACCAGTCGCAAGATGACGCACACTTAGGCCAGCGTCTGTGGAGATCAGCGCATTCTCACCAATAACTACGGGGTGCAGCATCGGCAAGACGGCCATCTTGGCGGAGTTCATCGCTTTGCGGTAACTGGAAACGCTTTTGATGGCGTAGGGTGATCCGATTTCATGCTGAGCTTGACTGCTGAGCAACGGTGTCGAGGCATTCGCTTTGACGTTGCGTGATGGCCCCCCACGAAACGTATCCCAGTTTGCCGTAAGCGAATTTCCAGCAGTGGAAGGTGAACCCAGCATAGAAGCCAGCCAGGCCCTGATTGCGTTGGGGTCTGCAAGTTGGTCAGCTGTGGGCGGCTTTGACCTCGGCGCGGTAGCCAGCAGTGTGAGGGATTCAGGGGACGTATCTCGCATCTGCTGGACATCTTGAATGGCCGCTTCAACATCGCCGGTACGATAGCGTGCCGCGGTGATCAGCGCGGACAATCGAGGCTGCATGGATTGAGATTGATCCAGTTCCTGCAGTCGTTCCAGACAAACGAGTGCCTCACGCGGCCGGTCCAAGTCAAGATAGTGAGAACCGAGCAAGTACAGCGCCTGACCGCCGGCTTGCGTGTGGTAATAGCCGCGGACCACGTCATGCAGCAAATTCCAGTTGCGATCAGCGACGGCCTGTTCAAGCAGCTTCTGCGCTCGACCACCGAAGAGCAACTCATAAGACTCTTTCCCGTCTTCCGGCAGCGATCCGATCAGTTGCTGTACGGCCGCGCGAAAACTTTGTCGCATGCGGCCGCGCGATGTTGGAGCCAAGAAGAAGTCCTTGGTGTCCGTATCTGTCAAGAACTCACCTAAGAACTTGACGGTGTCTGCAACGTTGCCTTGTTCGATTTGACGTTTGGCGATGTCAAAGCGCCGGCGGAGATCACGGTTCTCGTCGAGCGTAATGCCTCCGTCGAAATGCTCGTCAACGAAAGGTTCCTCGTCAGCTGCTTCAGCAACCGCTTCTTGAATCATGCCACCAAGTTGCTGAAAGGCATTCCGGACTTGCTCTTTACTTTCCTCGGTAGCGGCCTCTTCCTCGTTATCTTGTTTGTCAGCTCCTTGATCTTTTCCAGTGTCCTTTTTGTCGTCGTTCTGCTTTTTCTTGTCGCTCTGCTCTATCTTTTTTTCAGAGGTTTTCTTTTGCTCTTGACCTACGGCGCTGGCAACGAGCGAATGCTCCGCGCAAGGCGCAGCGACCAAGAGACCTAATCCCAAACAAAGAAATCGCGCGATGGCCAGACTCACTGGCGCTAGTTGTCGATCCGCGAGAGTTTTGCTCGGTGAGGAATTCATTTCGGGCGACTCATTCTGAAGATGGGCAACGTAAGTTCCGCGGCATCTGCCGTTGGTGGCGTAAACCCCAGTCATGGGCAATCTCAGCCACCGTGCTGTTGAAACCGTGCCGCTAAACACAAGGTCACACGGGAGACACAAGCCGCTATCTCATTGCTGGAAACGCTGTGTCACTGTTGGCTCAAGCTGCAAGACAAATCCGTGCAGTCAAATCGGCATCGATCCGTTGAATATCGCAAATTGGGGCCAGACAACGCAAGCAATCTGTAGCATGAGAAACTGACCAAGTGTTCGGCATGCCAGTGCCATGCAGAAACAACCGGGACAGTTCGCCTAACTTAACGGCAACTTGCCCCACGCTCTTCTTCAAGTTTGACTGGGCCAGCTATTGCTTGGTCTTCACACGCACTTTGACTTGGTATTGACCGGGATAATTGTATCCCTGGTTCGCAAACTGGGGGGCAATCCCAACTCCAAACTCCAACACGCCAGAGCGGTCCGCTGTAAATACCTTGTTGGATCCACCCTTCTCCACTTTACCGTTGCCACCGATGCGGTAGACCAGCGCACCGCCGGGAATCTCATTTTGGCGGTACCACTGATAGTTTGGGCTGCCGTCAGGTGTACTGGTTGAGTTATTGCCCCAGGGAGTCATCACAATTTGTCCATCCGCAGCAATCGTGACCTGATCGCCGCGGTTCACACGAATGCCAGAACTCTTCCAGTTGGAATCCGCCATGTGCATGCCTGTCACGGCGAGGGATTTGCGCATCTCCTGGACGCCACTGAGTTCTCGCTGCGCCAACTTGATGTCCGCCAGCGAAATGTTGAGTGTGCCGAATTCGGTTTTCATTTCAAACGCCTGGGGCGCGATCTTTCCCACAACGGTAAACAGCTGCGTTTCGATCGAGTCTTGCGGAATCAACTTCAAGTCAGGAGTCTCGCCAAAGACGCTGAAGTCTTCATCGGCCGCAGAGTCCAGCTCCTCAATCATGGTGTTGATACGAACCTTGCGCTCGGCATCGTCATCGTCCATGTACTGTTCAAGGACAGGGCGTATCCCTGGTCCATAACCCATCAACTGCCGCTCAGCTTCATTACGGGCATCTTCTTCGTTGGCGCCCAGTTCTTGGATCAGCCGATTGATGCGATCCTGCTCAGCGGGATGGCTCTCCAGCCCCGGCGTGAAACTGACAATCTGGTCAATGGGAATCTCAAGCGATCCGAACTCCGTCTTGACCGTAATTGTCGAAACGGAAAGCGTGCCGTAGACAACCTGGCCGCGGTCCATCAAAACCAAGCGAATGCCGTTTGTGACATCAACATTGGCTGATGCGCCAGACGCGGAAGACTCGCCACCTTGTGCCACGGCAAGTTGGGCAACTGAGAAGAGAATCGGGGCGGCGAAAAGAAGAGGTAACCGCAGCATAACTCTGCCTCGGACTGTTCCAGAAGTGAAGGAAATCATGGATTGGCGATATGGCGAGCAGAAAAACAGGAACAATCCGCCAAGTCCAAAGGTGCCTTGAAGCAGCCCCGTTGGCGTTCCTTGCGTCTCTGGTCACCAAGCTCCAGTCAACCGCTATTGTCGGTCAAAAACACCCAAGTTGCAACGAAATGGACGCCCGAAACGGCTGTTTCGTTCCCTGTCATTTCCGTCCCTACCGGCGTAAACATCACGTCATCCCTGAGAGCGATGACTTGTTGCCAGCGTGAAAGTTCCCACGTGACGTTCGTTCATGCCCGCAGACTTTCAGTACCAGTCACACGCTTACAAAGTCTTTTTCCTAGCCTTGCAGGGGTGAACTTGCGACAATCAGAACCGGCATCCGGTCCGTAGACCAAAATTCAAGCTTGGGGGCACATTACAAGAAGGCTTGACCCAGATTCGTTGACTCAAAGAAGGCGATAAGCGAATGAACGGCAAAACACTTCGAATTGAATCCTGCTTAGTCCTGTTCGCCACGTTGGTTTGTCTGGTAGCGCTGGCTCACCCCACATTCGCGCAAGACGGGACAGAGCAACAAACCAGTTCCAGTGAGAAAAAACAGCGACCGAAAGTCGTCCTCACTGAAGAGGCCATGGCCATTCATCGCAAAGCCATCTTGTTTGATGGCCACAATGATCTGCCTTACTCCGTTCGCGGCAAGGTTGATGACGGCTTCAAGGCCTTTGACATCAGCAAACCCAAACCTGACATGCACACGGACATCCCGCGGCTCATCAAGGGTGGCCTCGGGGCTCAGTTCTGGTCCGCGTATGTTCCGGCGTCCACCCGTCAGCGCGGCGTGGCCTTGCAGACAACGCTGGAACAGATCGAACTGATCCATGCCATGCACCGTCGCTATCCCGACATCTTTGAAATGGCCAAGACGGCCGATGACGTCGAGCGTATTCGTGCCAAAGGCAAGATTGCCGGCATGATCGGCATTGAGGGAGGCCACTCCATTGAGAATTCGCTCTCCGTGTTGGGTCAGCTCTACGAGCTGGGAGCGCGTTACATGACGCTGACGCACGGGCAGACGCTGGATTGGGCGGATTCCGCCACGGACAAAAACCGCCCGAAGAATGGTGGTCTGACGGAGTTTGGCCGAGATGTCGTCAAGGAAATGAATCGACTGGGAATGCTGGTCGACATCTCTCATGTGACACCGGAAACGATGAGAGACGCGTTAGAAACCACACGCGCTCCCGTGATCGCTTCGCATTCGTCCGCCTATGCAGTTTGCCCCCACCCTCGAAATGTTCCTGATGACGTGCTCAAACTCGTCCAGGAAAATCGAGGCGTGATTATGGTGAATTTCTATAGCGGGTTTATCGTCTCTACGAGTGCTGAAGAGCAGGCGCGACGGGTTGCCGAATACAATGAGCTACGCCAGAAGTACATGGATGACCGCGAGTATCGGCAAGCCCTGCGACGCTGGCAGGAACAAAATCCCTCGCCGGCAGGGACGATTCACGATGTTGTGGATCATATTGAACACATCATCAAGACAGCCAGCATTGACAACGTCGGCATTGGTTCAGACTACGACGGGATCGGGCAATTGCCGGAGCAGCTAGAAGATGTTTCGACATATCCTCTTATCACACAAGAACTTTTGAATCGCGGATACAACGAGGAGCAAATCCTCAAGATCTTGGGCGGGAACGTAATCCGTGTCCTGCGTGAGGCCGAGCGGGTTGCTGCCGAAATGCAAGCTGGCCGTTAATATCGGCTCTGCATCCCACATCTTGTCGAGAGAAGACCGAGAATTGCGAAACTCGCTTAGCTCGGACGGGGTTTAAACTGCGCCCATTGTCGTATAGGCACAGTTTTGGTGGACTCTCCGGGCCGAGACCTAGGCCAAATCGCTTTTAACCTAAAGGGTTTCGCCATGAATTGGCGCTGCATTTTCCTCGCGGTTTTTGCATTTTCGCTTTTTTTCGCTAACGAATCGTTGGCGCAGCGGGACCGCGGAGATTCAGATCGTGGTCGCCGTGGTCGTGGCGGTGGCGATCGTGGTGGCAACCGCTCGGACCGTGGGGGTGGTCGCGATCGCGGCAGCAACACAACGGCCATGTTGCAAAATCTTGATCGCAACGGCAATGGTCAACTTGATCCGGATGAGATGCAGGGAAATGCGGGCCGGTTTATCGAACCTCTCTTACGCAACACTGGCATCAACACCGGCCGACCGGTCTCGCTCAACGAATTGCAGCGAATGGTTAACGGAGATGGAAATCGTGATAGTGACTCGCGCGACGACAACAATGATGACGATCAACTTGCTGTCAAGCCGTTTGGCAATGACTACGAAGAATCGATCGTCCCGGGGTTCGGGCCGATGGACGCTTCCATAGAAGTCGCTTTGTACGCTGAGCATGACGAGCGAACGATCCGCTCCGTCAACAACCTCATGGACCGCGCAGACACCAATCATAACGGAACGCTCGACCGCAACGAATGGGCCGTCCTCGACGGACGCTACGATACGGACAAAGCAGACAAGAATCATGACGGGCGTATTTCCAGAACGGAATTGGCCGATCAGATCGCCAAAAATGACCGGTCGCGAGATCGTGGCCGTGGCGACAAACGAGAAGAGAGGGGCCGAGAAGAGAGGGGCCGAGAAGAGAGGGGCCGAGAAGAGAGGGGCGGTTTCAACATGCGCGGGGGTGGCAGCGAAGCTTGGCGCGAACGCGGAGGTGGTGGAGGGCGCGGAGGGCGCGGAGGTGGTGGAGGGCGCGGACGAGGCAGAGGGGGCAACGGGGATGACTCTGACGAAGGTGGCCGTGACCGAGGGGAACGTAACGACGATGACGAATACGATTTTCGCAGTGGCGACCACGACAGCCGCTCTGATTACTCGTTAAGCGATGCGGAAGAAGCTCGGGGAATTCCCAGCGAATTCGCCAGACTCGATTCCAACGGCGACGGACAAGTTTCGATGAGTGAATTTCTGGCCAGCTCGCAATCCATGAATGCCGCGGCCACTGAGTTCGACTCAATAGATCTCAATGGCGACGGGATCCTCGCGGCAAGTGAGATCTTCACGGCGACGGACCGCCAATCCGGGGGCAGTCGCAGGTCGTTTGGAACAAGCAGGGGTGATGCAGACAACCGCGGCGGCGAGAGCCGTGACAACAGAGGTGCGGCGAATTCGTCGACGGCCAATTCCCGACCGAGCGATTCCAGTGACAAATTCACGAATTACGCCGCCAGTACGGTCAGCAAGAACGACAAAAACAACAACAACATGCTCGACCAAGGTGAGTGGCCCAACACAAAGATGGTTGATCTGAAAGCAGCCGATACAAACAAAGATGGCAAATTAACGGTCGAGGAAATTACAGCGCAACTTCGGCGAGGGGCTGAGGAGAAATAGTTAAGGCAATTTCGGGCGCATCAACGTCACGCTCGCGATCATACCAGCGCCCGCTCACCGGAGACGCCGCCTCGCCTGCAACTCAGAAAACGCTGATTTTCATCCTGGTGGTGCAACAATCTGTTAGTGTTCGTCCGGCTTGTGCACCTGCAGAATTCGCTCGACATATTGTTGAATCACGATCTTTGGTCGTTCGGCAGGGGGCAGCCCTTCAATGACACGCTGAGCATAGCGAAAATCATATGTGTGAAGGTAATCCACGTAGTGAAACTGCGCGCTCAAGAATGGCATCATGGCCAAGCCGAAAGAATCATGAAGGATCAGGGCGTTGATGTTGCCGACAGGAGCGCTCGCATAAGATCGGCATTCAACTCCGGCCAGGTTTTGGCGTGGTGGGACAGAGTGTGTTAAGGCTATCGCAAGGCCTTGAGGCTCAAGTCGATCCTCAGGCAGCAACTCCGCAAGCCCTAGCATTTGTGCTAAGTCTCCTCCAGACGTCCGGCGAAGCGAGACATTGAACGAACCCGCGGGAAGTGCGACTGTGCCCTCCAGGCGTTCCACCAATTTAGCTGCAACTGCGCGAGAGCCAATCAGCGCACCAACGTCATTCCAATGCGTGTCCGTGCGATGATAGAGCCGATTCTCGTTCTTTGCCTGAAATAATGCCGCTCGTAGGTCGACGAACGTCACGGGCGTGTCGGTCAATAGGGCGTCTGTCAACTGATCAAGCCGGGAATGCGTGCCGATCCTGGTCACGGACGATGGCAAAAACTCTCCGTAGACCGTGTGCTTGTTTGGGGCAAAGACGACGGTGTATTCGATGCCGCGCTCCGCAAGCCAGTTGCGTCGCTCGATGATCGTTTGCACCCAGTGCCGTAACTCGTCCGCGGAAAACGGACGTGTACAGCGGTAGTCATCAATCACACGATCTCCGGTGAAGAACAACCATTGATCCTTGCCGGCAAGAACTTTCGCCGCGCCGCTACGGGCTGCGTTGCTCGCCAATGTTCCGCGGGGATCGGAGGTCGCTGGCGGTATGCCCAACCAGCGGAGCCGGGCAAAGTTGTGCCACTGGATCATCGTCTGCCTGCCCGCAAAGCGATCGGCGAAAGCGGCCTCGAATTGCGCGGGAAAAGATACAAGCTGCTGGGAGGTGATCGGCGGCGTGGGCCATGGAGTCAATGTGCGCTTTTCAAAAGTTGTTTCCTGTCCTGTGCGAGAGAAGAGAAGCGCTCCACCGGGCAGCGCGATCGCGACAAGGAACAACACGGTCAATACTGAATCCGCCGTGGAAGCATGCGGCTTTCCCCGCGCGGATTCAACAGCCAAATCACCACCGGCACCAGTCGCATGGGGATTGGCCGCCGGGCGTTTTCGCAGCCAGAACAACAGCAAGCGCCGTGTCTTCGAGAGCGGATGCCGTGGCGAAATCGAGTTGGGAATGAGACGCGCCATGTGCGAAGAGGCAGATGTGCCGGAGATCAAAACCGAAAGTAAATGAACGGGTTGTATGTCGACGCGGAAAGCACAATCACACTGCCTGCAAAGACAACAAGCGGGATGACCACACTTCCTGCTAACCACCCGGCCTGCCGCCAAGACCATTGGGCGAGTGTTGGGTCAGAGGAAGGTCCGTTGGGGTTGTGTTGCCAATAGCTTCTTACCCAGGGCAACGTCGGTGTCGCCGCGATCCCGCCGGCGATCATCGCGGCAATCAATCCAGGAGAAACAAACATCGCGAGCGGATATTTCCCCACTGCGTTCCCAGCTCCGAACATGGCCGCGTAGTATGAGCTGGCTTCCGTCAGTGTTTCCGCCCGGAAGAGAACCCAGCCCAACATGACGACGAGCAACAGATAAAGATGTTGCCCTGGGCCCAGTCGCGCGGTGAATCGTCGCAGGCCGAGTCGCTCGCCAACCAGCAAGGCTCCGTGAAAAACGCCCCACAGCACAAAGGTCCAGCTTGCGCCGTGCCACAAACCGCACAGCAGGAAGACAGTCAGCAAGTTTGCGTATAGCCTTTTCACGCTCACGCGATTTCCGCCGAGAGGAATGTAGAGATAGTCGCGAAACCAGGAAGACAAAGAGATATGCCAGCGCCGCCAAAAGTCGGTCACGCTCACGGCGATGTAGGGGTAGTTGAAGTTCTCCTGAAATCGAAAACCAAACATGCGCCCCAGACCGATGGCCATGTCGGAATAGCCACTGAAGTCAAAATAGATCTGCAACGAGTAGCAGATCACTCCCAACCAGGCGACCGTCGCTGAGAGTTCGTTTGTGGGGAGGGCAAAGATCGCATCGGCCACAACTCCCACGGTATTGGCTAAAAGAACTTTCTTCCCCAGCCCCCAAATGAATCGGCGGATACCGTCAGCAAATCCCGCCCTCGTAACTGTCCGCTTGACAATTTGAACTGCGACGTCGTGATAGCGGACAATCGGCCCGGCGATGAGTTGCGGAAACAGCGCAATATAGAGTGCTAGGTTGATTGGGTTCCGTTGGACGTTTGCCTCGCCGCGAAACACGTCGATCAAATAGGAGATTGATTGAAACGTGAAGAAGGAGATGCCCAGCGGCAACAGGATCGAGTGATATCGCACGCCATGTACGCCCAGCCCTGTCAACGCCCAATTGAGCTGATCCAGCAGGAAACCGGCGTACTTATAATAAGCCAGCACACCCAGGTTGACGGCAATTGCGATCGCCAAGACGGTCTTTGACGCAGCTGTCTTTCGCGTCAGATGGACAGCCAGCCCGGCGATGTAGTTCCATGCGATAGAAGCCAACATGACGAGCACGAAGGCCGGTTCGCCCCAGGCATAGAACAGCAGACTGGCAAGCAAGAGTACAAGATTCCGCAACTTCCGGGGCGCGAGGAAGTACACCGTCAGCACCAACGGAAGAAAAGCGAACAAAAACAACGGTGAGCTGAAGACCATCGCGCACGATCCTTCGATGGCGCAGCCTTGCAGATGCCAGGCAAGAAAATCACAAAGGTATGCGATTCTAAGCCGAAGCAAGCCTTGGCGTTATAGCAGTTTCACGCCAACCGCCGGATCAACGCGGCGGAGAGTTCCGTAAACGTGACGCCAAGCAAAAACGCAACACGGGCGAGGTGCTGATAGCACACTCGCCTGTGGCGCGTTCTTCGGAGGTTGGGCTTCTGAAGCTGACGTCGCCTGATTTCGAATTCAAAGAGCTGGCTGGGTGTGACCAGCAATGAGGGAGTGACAAATCAGTTGATGTCAGAATTCAACGCGAGACCATTCGGGATCGGGAGTTCTTCGAAGAATAGGCGTGGTTTGTCTCGGGTCTGGGCCGGGTATCAGCCTAGCATGATCAGCGTGGCGAACAGTGCACCGCCGACAACAATGCCGGTAGCTACCGCAATCAGGACGGGCTTCCAGCCTTTGGCAAACTCGCCACCGGCTGTGATGTGAGCTTCGCACTCGGCTCCTTGGACGGCTTTTGAGATCCCCCACATCGCCAGCGACGATAGCAGCAAGAACAGCATGCCAGGGAGATCAATGGGCAGCATCAACGCCAGCGCGACGATGGCAATGGTTCCCGCTAATCCACCCACGGCAAAGGTGACAGCTTCAATGGTCCGTCCGCCACGGTGAGCATTGGCGGCCATCAAAATCCCGCCGGCGGTCATGCCGCCCAAAAAAGTCGCCGCCGCGACCTGCGTGGGAGAATACATCGGTGCGGCCGCGGCGGCGCCAGCCAGCGACTGAGTCGGGCGATGGCGGCTGGAACTGCGTTGCAACGTTGTGGGTGCGGCGTATGGATTGGCGGTGTTCATTGGCTGGGTTCCTGCCGAGTGAGTCTGCTTGCTGCTGATGACCTCGTCTGATGAGGTCATCCGATTTCACTGCCACGACCGGACACAAGATTCCAGAAATTCCTCGCACAGCGGTTATTCGCAACGAGCAACGACAAACGGCAGTTGGTCCCCCAATTCGATTTGCTTCCTTGAAAGCTGTCCGCTCGTTTGAGCTATTCACCGGCTGGTAAGCAATTAGCGCGCTCAATCCACGGGAAATCTGGTAAAAGAACGCATGGTGAGGTGGAGTACATGTGCGGTCCCCGCTTGCCTGGATAATGACGACGATCAGGCGCGGAAATTAATGCCGCTGCCTGGTCACCAATTCGGCGCTGAGCATTCGCGAGGCGCAAGCATAACACTTCAGTTGATCTGGATTGGTCAAGTGCCAACTTGCGGGTAAGTCTTGGCTTGTTGTCCGCAGACGATCCATTCCGAGAAGGAGACGGAACAGTGACATTCAACGTACGGCGCCACTCAAGGGGTTTTACGCTTGTCGAAATGTTGGTCGTGATTGCGATCATCGCGATTTTGATCGCGTTGCTTTTGCCGGCGGTTCAGTCCGCCCGCGAGAGCGCCCGCCGGACGGAATGTGCCAGCAATATGCATAATGTCTCTACGGCCGCTTTTCGCTTTGAAGCAGAGCGCAACCGCTATGTGGGTCACGTGGAAACCCAAAAGGTCCGCGGCATGCCGATCGGTCGCCCGTGGGTTTATGCTTTGCTGCCGTATATGGAACAGGACGCGCTGTATAACTTGCACTCAAACTATCTGGGACCGGGGTTGGATATCACCCAGTTGATCCCCAAGCTCAATATGGTGCTTTGTCCCAGCAATATGGACGACGCTGAGGCGCCTTTGCATTTTGTGCTCAACGCCGGTCAGCTTGATACGCCTGATGGCACCGGATGCACAATTGATTCCTCACCAACGGCAAACGGTGTGTATACGCACATGCCAGACTTTACTCGGCAGGTGGTCAGCCCGGCGTTCGTGAAAGATGGCACCGGCAATACGCTAGCCGTTTCAGAGAACGTCCAAGCCCGTAATTGGAGCGATCTGAGCGAACGCTATGTGACGTTTCTTTGGTTTGATGAATATGATGATACCGACGCCACGCTGGAACACATGGCCATCAACCAAGGGCTGGCTCTCGGCGGCATCACGGCACTTGACGACAGTTGGGCGCGGCCTTCCAGTAATCACCCAGGCGTCGTCAACGTCTCTTTCCTAGACAACCACATGAAGACGCTCAATGAGAAGATCAGCTATGTGGTCTATGCCCAGTTGATGACGCCCAACGGAGAAGCCGCGGTTGGAGTCAACATTGGCGCCAAAGTGCGCGCCTACCGCTTAAATGAGTCAGACTACTAAGCGAGCAGGCAGGATGAGTCGCCAAATGTCGTTGAAAACAGGACAACGAGAACGGAATCAAGCACGAACCATCATTTGATCCACAGGGGCATTGGCCCACAGAGTCAATGACGGTCCATCAGTTTCATGCAGACCCAACTACTTGGGCTTCCGACGATCCAGCGGGATGCGATATTTGCGGATCTTGTTGTAGAGCGTGACGCGACTGATTCCCAAAGCCCTGGCGGTAGCGGCGCGGTTGAAGTTGAGTGACTTGAGCATCGACTCGATCGCTTCTTGCTCGGTCGTTGCCACTTCGCGGGCAAGGCAAGCGGTGGGCGAAGCGGCAAACTCCATTTGCTCGGCTCGATTGCGGGCTTCCTGAACCACGGTGGGTGTCATCAAATCCGGAGTGATGATGCCGTCTTGGCAAAACAAAACAGCCCGGCGTGTTTCATTTCGCAGTTCGCGAATGTTGCCGGGCCAATCGTAAGTCATGAGCACTTGGATAAATTCCGGCGTAACCATCGAGACCGGAATCTCATTCTCGCGAGAACATTCCGTAATAAAGGAAATGGCCAGCGGCAGAATATCCAATGGACGTTGCCGTAGCGGCGGGATTTCAAACTTCACCTGCTTCAGCCGGAAGTACAGATCGGAGCGGAAACGCCCTTCGCTGATGAGTCTTTCCAAGCTGAGATTGGACGCCACGATGGTGCGGGCTTTGAGATCGCGGGTTTCATTGCAGCCGACCCGTTCATACTCGCCAGACTCCAGAATGCGCAGCAGTTTCACCTGCTGTTCCATGCCCAAGACATCGATTTCGTCGAGAAGAAACGTTCCGTCACCAGCAGCTTCAAGCTTGCCTTGCTTGTCCACTTCAGCGCCGGTGAACGCGCCCTTCTTGTGGCCAAACAATTCGCTATCGAGCAGGTCTTTGGGCAGTGCGCCGCAGGCGACATGCACGAATCGCCGGTCATTCCGCGGCGAAAGCTCATGGATCAAGTTGGCCAGGTAAGTCTTGCCGGTGCCGGTTTCGCCAATCAGCAAGATGGTGAAGTCATGCCGTGCGGCAATTTCAAGTTCGTCCAACGCTGGATAAAGCGAAGGTGTGTATGTTGTGAGCGAGTGTTTTTGACCGACGACATTGCGGGCCTTGAGGACGCGTCGCGGACTCGTGTTGCGTTCAGCTTCACGCAAAACTGTCTGGAGCCGGCCTTGCTCAAAGGGGTATTCAAGGAAGGCCTGGCAGATCTGGTCAGCTTCCACCGCGCGATCCAGGGGGATCCCATGGTCAACAATTCCGATGACACGGTGGGCCGTTTCCACACGACGTTGCAGCAGTGACCAATCTTCTGCCGACCACGTCGTTAGATCGCGCAGGTCAACAAATACGGTCTGTTGCGCCCAGGTTGAATTACCGATATTCGCAAGCGCGGTTGCCGAAAAATCAGAAGACGACGACTCCGCCTGAGACCCGACGATATGCAATGCGCTTTCTTGTCCCAATCGTGTTTCCAGCAGCTCACAAAGCGTTGCATCCTTGGAAAAAATGGTCGCGCTGGGTCGTCCCATGATTCGAATTCCCTCCCCCGATCTTTGGTGTGACTCTCGGCGCATGCTAGTCAGCACGCGATAGCAACAGTCGATCGGCAATCTCGTTGGCAGTGCCCCAGATTGGGTCAGCAGCAAGAAAGACGCTCTTCTTCTGTCTACAACTTCTTGTCTTTTGTTTTGGGCGACTCACCGTGTCACTG
>JALCBR010000050.1:0-20217 GCA_028066245.1 Pirellulales bacterium | reverse complement strand
TGCCCACTTTTCGCGCAAGGTGTGTCAAAACAAAGTCTTTCGACAAGCCTTATAAGTCCCCAAGAATTTGCATCCTAACAAGCTTCCCCCGCAGGTCAAACACTTTTCATTTTCTCTAAATGCTTTGGCTTTCAGAGCTAAACGTGTGGAACATTCCGATGGACTTGGTTAATCCGGATTCTCTCAGGATTCCGGTCAAGAATTCCTGCGAGACTGCCGAGGGTCCTGAACTTGGGTCGCCAAGGGAAGCTGTAAGTCATTGTTGAGTTTGAGAATGCACCAAACACTTATGCCGCAACTCTTGGGAGGTTGCCCGTTCGTGCAGGTCAACGTAACCCTCCAGTTTTCTCTAAGCTGCAATGTTGCTTTCATTTTGTGCTTGCAATGACCTTTGACGTGGTGCGGGCGGAACTGACGGCTTGCGCTTCTTCAGCCGGAATCGCTGCAAGAAATCCAGAAAACGGGGTGAGATCCGCTTCAGGCCATAGAGAAAGTGGGCAATTGGAGTCATGACCACCAAGGGCTTGTTGCCGCGGATGGCCGCGATGCATCTTTTGGCAACGTGGCGAGACGTTGTGGCCGCCCAGCGCGGCGGTTGCCGGTGCTGATTCTTGCTGAACCCTTGCACGGCATTCTTCCACAGCGGTGTGCGCACCAGTCCCGGGCACATGCAGGTCAGCCCTAGCGTCTTCCCGGCGAATTCCGCTCGCAATGATTCCGTATAACCCACCAGGCCGAACTTACTGACATGGTAGGCCGTCTGCCGAGGCCCGGCCACTAATCCGCAAATGCTGGCCATGTTCACCACGTGCCCTTCGGGTCGGGAGAGCAAGACCGGCAAGAACTCGTGCGTAAAGCGAATCGGCGCGTGGAGGTTAATCGCCAGCAGCCAGTCCCACTGTTCCGTTTTCATCCGTGTGACAGGCCCGTAATAGGCCACGCCAGCGTTGTTGATCAAGATGTCGATGACTTCCCATTCCGCCAACACGGCGTCGACGGTCGCGGTGATTTCGTCCGCTTGCGAGACATCGCAACAACGCGAGCGGACTTCAACCTGATGTTCCCGGCACAAGTCGGCCGTCTGCCTCATGCCGTCTTCATCAATGTCAATCAGGTAGAGATCCGCGCCCCCGCGTGCGAGTTCCAGGCAGACATCACGTCCAATGCCACTTGCGGCGCCGGTGACCACGGCCTTTTTCCCACGAATGGTCTTCATGATCGTCCAAAATTGCGCAAAGAATCAGGGAGCGCAGTGAAGATGGGTTTTGAGAACACAACGCTTTGCCGGAATCAAGCCGCCCGTGCAACAGGCGTTTGCGCGTTTGTCCTCCAGTGGTCCAGCACCGCCAGGATGGCATCGACAGCGCGGCGCGGTGTCTTGGCTGCTGATTCTGCCAGGCTGTCTGCCGCGGCTTGACGCAGAGACTCCGGCGGCGATTCCGTCAACTGGTAGGCGGCGGCGTAATGTTTGGCCATCGACGGAAAATATCTGTCAATGAGTCGCTGGCAAATCTCGGTCGAGTCCGTGACCGGAGGAGCGTTCATTTTTGGTCCTAGTTGAAGGTCTTGGCGCGTCCGCACTCGGCATCACATCCAAACCGCTGCGCAAAAGCGCCATGACATGGAAACATGCGAGTCACCTCGCGCGTAGCTCAGTTGTTGCTTCAAGTATGAGAATACCTAGCAGGAAATGAAGCAACGGAGAACACGAATTGTCGCTGACTGGTAAGCAAGACCTGCTAGCAGTTTGTGTGCTAGCACGCAAGAACTAACGCGCTACACCATCCCCATTGAAATTGACGAGTAGCACCTTGTCCTGGCGATTCAGCCTTCGCCTGGCATAGTTCGGCTCTTTCGTCTCAATTCAACGCGCCGTCACACTTTTGGTTCTTTGAACCGTAGGAATACACGCAAGAGAGGCGGCGGCACGCCACCTGTTTCACGGGTTCGTTCAACCCGCCTGCCTGATCGTACCCGCAGGTGGTTTGAAATACCTTAGCCAAACGCCTTTCGCAAATTCTCGAGACTTTTTGGTACGGCTGTCTGGTAGTCTTCCTTCCCTTCAAACTCTAGTGAGACCCAGCCGCGGTAGTTGTGGCGGTGCAGTAGTTCCGCGATCCGTGGGTAGTCCAAGTCCACGTCGTACCAGGTGCCGCCGCCGTAGTAGGTCTTCGCTTGCACATAGACGGCGTGCGGAGCCATCAGCTCGAGTTTGTCATAAGGGTCTTCAAAGAAGTTGCCGGTGTCCAACGTTGCCTGGAGCCACGGAGAATCGATCGCTTCAATGATCCGGTTCACGCCTTCTGGCGTTCTGCCCAACCCCCAATGATTCTCCAACCCTAGCGTCACGCCACAGGCTTCCGCAGTCGACAGGCATTCGGTCAAGCTTTCAATCACCCAGCGAAAGCCATCCTCATCAGTATATCCCGGTAGCTGCGGTTCAATGCCTCGCTTGGCCATCAGTTCGTTGAAGCTGCGGACCGTTCCCCAGCGTCCCGTGTTGACACGAATGGTGGGAATACCCAATTCATACGCCAACTCGATTGTGTGATTTGTGTGATCGATGTTGCGTTTGCGTTCCTCGGCATTGGGCGATACGAAGCCTTGGTGGGTGGAGAATCCGCATAGGGCCAGCCCGTTGACGAAGGCGCGGCGCTTGAGCTGCTGCAGGTACGATCGATCTTCGCGTGGCATCTGTCTGTGCAGAATCTCCACGCCGTCAAAACCGGTCTCCGCCGCCAAGTCAATGCACTTCTCGATCGAGAGCTTGGAATCATCTCGAAATCGCCAATAAGAATAGGTGGAGACCGCAATAGGATTGCGGATGATCGACTTTGGTGGCGCTTTGTCTGTCACAGTACCCTGCGTCGAGGGCGCAGGTTTGCCAGCCACGCCCGCTTGAGTCTTGCTCGCACCCAAACTCAGCGCGCCCATTGTGGCCGCTCCAGACACCAAACTGCGTGAAAGGAACTTGCGACGGTCGATTATGTTTTGCTGCTGTGCCATGACTCTTGCTCGTTTACGAGAATGTTGAAGGGCTGTTTCTCTTTCGATTGAATTCCGTTGACTGGGGAGTCTGGTAGGATAACCTGCGCCGCCTGGTGAGGCCATTTTCAAGCCGTTTGTTTGAACGGCAATGCTATTGTCAAAAGTCGCCGATGACTTCTCTGCTGTGACGCGTGCCCATAGATAGCGACTCGCAGACCGTGACCCGCGGCACACCAGAGACATCGCAGAGCCGACTACTGAGATTCAACTGGAACAACGAAGGTTAGCGTGTCGTAAGATTCGGCAGGATGGTCGGTTTTGGTAACAGTGTTTCCCCGATTCGACGTGAGACGTCACAATCAAACACTTTGGTTCTCCAACCCGGATTGAGGAAAGAATATGACAAAACTACTGGCAATCAGCACTGCTCTCTCGCTTGTTCTGGGTTTGTCGGATGTGTCTGTCGCTGCGACGGATGGACAGGATTCGCAAGAGCCAAACTACACAGCGATGGTCAACTCAGGCATTGAGTTTCTCGCGTCGCAACAGGCAGATGACGGCTCCTGGGCTGCGGAGGTTGGCCCCGCCGTTACGGCTTTGGCAACTACGGCGCTATTACGTAACGGACGGACGCCTCGAGACCCGGTCGTCGCGAATGGTCTAAAGTTCCTCGAACAGCATATCCAACCTGATGGGGGAATCTACAAACGGGGATCGCGTTTGCAGAACTACGAGACGTGCGCAGCTTTGATGTGCTTCATCGAAGCCAATGCCGGCGGAAAGTACAGCGAAGCGATTGCCGGGGCTACCAAGTTCACACGCGGTTTACAGATTGGACTGGAAGACGCAGATCAATCCAAGTTTGGCTACGGAGGAGCCGGCTATGGACCTGGCTCTCGGGCTGATTTGTCCAATACACATTTCTTTGTCGAGGCACTCCAGGCGTCTGGCGCCGGCGCTGACGATGAGGCCATTCGCCGCGCTTTGGTGTTTGTCTCGCGTTGCCAAAATCTCGAATCCGAACACAACACGACGCCGTTTGGCGCCAAGATCAATGACGGAGGATTCTATTACACCGCGGACGCCGGGGGCTCCAGTGCTGTTGACGCAATTCAAGGAGAGCGGGATCCCAACGGCGGTTTGCGGAGCTATGCGTCGATGACCTATGCAGGGCTGAAGAGCATGATTTTTGCCGGGCTGGATCAAGATGATCAGCGCGTCAAGGCCGCGATGGCATGGATTCGCAATCACTATTCCTTGGAAGAGAATCCAGGGTTGGGGCCTGCGGGTCTCTATTATTACTATCAGGTCTTTGCTAAGACTCTCGCCACGATGAAGGTCAAGACCATCGAGTCCGCCGATGGCCAACAGCACGATTGGCGACGAGACCTCATCGCCGAACTGGCCAGCCGACAACAGAAGAATGGCGCATGGGTCAATGAAAAGAGCGAACGCTGGATGGAGGGGAATCCCACCTTGGTGACGTGTTATGCCCTACTGGCCTTAGCGGATTGTCGGCCGACGGATTGAGAAAATCACCAATTCGGATCAATCGCGGCCACAGCCGCTCGAAGAATCGTTCCGCTGGCTGGATGTTGGCTAGAGCTGTGAGCGACAGGTGGTCTTGCAATTCAAAACCACATTGAGCGTTCGCGCCGGTGCCTCAACTTCTGCGGTCAGGCCTATCCAATGATCTCTAGTCGGGCAGGTGATCGTCGGCATCTTGCCATAGGTCGCCTTCGCGGACTTGCCACTTGAAGCGGATGGTCAAGTGTTCGCCGGTATGAGAATGGTAGACAACGCGGCGGACGTGAGTGATTGGCACGCCGTAGAAACGCGATGCAGCCTCAAATAGGTTTTGTTCTCGTTCTTCTTGCTCCCCAAGTGAACGATGAGATGACATGGCAGGAGGCTCCAAATGGGCAGCGTGACGTTACTGGTTCGCTACGGTCAAACTTTGCCCGCGACTTGCTGGTTGCGCCTGTTCTGGCTTTGACACGTTTCTCCTTCCGCTTTCTTGAGAACGACGCCTGTCTTGGTCTGGCCTTGAAGATCGTCCTTGATTGGATGTTGGAATGCGAAGGTTGCGAGCTCGCGAACTTTCGATCATCTGCTGGTGCATACCAACAAAGAGCCAACACGTCACGACGGCGCTCGCTACGACAAAGACCATGCCCAGCTTGCGCGTCTTCTTGAGTTGCCACCACATCAAAGCACCGCTAAGAGCCCAAACCACCATGTTGACGAACATGGCATCCACCACCACAGCCCACCACCAACGGATGTTCATCTCGTCCGGATAGCCGTGGCTCTCATGCAGCCGCATGAGAAAACGCTCCAGCTCAATCTCTCGGGCTTCTCCCAAGGGCACCGCTGCGCCGCGGCCTGAGGCGAGATCGTACGCAACGCGGTATGTCACTCCGTCAGCTATGGCGTCGAACTGGAGTCGTGTCCCACTTCGCCGACCAGGACTGAGCAACTGCGGATTGCCAAGCAGCTCAGATGACGCACCTGCCTGATTTACGATTGTCGCCGCGACACTTCGTGATTCGCGTACTAGATCGACAAGTTGAGGTTGTTCAGGCAACTTGGCGAATGGATTGGGAGCTTTGGGACGTTCGTTGTTCGAACTCAACTCGCTGCGCCGAAGCCTTGCCGTTTGGGCGGCCGGATTGATAGAGATCGAATACTGCTCGTCCTCGCCGCGGTAGCTGTAAGACATCGAGCCTGTGAACCGAGGAGCAGACTGATCCGAGAGCGCCAGTTGCGGGCGTGACTCACCTTCTTCTTCTTCTGCTGCTTTGGACGTATTGATGGCCTGGACGACTTCGCTGGCAAGAACTTCCGCCTCAGGCAAGTTCTGCAGGCCGGCGCTGGCGAGCGTATCTGCGTCAAAATATTCCGTCGTGGACGTAGAAATCAGGCCGGGGTGATTGAAGTAAACCGCGGAAATCCCATAGAGCAGAACGAACGGTAGCATGAACAGACCGCTGTAGAGATGCACTCGCCGAATGAGCCGCATCGTGGTGCCATACAGCTTTCCGTGTCGCTTTTTCCTTCTCGGTTGGGCGTCCCGGTTTTGCGGGTCCTTCAGGTCGAATTTGTCCCAAGTTGTTGTTTTCATTGCAGTTGTAACTAATGATACAACATCACGTTGCCTTTGTTGAAATTGAGTCTCAATATCATATTGATGAAATCACGGATTTCAACCCCTGGTGCAAAAGACGTCGGAGCGATCACCCGGTCCCGGCTCACCGTCCCCCAAAAGCGAGCAACATCCCGCGTTTACAACGGCCAGCTTCCAGACCCCTGAAAGACTCCACAGGCCTGGATTTAGCTCCCAGCGGGATGCGCATTCTCCAAGCGAAGATGGCATAATGGGCGAAATTGAACTATGGGGCCTGCCACCTTGATCGGGAGTTTGTTGTGACCACTGCTTGCTTTTGCTTGTTGACGTTGTTTTTGGGATCTGCCGCCTTGGATGCGACGTTCATCGATTCCGATCTGGAAACCGAGTTCGTGTCAGCGCAAGCACAAGACGCTACCAAGAATTCTGATGCTGCGACCGTGCAACAGAAAAAGACCGTCAGTCTGTTCAACGGCAAGGACCTGACCGGATGGCATGTCGATGTTCCCCTCTTGGACAGGAACCCCAACGCCAAAGCGACATTCATTGTGCGCGAGGGCAATCTCGTTAGCCTGGGCTCACCCAACGGCCACTTGATCACGGATAAAGAATTCCAGAACTATCGCCTGGAGGTGGAGTACCGGTTTGCCGGCAAGCCGGGCAACTGCGGCGTGTTGGTTAACGCGTCAACGCCGCGGGCGCTCTATAGGATGTTTCCAAAATCCATTGAAGTGCAGATGAACCACACGCACGCAGGTGATTTCTGGTGCATTGCCGAAGACATCACTGTGCCGGATATGGTTAAGCGACGTGGCCCCAAAGAGAACTGGGGAACCACCGAAGGCAAAGCACGGCGAATTCTCAACCTCACCGACGGTTCTGAAAAACCGGTAGGTGAATGGAACACGATGGTGATTGAATGCGTTGGTGGCGCCGTCAAGGTTTGGGTCAATGGTGACCTCGTCAACCACGGCACAAAATGCACGGCCACCAAGGGTCACATCGCCTTACAAGCCGAAGGTTCCGAAGTGGAATTCCGCAAGCTTGACTTCACGCCCATTGACAAGCTGAGTGACTGACCGAGCGGCAGTTTACTTCGTTGACATTATCGAATTGGCGCCAGCAGCTTGCGGAGTTGTTTTTCCAGTTCATCTGCCAGCATCCGATTACCGCTGGCGGCAGCGCGCTGTAACAGCGATTGGGCCGTTCCGCCCAGTTGCTGCTGCACGCGGGCAATATCCAGCTGCGGTCGTGAGATGGTCCCAGCTATGGGAACCTCCAGCCCGTTTTGCACAAGCACAGAGCCGCCGGGGATCTTGTTGAATAAATCCGGCGCTTCAATCCTGGCCAAAATCGCCTGACTTTGATCAAATCCCACCCACCCTCGGGTGTTGATGGTCATATCTTCAAACACAAGCACCAGTTCATCATGGTAAACGCGTTGATCAACCACGCGATACCTAACCGTTGATTCGTTCAGCAGCCGTACAGTTTGCAGCTGTGAAGTTTGCGTGGGCTTGCCGGCAAGTTGCCGGACGAGATCCGCCCAAAAGCCAACCTGCCTTAGCAGCGGACCTGGAGCAAAGGCGATATCATGCACGATCAATTTTCCGGCCGCTTCCGCATGCACGGGGGTTTCAATCGGCACGTGTGCACCATCGACATCCAGTGAGAACGTCCCTTGGGCTGCCGTGACGCCGTTGATCCAAGGGACGATGTACTTCATGCTGCCAAAGCGGGCGATGTCCGGCGTCAGCGTCACATTGTTCAACACGCGACCAGGCTCGATTTGCAGCCGAGGTTGATCTTCCAGCATATCTAGCTGAGCGGCCAAGCTGAGTTGCCCTCCATTGACGGGCATGTCGAGTGGTCGCATCAGGATCAAACCATTGGCCAGGTCAAACCGCAACTCGCCGGCACCCAGGCGGAAACCATAGATATCGGCGCTGGTCCACGACATCTGCGCTTCCCCATCCGCCCGAGTGATAAACGATCCGGTCAACTGCGTCTCAAAAGATGAAGTTGAGGGCGTAAGCACACCGTGCAATCGGAAAGGGTGTGGCTGCCGTGTAGCATTCACCCGCACGGCATCGCCAAAATAGGGCCGCAACAAGCCAACGAGTTTTTGCGGATCGTATGCGATGTTCCCGCCCAGCGTCAGTTCGCGTTCTGTTCGCAACCGGGTGATATCGCCGGCAGCGTCGCAAGTCAGCGCGTTGGATTCCCAAATGGCACGCAAGATTTGCAATCGGTCGTTACGACGGTCGTACTGCGCCGTGGCGGACGTGCTGACCAGCCGCTCGCTCCATGTGGCAGATTCGCCTGTCTGCAAACTGAAGTTGTCGATCCGCCCATTCCACTGGCCCACGGTGGCGCCGTTGTTGTTGGTAATCTTCAGCTCACCAATCAATTGGCCAGAGACACCATGCTTGGCGGGAATTCTTCGCCAGGCTTGGACTTTGGTCAGGTCGCCGGTGACGTTCACAACTCCAGCGATATTGGGAGCGCCGCCTGCGGGCCAGTGCAGCCTGACGTCGCGCGCGGTCATTTCACCTGTTGGCGTGGTAACTCGCATGGAAGCGACGTCAATGACGTCGGTCTCTGGATCCCAGGCGGCAGCCAACACGGCCTCGACGCTGGGCTCCGCGACTTTCCAGTTACGAGTTTCCAACACGAAGTCGCTGACCCGGACTTGCGTTCCACTTTCGACAGTGATCTGGCGCGGCGAGACGACAACCGCAGCTTCGATGTCGAGATCACCTTCGGTGCGCCCGTTCCAGCGCGAAGCGCTTTCGATCCACATCTGCGCGCGGTCGAGCCAACTGGTTGTAGTTCCGCGAACAGTCACATGCAGCGGCCATTGAGAGCGCATGGTCGGTCGTCGAACTTGCTCGATAATTTCGACTTGTACCGTATCGATGCCGCTACGGAATTCGACCTTGCCGACATCCAAGTTGGTGACTTCACTGTTTTGCAATTGACCGTTGGCTTGGGCTTGAATGATGAGCCGATCCTCCCGCCAAGGCGCATGCCCTTCAATCGCGACTTCAAACTGACGAACGTCCAATTCCCAGGTCGTCTCAAATTTACCGTTAGGCCGCCGCCGCCAGGTGACATAAGCCCAGCCACCGCCGCCAAAGTTTGTCTGCCCGAAATCGACAAAGCGGTTGAGTTCCCGCGAAAGCGGTTCCAATTCAAACTCCGCAGCGATATCAAACTGGTCGACGAGGCCTGCTTCCGCGTCGGATTGGTTAAGGTCGCCCATGGCGTCCAGTTTGATGAAGTCGGAGTAGCAGCGCAGCGTTTCAATCTGGATGCCCTTGTTGGTTTCCTTGGCCGCGAACTCCAACTGAATGGGATCATCCCAAGCGATGACCTCTTCGCCGTGGCGGGCGCGGAGCTGCGAAGTTTCCAAGTTTGCAGACCAGGTTCCGTCTCCGGCACGCCCGGCATGAGAGACCTTCCAGCGGACATCACCTTGCGTCACTTGAAGCCCGTCTCTCAGGTGCATGGTCCGCGGCAAGATTGCGGCCAGCTTGGCCAGGTCAATGTTCCCTTCAAATTCGTAGGCTTGATCGGCCAATGCTTGCGTCAGTCCAGCGGTGACTCCGTCATGTGTATCGATGACGACTTTGCCAGTCAGGTCCACACGACCAACGTCGGTAATTGATGCCAAACGCTCGATCGTCAAGGTCTCATCAACGTATGACATATTGATAGGGAGAGCTGCGGTGCGAAAATAGATTTCATCTCCACCTAGCTCGGGCGCGCTAACCCGCAGATCGCGAGCTTCCATCAGCCCATCAATCGACATGTTCCATCCCGGTGTGTCGATGTTTCCCCATGCCAGCGCTGCCCTGAGCGTGGCGATTCCCTGCACATTGGCATCGGGCGCCAGTCGTCGGGCGATGGGTTGAAACGCAGCCAACGGAAAATCGGCCGTCTCGATTTCCGCCTGACCATCTTGCAAGACGGCGCCGTTGGCGCCGCCTCGCCTGTTGAGCGTGAGTTGCAGATCGAAATCGGTGGTGCCGTCCGGCTGCGGCATTTTGGCCACCGCGCGGAGCTTTAGTGCGTCCGACCAATTGCGCGACATGGTGACGCTCACCTCGGCATCTTGAAACTGCCACTTAGAACTGGCGCGCCGGTCTTCCAACTCAACTGTCCCGCCAAGAACTTTGAGTTCAAACTTGGGCGCATCCAGTGATGAAGGGCCTTCTAACCAGGCCGAGAGGACTTGTTCCAGGTTGCTGCCCTCTTCATCAAAGTGCACGAACGCCTGTGGTCGCGCAACCTGCAGTTGTCCAAGATCGCTGGAATCCATGTAGAGCGAGAGCGCGGTCTTGTCGCTGGAAAACTCCGGCGCCTTGAAAACGGTCTCACCGCCGCGATCACGGATCTCGACGTCATAGAATGTTGTGCCGGAGAACCAACCCATTGAAGCGCCGCCGACGTGAACAATTCCATTGACGTCCGAGAGCGCAGAGACGAGGAAGCTTCCTCCCATCGTCATGCCAATGATCGAAGGCAGGAACAAGACCAGCAGCACCAACCCACCAGCGGCGTACATGATGTACTTGGTGCGGTTGCTCAAGCTTTTGAATCGTGAACCGGCTGACTTGGCACGGCGTTTCTTGCCTCGCTTAGTCTTTCGATTGCTCAACGAGAACCGCTTCTTCTTGCGGCGGCGTGGTCGGGGCTCCGCTTCCTCATAGGATGAGTCGTCGTAGTCTGAATCCTCATATGCATCGTCTACGTGGCGATCATCTTCGTAGGCGTCCTCTTCGTAGCGCTGCCGGTGGCGAGCGTCGACGCGGCGTGCGCGCCCTCCGCGAGCTCCCAGCTCGCTATCGCGCTCATCTTCATAGTGATCGTCGTAGCGTTCCGTGTCATCGTATTCATCTTCATAGCGCTCGGAATCATGGGCAGAGCGTGCATAGCGCTGCTCAGCTTCGTCACGACGTGCTCGGCGTCCAAAGAAGCGGCGTTTCTTGGGACGAGATGACTTGTTCTTTCGCCACGGTAGACGTGACGAATCATCCGAACGAGAGGAGCGCATCCTTGCCACCCTGTGATTGGTTCGAGGTCAGATTCATCGCGCGCCCAACCGTAACATTGCCGCTGCGTTCCGCCATGAACGTAGCTTCAATGCAAAGGCACGTGATGCACTTGAAGACATGATCAATTCACATGCTGCCGCCTGCGGCGTGATTCTAGTCCCAACAGGGCCGTTCACCCTAGACCGATTGAACCATCAATCACCGCCAGGACTCCCATGAGTGAAGCTAGTGCTAGCGCCGCTGGCGCTCTTCTACCCAACGGTTAGTTCGGCAGATTGCTTTGTCGGTTACTGTTCGCTAGCAAGACGGACGTCGTTCTGCACTCAGGCATTGTCCGACTTCAGTGGAACAGCAATCGGGCAGGCACTTTTGAGCTTGCGAACGTCGAGAGTGACCACCTGGCGACCGATGGTGCTACACAGACGCCGTTGCACCTTGCAGCATTAGAGAGCTGACCGCTTGATAGGCGTCCGCCCAAGCCTGTTCCAGCTCGTTAGTCCATAGAACCCTAGTGGTTTGCCGCAGGCTCTTGAGCAGCGTGGCTCCTACGGCCGGGTAGTGAGCTTCTTCGGCTCCGTAAGCAACGTGCTCCGCGCCCATCCGTTCCAGTGTTGGTTGCAACACTTCAGGGCGGCGCAGGTTTTCGACGACCAGTTTCAGCGATCCGAGAAGTTTCTTCTTCTGTTCAGCCATGTTGGCATTTGCGAACAACGGCTTCACGCCTGGGTAATCCGCGAACAGGTTCTGGTAAAAGGTATCGACAAGTTGCTGACCGTGCGGTGCAACCGCCGCAAAACTCTTTTCCAAAAGCTCGACTTGCAATCCCATTAGCTATCCCAATTTCAGTCGTTATGTATCCCAGTAACTGTGCAGAAGAAAAGTAAGGTCGTCGCCTGAAAATCATAGATCACACCAACCGCAGCGGGGGATACATCCTCAGTCAGTACAATCCGCATAACTGGGATACACGTCGCAAAAATATGCTGGGAAACGTTGATTCAAGGCAAGAGAATCTCGCTCGCACGTGAACTCATGCCACGCGTCGTTTATGATGATAGACATGTGCTCGATCCGTTGATCTTCGCGCCGCCCGAAGTTGTCGAGTCATGTTGCCTGCGCCGCGCGACGGCGCGTCTTGATTTCCTGGTTTTGGCGAACTTCGCGGCACCTATGAAACAATCGTCTAAAAAGAAGTGGCTCAACAAATGGAGCCGGAAGTCCCATCGATGGGGAGCGATCCTGATCCTTTTGCCGGCAGGCATCGTTATTGGATCTGGGATCTTTCTGCAATTGAAGAAAGATTTCGCCTGGGTGCAGCCACCTTCGCAAAAGGGAGCTCAATCTAACCCACGCATCAGCTTTGAAGAGATCCTGTCGGCGGCGAGAACAGCGCCGAAGGCCGGCATTGAAAGCTGGGATGATGTGGACCGATTGGATGTTCGCCCGAGCAAAGGGATTGTCAAAGTGCGCGGAAAAAGCGCCTGGGAGGTCCAAGTCGATACGACGACGGGCGATGTGCTACAAGTTGCCTATCGCCGCAGTGACATCATCGAGCAAATTCACGACGGAACTTGGTTTTCTGATCCGGTGAAACTTTGGATATTCCTCCCGTCAGGATGCATTCTCTTCATCCTGTGGATGACGGGTATTTATCTTTGGTGGCTGCCGATTTCTGCAAAGCGTTCGAATCGCCGCAACCGCAAAGATCGCTCTCTGACCGCTGAAGCCACGCTCGCCAAGATTCGCAAAGGCGGTTAACCGAGTCAGCATAAGTGGCGAATCACAACCGGCGTTCTAATCGCCGTGGTCAATGGTGAACCTGTATTTGGTGGCGGAGCTTACCAGGCGTTGCCAAAGCACCAGCCGATGGGTGCGATGTCGGATATTGGTGCAGCCTTGCGGGTAGACCGCATTTTCTGGACTTTTTTCACTCTGCTGGTTATTCTCACGAAGGCCGTCCGCCAGAATCCGAATCGCACGAGTTTGCCGCGGATGAGCCTCAGCGGTTCCTCCTCGGAATAGGTGTGGCATAGTGGAAAGCATTTGGTTTCTGAAGCAGTGTGGATTGTTCGATCGCTTGACCGAGATCGAATTGAGAACACTGGAAGGTGTCTCGCGTTCTCGGCGTTTTGAACGAGGTTCGCCCATCTATTTGCCGGCGGACGAAGCTAACTGCGTGTTGATGCTTACGTCTGGCCGAGTGAAGATCTGCAACTTCACCAACGAAGGAAAGCAGGCCATTCTGACGTTCATTGAGCCGGGCGAACTCTTCGGAGAGTTGGCCTTGTTTGATGGTAGTCGACGAGATGAATATGCGGAGGCGGTCGATGCGTGTAACGTCGTATTGATCCCAGGCGAAGCAATTCAACGCCTGATGGAGGCGCGGCCTGACGTCTCTTTGGGTGTCACCAAGCTGATGGGATTTCGCCGTCGCCGTATTGAACGACGGCTCAAATATCTGCTGTTCCGTTCAAATCGTGAGCGATTGGCCCACCTGCTGCTGGAACTTGCCGAAGAATACGGGCGACGGACGTCTGAGGGAATTCAGATCGACCTGCGACTCTCGCATCAGGACATGGCCAGCATCATCGGCAGCACGCGAGAAACTGTGACCGTTATCTTGGGCGAGTTAATGAATGAACGGTTTCTCAAGCTGGGTCGTAAACGAGTCATCATTCGTGATATTGTGCGACTTGCGCAAAGCGTGGAAGCCACTCCACCCAAGCTTGCGCGAGAGATGGAACAAATGCCGCAGGTGCTCAAATAGCTCGCCTTTTTGATATGGTAAGGTTGCGTCATTTGTGCAGCATCACGCAAAAGGCTGGTGATTGTTTTTGTCTTCACAGAGACTGTCGGAAGTTTCTGAAACAATTTCGCATCAGTCTGGGTTCGGTTGACTTCTTTTTCGCTTTTCACTGCTGTAACAGCTTGTCTCACGCTCGCTCGATTGTTTCGTGGGCGGTGTGATTCCCAGCTCTTTGATCATGTCTGACAACTCTTCCGCTCAGGAGAATACGGTTCAAATGCAACCCAGCGGATGGTTGCCTTGTGCCGCTGGCGAATTGACCGAATTCGCTGGTGGCGTGAGAAGACGACGTCGACTGGATCGGATCAATCGACTCGCCACCTTTTCGCTCGTGGCGTTGGTAGCTGGAGTGATCGCTTTCACAGCCGGCCAGCGTGATTCTAGTGAGTCGGCTCAGATTGACTGCCACGAAGTCCAAGAACATCTCTCCGCTTACATCACTGGCAGTTTGCCGGATGACCTCGCGGCGCGGATTGACAACCACCTTGCCTACTGTCTGGATTGCAGCGCTCTGTACCACCAGCGCACGGACATCACCCAGCATGCACGCAACAATGTGGCCGGGTTTGTGGAAACGCCGCCAACTGGCCGACAAGTTCTCAAGGGCGGAACACGTATCTTGCAGTTGCACAAGCCGTCTCCGCGCTGCACATGCCCTGATTGTGGGTATTTAGCCCCCCGTCTTGATGAAGATTACGGGGACGACGAATAGTCGCAAACATCGCTGTTGGCGGACGCGTCACGCTTCTTCATCGACGGTTTTCTGGGCAAATTCGCCGGATCCGGAACTTGCGTTCGAGTGGATGCGTCTTGGTGTTCACTTGCCCCTCATCGCTCCAACGTGTTTGGCGAAATGTGAGCAATCACACGGCGCGCTGATTTCCGCGCTGGCAAAAGGCAGCTTGCAAGTATTCAATAGGTGGTCACCCGTCTTGTCTCATGTGAAACTGTGCTGTTTCCAACGAGGGCAGCCTTGGGTTGTCGCGATTGTTTCCTCTCCCCAACCGGCGAGTCTACCATGCCCCGGCTCTTAAATACGTTTACTGTCACGATGGTGGTGATTGCTTGCGGCAGCTTGCCTATGTGTGAGTCCACAACGCGCGCCCAAGACGCAAGCTCTGACTCCGTCATCGCCAGTGAAGATGGGAGCAAGTCGCAATTTCCCAAGTTCGCGGAGTTTGCCTCCAGCTGGAGTGACGATCAATGGGTTCCGCGCAGCGGCCGTCGTTTTGTCGG
Source organism: Pirellulales bacterium (assembly GCA_028066245.1). Classification (GTDB taxonomy): domain Bacteria; phylum Planctomycetota; class Planctomycetia; order Pirellulales; family S012-138; genus CALJLD01. The sequence goes on along the minus strand of JALCBR010000050.1, from coordinate 5,000 downwards.
CCACATTCGCTCGTTGGAATCTGACCAGTGGCAATTACGGATGCTGGCGCTGCACGAAGCCGTTGCCGCAGGCGAGGTTGCCGTTCCGTTTCTCATCGATCGCTTACAGCAAGGCAAAGCTCACGAGCGGATCTTGGCAGCGCAGCCTTTGGGGTACTTGGCGAAACACGCTCCCATGGAACCGCTGCTTGAGGCCTTGAAGAATGACGAGGACTCGGCGGTCAAGCTCTATGCGGCCGACGCATTGGGCATGCGCGGTGACGCCAAGGTTGGAGAACGTTGGTCAGACTTCGCCGGAAAAATTCGCAACCGTGATGTGCGTCGTCACATGGGTTATGCAGAAGAACGCGGGGGGGCGCCCATTGAGGATGCCATCGTCGAGCAACTCGCCAACTGGGATCCGGCCACCATGAATTCCGCCGAAGTTGGCAAACCGGCCCCTGACTTTGAACTTTCCACCGTGGGAGGCGAAACCGTTAAGCTCTCGAACTATCGCGGCAAGAAGAACGTCGTGCTGGTTTTCATCTACGGCGATACGTGACCCGTCTGCCATGGACAGCTCGCGCAGTTGCGCGACACGCTCAAAGAGATACAAGGATTGGATGCCGAGTTGCTAGCCTTTGATCCGCACGAAGCTTGGTCAGCCAAGTATCTGCTCAAAGAAGTTGGTTTCACCACGGATGACGTGAACTATCCGCTGTTGATGGACCCAGCGTTGACTGTCAGCGCGGACTATGGTGTTCCGTTCCAGATGCGGATTCACACCGAATGGAGCACGCGACCGGCGACGTTCATCGTCGACAAGGAGGGAGTGCTGCGCTACGCAAAGCGCGGCGCAGCCTACAATGACCGTCCCCGCCCGGCAGATGTTGTCGCCGAGTTGCAGAAGCTGCAAGCGGACAATTAGCCGGCCGCTGTGCGACCCCCGCGCCAAGCCGTTGTGGCTTATCGCGTCCAGCGGAATGATTCAACGATCGCCCGATCAGCGTGGTTGAGCGTTTCGCTTAAGTCTGGCTCAAGCGTAACCACGACAGCCACTTGCTGGCCTGCTTTGTCTCCGATCAGGTAGTAGCGCCATTCAATCGGTAATCCACTGACGATGCCGACGGCTGTGATGCCGGCGACTTTCTGTCCGGCCTGCGTTTTTAATGCGCCTTCTGAAGTGATGTTCTTAGCTCTTTCGCCCAGAGCTTGCGTGATCTGTCTGCGAAACGACGGTGCGTCGATTGGTCCGGCATCGCTTTGCAGCAGCGAGACGTTGGCCTGTGCAACCAGGTCGCCACGGTTGACCATTCGCAGTGAAACCTGACCATCCGTTTCGCTCATCACGTGCCAGCGACGGTCATAGTTGAATGTAAAACCGGAAGGCGACGTGTGTTCGAGGTTTGTCTCGCGCTTTGCCATAGAATTCATTCCCACCGAGAGCAAGTTGGCCATTTCTCTGGCCGTTTGCGGAACGATGAGAATGTTGATGGTGGAATCCGCCTTGATGCCGGGACCGACATGCCCAATAGAGCGTTGTTCCTTGATGAGCAACTGACACTTTGTGACCGTCTGCTGCTGACGGTCAAAGAGGTACTTGCCGCCAACTTCAATCTCGGTGGAGACGCCATGCACCGCGCCTTCGACCCGGCCGGAAAGCTCAATAGTTGCTGAAGAAGAATCAGCCGAGGCCAGCGTGCTGCGGACTTCATTGACGCTGACCGCGTCAATTGCCAAAAACGACGCTAGGAGCGCATCGTGATGTTTCCAACTGTCGCCAAGCACCACATCCGTCGTCGGTAAGAGGCGGTTGAGCAGTACCGTATTTCCCTGGATTTCCAACAGGTCCAGTTCTTCACGAGTTAGCGCGCCATCCAGGGAATAGAGATCAACGTCCGCACCGGCTTCGACTCGAATCCGCCGACGGGAATCACGGAGTTGCGGTTGAATTGGATTTCCGTCAACAGTGATCGTTGCTTGCGTCTTGGCGTACTGGCGGATGGTCGATTGAGTTGAGTTGTCAGTTGCCTGCCGGAGTTCTCGATATCGCAGGTCCGCGTCCACGGAGAGAGGGATCGAAGTGGGATTGTTGTCCTCCAACACTTGCAGGCTGCCCGTAACATTCATCTGTACAATGACTTCTGACTCGCGTCCCACCGCCGGATGAGCGATAAGCTGGAACGATTCTTGGGCCGACAGCGTCGAAACCCCAGAAAACATTACAAAAGAAGTCAAAATTATAGCGAATTGTGGCCTGAGCTTTGCATTCATGAGAATTGTCCCGACCAAATGCCAATCTGGCAGGTAGAAAGAACGTAGGGCAGTGCAGATTGCACCACCTTTTACGATCGTCCGGGATCTACTGAATGGTTGAGCAGAAACTTGATTAGCGATTGCGTGTCGGGTTTTGAGGGGCAATTCCGTCAAGAGATTGCAAGATTGAACACCACGCCTCGAAGGACTAAGGCGGTCTCTACAAGGATTTTCGGCAAGTTTTTTCTACACAAAGTGTTTGGAGATAATGATTTGCAGAAATCAGCGTTGCGCCGAACCCAATGTCACGCCAAACAAAAAGTGAGATTGTTGATCTGAGGCGCGAACTTTGCATCAAAGATCCGCATCTACTGGGGGCATTCGAACGTAGAAAGAACGGGCTGCTGCTAGAGAGTGGCGGGTCTGGGGCTGGAACAGTTGGCTTCGTCGTAACCAGCCCCAACAAGCGGTACAAACTCCACCAACCCCTTTTATGACAAACTTGTAACAGAGCAGAGGTTATCCCAGCGTTGGCCGTGCGGTTAATCATGGATGCTTGACCACGGTCTCCGATCTTCTGGCCCTGTGCCCATTTCCCGGCAGGATCGTCGGGCAAGCACACGGTGCAGTAGTCGAGGAGAAGCATCATGCAAAAGGAATATAGGACACCGGAAATCAAGCAACTCTGCCACCAGCAGGCTAGGTTTGCGCCGCGCGAACAGCGTTTGGCGCAACTTGATCGTGCGGAGCGTTTGCTTGTCGAGATTCAGCCCGAGCGGATTTATCCCTACGAGTTTATCTGCTATAGGATTACGGATTTCCGTCCGCAAGAAGATGCGGCGGTCAAAATTTCCGGCTTGGATGCCCGGCATGACCTGCGCTTGTTCGTCGAGGATCTTTCGGATTCGTTGAACATCCGCGCTGCCACCATGCCGGAGCCCGTTTTGACGGTGGATGACTTGAGCGAGAAGTTCAACGTCTCCACAAAGACGATTTCTCGCTGGCGCGAACAAGGTCTCGTTAGCCGCCGCTTCATTTTTGACGGTCGCAAACGGGTGGGATTCTTGCAGAGCTCCGTGGACCGTTTCGTTACGCACAATCGTGACAAGGTGCAACGCGGAGCGCGATTCAGCCAGCTTTCTGATGACGAGCGAGGCGAAATTGTCGATCGCGCGCGGCGGCTAGCCCGAGCTGGCGGATGCCCGGCGGAAGTCACCAAACGCCTGGCGCGCCGGATGAATCGATCGGTTGAGACAATCCGCTATACGCTCAAGCAGTTTGACGATGACAATCCCGGCGGTGCGGTCTTTCCTGACCGTACAGGTCCGCTGTCTGAGGAAGCCAAGAGCAAGATTTTTCAGGAATCTCGCCGCGGTGTTTCTCCGGACGTGCTCGCCCGCCAGTACTGCCGCACGCGGAATAGCATCTACCGCATCATCAATGAAGTTCGCGCACAGCGCGTGCTGGAACTTCCGCTGGATTACATTCCCAACCCTGCGTTTGACGAAGCCGAGCACGACCCTTCAGCCGCTTGGGAAATGATGGCACCAATGCCGGATGCGGACGTTGAACCACGCCGCGTGCGTCCGCCGGCGGGGCTGCCGCCCTACCTGGCCAGTTTGTACGAGGTGGCGCTCTTATCGCGCGAACAGGAACAACACCTGTTTCGCAAGTACAACTACCTCAAGTACAGGGCGTCTCGGCTGCGAGAAAGCTTGCTCCGTGACGGTGAACTCGATCCCAACAGAGCCAAGAAAAGCTTGTTGGACGAGATCGAATCTTTGTATGAGCAAGCCGTGACAGTGAAGAACGAGATCATCCGCCGCAACTTGCGGTTGGTCGTCTCCATCGCCAAGCGACACATTGCCCCCACAACCAGCTTCTTTGAGTTGGTCTCGGACGGCAACATCTCGCTGCTCCGTGCGGCGGAGAAGTTTGACTACGCTCGCGGCAACAAGTTCAGCACCTACGCTAGCTGGGCGGTGATGAAGAATTTCGCCCGTACCATTCCGGGTGAGCACAAGCAGCGCGACCGTTTTCGCACTAGCTTTGACGAGCTATTCGCCGCAACGGAAGACCGCCGCACGGACCGGGGAGAACTGCTCTCTGAGCAACGCCTGCGAGAAAGCCAGGTGGGCCGCATCATGAACCGCCTGGATGACCGCGAGCAGAAGATCATCATCACTCGCTTCGGGTTGGAGCGCGGCACGGAGCCACAAACGCTCAAACAAGTGGGTGAGTTGTTGGGTGTGACCAAAGAACGCATCCGGCAGATTGAAGCTCGAGCGCTCAACAAGCTCCGCCAGGCCGCTCAAGATGAGAAGATTGACGAGCCAGGCGACTGACGTCCGCTAGGAATTTCGCCATCCCAAATCGGCAAGGTCTCCACGACAGGCCTTGCCGATTTTCTTTGGCTTGGGGACTTCCGGGCGTGCGTCGTTTGATTCCGCGTTCAATCAATGCGAATGATCTTGCGCTGCATCGGCGTGGGAAATGGCGGTGAGGCAATGGGGGTCAGCTCTTGGAACTGTATCGTAGGGGCGCCATGATCGAGTACACCACCTGCATCATCGGCGGCGTGCGGATTGTGCGTGTATAGATAGCCGGGGCCAACCATGGCTTCCACTTCCGGCCACCAGGCATGCGAAACAAACGGAGACCCCCAGGCGTAGTTCGGGCTGTGCCACGGGTAGTCAAACACGCGACGGTAGTCATACGGCAACATCGTGCCGTCACGTCGGCAATTGGAACATTCCGTATACGGG
>JALCBR010000181.1 GCA_028066245.1 Pirellulales bacterium | reverse complement strand
CCGCACCCATCAAAGCTGGAATAGCGCCTGCGACGGCACCTACCACGGTATTGAACGGAGATCGCGTCTTCAACGGAGTATAAGCCAGCACGTACAGTGCCCAGCAGCCGATGCCCAGCAAAGCTACTGTTGCGTTGACGAACATCGCTAAGATTGCGACACCGGCAATACCCAGTATTGTTCCCCATGCGGCCGCTTCCCAAGGGTGAATGGTGCTTGCGGGAAGAGGACGCTCTGCGGTGCGCGTCATCAAAGCATCGGTGGCTCTCTCTCTCCATTGATTCCAAGTGCTGGCGCTAGCTGCGACCAAAGCCGTTCCGGCCAAAGCGCAAATTATGGTCCAACCCTGGGGAGGCCCTGCCGTCGAGATCATCGCGGCTACAAACACAACAACCAGTTCTAGCACGGCAATTCGTGGCTTGGTGAGCTCTACAAACCCCGCCAGCCGCGGCCAAAATCGAGCGCGTGTCAAACCAGAAGGTGCAACAGCTGATTCGGCGTTTGTTACGATTGATGCGCTCATGATGCTCCCCCATTAACCAAGGGAGAGGGTGCCATGCCCGTTGCAGTATATTTCGCGAGCGATCGCCTGGGCCTATCTTTAGCAAGATCATTGAGCAAGCCTGAATTTGCTGCCACAGCTCGCCAAAGCATGGCGACACAAGATGCCAAAATCAAAGACCCTGCCGTTTGGTGTGTGGTTGTCACGAAAGTCTGCCAAAAATCTTGCGAGACGATGACAAATCGTTCGGCGGCTTCCGTTCCGGCAAACCAAGACGGCCAACCGTAATTGAGCAGCCAAGTCCCGCATCCGAGCAAAATCTGCACGAAGAGAAGTAAACTGACCCAATGGGCTGACTTGCGGACGCCAGCCATGTGGCGCCCTTCTTTTCGAGCGGAGTTGTCCACAGCTCGATAGATCCGCCGCGCGGCGATGCCAACACCAACGGCGAGCAAGATCAAGGTGGCAGCGATCACGATATGCCAGATGGCCAAGTTGAATCCCATCACAGCTGAGGCATCCGCCGGCAGATGTCGGAGTTGTGCGCCAAGAATAATTTGCAAATACGCAACGCCAACCAGAGCACAGACGGCAAAGACAAATGCGTTTCCCTGAGCGGATGGCAACGGGCTTGCCAATACTCGTCTCTTTTCCTTCGCAGCTGCGATGCAGTCTGCAGTAAACGCCTGCCCCCAACGTCTGGATGTGAACACAGCGTTGGAAATACATAGCGAGAGAAATACGGGCGCGAAGCAGCCGTGAACCATTGCCAGTGTTCGCGCATTTTCGATGACACGTGTGCCGCCAAGAATGCCTTGAAAGATCACGGCAGCCAAAGTGAGCACGCCCAGCGTCCACATCCAACGGCGCTTGTCCCAACGGAACAACGCCAGCAGGTATATAATGGTTATGATGCCCACCGTCGAACCCAGTAGCCGGTGGCCATGTTCGATGAAGAGTTCCCAGCCATTTCCCAGCCACTGATTGACGGGGAATGAAAACATGCCGTAACCGAAGGTTGTGGGCCAATCCGGCACGGCCATGCCCGACTCTGTCGTAGTGACGAGACCGCCGACAAAGATCAACGTCATCGTAGCCGCCACCAGCAGAACCGCAAAACGGTGCGGCCAGCTAGAGAAACTAGATTCGACAGCTGAATGAGGCACGGCTGGGAACGACGAGACTGAGAACTGCGGCAAGTAAAAGAGAGGGAATCAATCGACAATCAAAGGCCAATAAGATCATGGTCAATGGCCGGAGCTGTCCGTTTTTTCAACTCCTTCAGGCGGAGGTTGAGTCTGCGGATAGAAATCATCTTCCACTTCCGGTGAACCGTATTCGTACGGTCCGCGATAGACGATTGGCTGGAAGTCAAAATTGCCATGTCCAGGAGGGCTGGGTGTTGTCCATTCGAGCGAATTGCACTTCCACGGATTACGTCCACACTTGGGCCCCCAGAACAGACTGTAGATAAGATTGGCAGCAAAGATCACCTGCGCAAGCCCCATTCCGATGGCGCAAATTGTGATGAACTGGTTGACCGGCTGTAGGTGCTTGAATGTTTCGTAATGGTAAGGATCGGCCAGTCTCCGCGGGAAACCGCCAGCCCCTAGGATATGCATGGCAAAGAACGTACCGTTGAAGAACACAAAGGAAAAGAAGAAGTGAATCTTGCCCCAAGTTTCATTCATCATGCGGCCAAACATCTTGGGAAACCAGAAATACACTCCGCCAAAGACAGCCATGGCTGTTCCGCCGAAGAGTACGTAATGAATATGTGCCACGATGAAATAGGTGTCGTGGATGAAAATATCAATGGGTGTGGCGGCCATGAAAATGCCGGAGAGTCCGCCGATGATGAACATCGAAACGAACGACAATGAAAAGAGCATCGGCGTGGTGAAGTGAATCTTTCCACCCCAGATGGTGCCCAGCCAGTTGAATGTTTTAATCGCACTGGGGAGTGCGATCATCATCGTTGAAAGCATAAACGTCATGCCCAGCGCGGGATTCATCCCGGACATGAACATATGATGCCCCCAGACAATGAACCCAAGCCCGGCGATTCCTGAGATCGAATATACCATCGGCTTGTATCCAAACAGCGGCTTGCGGGCAAACGTGCTGATAATGTCAGAGACCATTCCCATGGCCGGCAAAATCATGATGTAGACCGCCGGGTGGGAATAAAACCAGAACAAGTGCTGCCACAGCAGCGGCTGACCACCACCTGCCCCTGCAGATGCATTGTTGATGATATAGCCCGAGGGAACAAAGAATCCTGTTCCGGCCGTACGATCCAGAACTTGCATAAACAGCGCGGCCGTCAACAC
>JALCBR010000049.1 GCA_028066245.1 Pirellulales bacterium | reverse complement strand
TTTGGCAACAAGAGGTATTATGTGATTTCGCTAACGCAGTCGGCGTTTGGTAGCAGCGAGTGATCGACCAAGCGGATTTCTGACGTCAGGAACCGCAACGATCTACGTCATTTTCCCAAGCTCGTGTCAGGATGCCACTGCAACGCAACGCTGTGCGGTCATCGACTATGCCAGGTTCCTTAATCAAACTTTTGATTTGGTTTCTGGTTTGGCCTGCGGCCTTGTTGGGCTCTTTGACGGTTTCGCAATCGAACGACTGGGGATACGGCTATTGCGGAGTTTGGGGGTGCGGTCCGCCAATTCAAGTCCTGGTATCCCTGCACTCAGCCTGGTTGATCTTCCTAGCACCCCTTGTGTTCTTGGTGGGTCGCAGCGGGAGCTTTTCTTTGCGAGCCAAATGGCGCTTCGGGCTTATGCTGCTCATCGTGGGGGCGGCAACTATTGCGGGGTTCACCTTGTATCAAAAGTTCGTTTGGTTGCCATCCGCGTTGGAATGGCAACAGCCGTACCTCTGGCGGAGGTGCTTGTTTGTGATTGCGACAGCAACGGATTTCCCTATGGTCCAGACCACGCTTTTGGGCGCCGTGTTGATGATCGCAACTTGTATTGGTAAACGCCGCACGGCAAACCAGCTTGGTGATGATCCATTTACAAACGGAGAGCCGGCAGGTGCAACTGAGGTGTAAAGCCTGAAGTGTAAAACCGACGTGAGCGGTCGTCGTTTGTAGCGTGTGGAAACAGTGCATGCGCTCAGCTCATCATGGGCGCCCACTCTCTTCTTTCGCCCGCTTCTCTTCCGCCGCACTCTGGCGATAGTAACGCGGCATCAGCGACCAAACATCGGCCGATGTTTGTCCGCGCTCGAAGTCGCGCCAGGCGAGCTGCCCGATCGCGGTCGCACTCGGGCGCCAAAGCTCGGAAGGTGCAACGCTGACTCCTGTAGGTAAGTTCTTGGAATTCACCAAATCGCCAAACTTGTTGAGGCCGGGGCCAGCGAGCAGATCACCGGGCTCCAGGCTTTGCAACCAGGCATCATCATCCAAAATTTCAATTGAGGGTTTTGGGTAATCGGCTTTGGAAAGCTCGGCCATGAAACAGGCCATGGAGAAGACTTGATTTCTCTGCGCGTCCATCACCACGCGGATTCGCGCACTCTCGTCGCTAAGCCCCGAGCGACTCACATGCCAAGCGATGCCTTCCAGCGTGTTCACGCCTTGCACGCGCGCTCCAACCGCATAGGCAAAGACTTTCGCGGAGGTAACACCCAACCTCAACCCTGTAAACGAGCCGGGACCTGTTGCCACGGCCACCATTTCAACTTCGGCAGGGCTCCAGTTGTTTTCGCGTAGAGCGATCTTCATCGCGGGAGCCAACGACTGAGCGGTGCGCGGCTGAGCCGGGATCTGCCTCGCGGAGATTGTTTGCGACTCGCCTGATCGCGATTCTAACAGGGCCAGGTCCGCTGAGCCCCCACTTGTTTCCAGGGCTAGGATTTTCACGAATGAGTTTTGCTGCTGAGATCAACGATCAATTTACCGAGCCATTGCCTTCATATGGGCCGTCTGGATCAACGCCATGATCCCCGCATCGCCGCGAGAATCCTGCAGACACACGGGTTACCCCAACCGTCGGCCCTTAGGGACTCTGTTTGAACATATTTACCCTGAGTGAGCCAGCCTACGGGTTGCCGGAAAGAACCGCTGTTTGGTTCCAATTACGAAGTTCTGGGATTGGGTTTTCGATCGATTTCCGCCTCAAAGCAGTGGCTCCGGTCTGTTGCGGCGAGGCGAGATCAGGCACGATAACATCCCTCGCACGATTCCGGCAAAGCCAGCGCTTTGCGGCGTACGGTCTATTTGGTCTTCATACATTACTTTCGCGCTCAAACTTTCCGACCTATGCTTCGCTGGCGTTTGATTTTGGGTTTTGTCTTTATTGCAGCGCTCGTTGCACTTCTCACCTGGGATCATTCTGCGGCAAACTCGCCAGAGTCGTTCGCATCTGGAAAGCCCGGGTTCGTGCTCATCCCGTTGGCGCTTGTCCTAGCGTGGTTGGCGAGTGGAGAGTTTGTGTCCCTGGCAAAGGTACGAGGCCTCAACATCCTGGAAAGTTCCGTTCGTTGGGGTTCGGTGGTCATTGTGGCGGCCAGTTCCCTGCCGATCTGGTGGACGAACGCCACGTCACAGAGCCTTGTGCCACAGTTTGCCTGGCCGCTGTTGGCATTGTTGGCGAGCACGCTGGCAGCGTTTTTGGTTGAAATGCGGCGTTTCGAGAAGCCTGGCCATGTCATCGACGGACTGGGAGCGTCTGTCCTGGGGATAGTCTATGTTGGTGGCTTGTTGGCTTGCGTCGCCCAGATGAGGTTCTTGGGGCTAGGCGGCATTTGGGGCGTGCCGGCGTTGGCTTCGTTGGTGATTGTCGTCAAAGCGGGTGACGTCGGTGCCTACACATTGGGACGCCTGTTCGGCAAGCACAAGATGACGCCAGTCCTCAGTCCCGGCAAGACTTGGGAAGGCGCTTTGGGGGCTCTGATCTTTGGTTGCTTGGGAAGTTGGCTTTCGTTTGAATTCCTCCTTCCCCGCGCGTGCCCTGACGGGCAATTGCCATCGCTCTTTCCAGCGGCCTGGCTGGTTTATGGCGTATTGCTGACTCCGCTGGGAATGGCTGGCGACCTGGCTGAATCTTTGCTCAAACGTGACGCTGGCCGGAAGGATTCCAGTCACTGGCTGCCCGGCTTTGGTGGCGTACTGGACATCCTGGACAGTATTCTCTTTGCCTCGCCTGTGGCCTTGGCTTTTTGGTTATTGTTCGCCTGACCCCAGCAGCGTTTTTCAACGGTTCTCTGTCGCACCGGAAATTCGTTCCCGCAGCTGGCGCAAGTACGTCGAGCGAATCGCATTCAGTTCGTCGCCATATCGACCATCACGAAAATCCGGGAACGACCAGGGAAACGGTCGATAGTATCCGCCTTCGTAGCGAGCGATTGGATCGGCGTAGACGCCATTTCCCAGGTAGATTTTTTGCCCGGCGACTTTCATTGAAGCGAGCACTAACTTGGCATGATCCAGATAGCCAATGTCGAGATTGAATCGTCGGCGCCGCGTACCATCTGCGTGTGTCGCGGCGAATCCGTCCTCCATCGTGTTACATATGTGCTTGGCCATGCCGATTTGCTCTGGAGGAAACAGCCGCTTGAACGCCAACAGACGGCGGACGAGATCCGTTCCCATCTCACCCTCGTAATAGTTTGTCAGATCGAACGCGTGGTCCCGCCCTTGAGTGTCACATTCGCCCCAGTGCTCAACCAACTTTGAGATCAATTCTTGCCAGACTGACATGTCCTGCGCGATCTCCCGTCGCATCAGCACTGCGACCAACAGCTTGACGGGTTCGGCAGCCTGAGCTTCAGCCATCATTAGGCTCCTGGTCGCCTGCTCCTTTTGACATGGCAAAAGCCGGCAGGACACCCAACCCTGAATGTTCGCACGTGGCAGTCTTCGGTAGATCGCCCTGGCGATGCAGAATTTGCAATGCTTGCCTGACAACACGTGGGCTCAAACCAAATCGACCGACAATCTCATCGAACAACTGCTGATCATTGAGCTGCTGTTTTACGGTCCCATCTCGCCCACGGAGCTGCAATCGCCGCGTGTTGAGAAACCACTGCTGTCCGGCGGAAACCTTCGTCAACAGCGGCTTGTGCAAAATTTCCGATGAGAAAGATGTTTGCCAAGCGTCCAGGAATTCCCCCGTATCCGCCGGTGTCGTCTTGAATGTCAACCGATAGGACGCGTCTGCCTGTCCCGATGATTTCGTGAGCAGTTGCACGCGGTCGTCTCCGCGATCCCGCCGCAACAGAATACGGTTGAAGTCTGTGTTCAGCTGTTGCTCGCCGCGGTGTTCAATCTCTGTCAGCGCCACCGGACGGTTGATCAAGTACCCCGGGTCCAGCAGGTGTGGTTGTCCATCAATAGCAACCAGCAAAGCCGAATGCGTGTTGGGTCCGTAGTTACGGTCAGCCAAAAGTGGTTCAGCATCGAATCCCAACCAGCGGACCACATGGAGCAGCGCAGCAGTCAAACTGAAGCACGTCCCACCAGTTCCATGCTGAATGTGATCCGCAACAACCGTTTCGGGGGTCCGGAACGGAAAGAGACGGTCCTGTGAGTAGCGGATAATGCGCGTCAGGTTCTCGTAAGGCAGTGTTGAGAACGCACGTGCCACGGCGCTAAGAGCCAACAGTTGTGCGCTGTCGTCGGGGACAGTGTCGGCATACCGGCGCGCGATTTGTCCTGCGATATCTGGCCCATGCGCGGACATGCCATCAACGCACTGGCTTTCAATCAACCCGAAGTACTGCAAGAACTGCCGCGCAGCTCTTGAATCTGTCGGCGGAGTTTTGAGCGGACTCGTGGTAGTTTCGATCGGCACAGCATACACACGTCATCAGGACAGGCTCGCATCATATCGAAAGCGCAGACGCGAAGGCGTGTATGATATCAGGTAGAGTCTTCGGAGAGCAGCGCTGCCGGGGGCGATGCGCACCTGGAATTAGATGTGGCGGGCGTGACTTGCCACGGGAGGAGCGTGAAGCAGACCAAGCAGATCTGACTACGCTGCCGCGGGCTTCTTCTTAGGTCGCTTCCAGATCATACCGTCATAGGCATAGTGCAGGAGCGATACGTTGACGTTGATCCACAGCCATAGTGGCAGGTGTTGACTGTTGCGAAGGAAGTAGGCGCTGATCGCGAAAACGCTCATGAACGCCACGAGCGTTACGCCCCAATGGCGAACCATTGGTCCCCAAACTCGCGATTTGGCAAAGCCCCCTCGCTTGGGTGCATACCAACTCACAATCGCCAGATACTCGCTGGAATGGACTAACGTCGTTGCCGCGGCACAGCCAATGATCAAGCTCCGCAAGTCGTATCGGATGGCCAGCAAGAGCGTGGCATACAGCGAACAAATGCTCAACAGATAAACCAGGCGACCAAAGTGCCCCGGCTTGTAGGAGATCACTTCTCGCAGCAGCAAGAACCCCGGAATCGCCAACGCCGCGAAGTCTAGCCAGGCAAGATAGGGTCCGATTGCCGTGGCCCAACTGAGCCAGCCTTCGCTGCCTGGCGGGAAAAACAAGCCGGTCAACCGCAACAGCGTAAACAGAAAGAACGCTCGCAGCAGGTGTTTTTCCAATCGCCCGCTGCTCTTGCGACCTTCAGGCGTCGCGACGCAGTAGATCCGGAAGATGCCACCGTGCTGCGCCGCAAAGTGCCACGCATTCCAGACATAGTCAATGGCGACCAGCATTGCCAATGATTCCATGCTCAACTTGATTGTCGAGCAAAGGAGCACCACCCCGGCGAAAACCGCCAGGTACGCGACCGGGCGTTGCGAGAATTTCTCGCCGTCGGCAAAGACAAGCGGCAACGTGATCCACCGATGTGGCATGATCACGAAATAAACCAGCAGAAAACCAAACGCTTGGTTGGCTGCCGAAGTCGCGAACAACGCCGTGAAGATGGCAACCACCGGCCAGGCGATATTGGCGACAAACAGCAAATCCAACGGGCCATTCAACAGCCACGGCTTGGTGGTTGGCTTCGATTGCGCTGGCGCGGTGTCGGGTTGCGTGCTGGCCGGCTGCGCGGTGTCCTGTGAACTGGAATCAAGCGACGTCTCACGCTTGTCCAATGCATCTTGAGTGTGCACAGGTGGATCCGCGCGATCGATGAGTTCGCGCTCAGGGACGAGCGAGGAAGTCATGACAGGAAGTCCGCAGGGGATGGTTGCAACGATTGTCCACAGAGCATGTAGCACCCAACCTCAGCCAAGGCAATCAACTCCCCCCAAGCTGCTATGAATCCGACTCGAAACTGGCCACATATTCGTTACAAAGCCTGGAAGCGCTGGAGCAATCACTGAATGCACGCTGTTTGACGGTGAGCTTGCAACGCCTGGCCCTTTTACATAGCGACTGCGTGACCTTATAAACGAACTGCGATACCCCATCTGTTTGATCAATTCACGGGTAAGGCCCTTGCCAGCGCTACGTGGTCCCCGGGACCGCAACTCAAAAGACAGGTCAGCTGAATGTACGTCATTGATTCCCAACTCCGCAGCTTTGTTCCTGTCGCGGAGGATTCTGACTTCCCCTTGCAAAACCTGCCATATGGTGTGTTCTCTCAGGTTGGCGCGAGCGAAGACCACATCGGCGTTGCCATCGGTGAGCAGGTGCTCGATCTTTGCGAGTTGAGCCGCCGAGGGCAGTTTGACTTGCCAGAGTTGCGGGAAGGCCGGCCATTGGAACGGCCCATCTTAAATGACTTCATGGCGCTGGGGCGCGAAGCCTGGGAAGCTGTGCGGCGCCGGACGGCGGAGTTGCTGTCGGCTGAGAACCCGACATTGCGTGACAATGCCGAGTTGCGCAGCGCCGCGCTTGTGCGACAGGCTGATGTCTCGATGCGCGTGCCTGCCTCCATTGGCGACTACACGGATTTTTATTCGTCACGCGAGCACGCCACAAACGTGGGAACGATCATTCGCGGAGCGGACAACGCGCTGCAGCCAAACTGGCTGCACTTGCCGGTCGCCTATCACGGTCGTGCAAGTTCGATCGTCATTGATGGAACGGACGTGACACGGCCTGTTGGTCAAAAAAAGCCAGGCGATGACGGGAAGCCGGGATTTGGGCCTTCCGCAGCGCTCGATTTTGAGCTGGAGATGGGATTCTTCATCGGCCCTGGCAGTTCGCTGGGCGAGCCCGTCTCTGTTCACAGTGCTGAGGATCATATTTTTGGCCTGGTTTTAGTTAATGACTGGAGTGCCCGTGACATTCAAACGTGGGAGTATGTTCCTCTCGGGCCGTTCCTGTCGAAGAACTTTGCCACGTCGATTTCTCCATGGGTGGTGACGTTGGATGCCTTGGAACCATTCCGCACGGCAAGCCCTCCACAGGATCCGGAGCCACTTCCGTACTTGCAGGGAAGTTCTCAGTCGACCTTCGACATTCCATTGACCGTTGCGATTCAGGGTGCAGGCACGTCCAGCGGAGATATCGTCTGTCGCTCCAACTTTCGCTATCTGTATTGGTCGATGGCTCAGCAAATCGCGCATCACACCATCACCGGTTGCAACCTGCGCCCGGGGGACTTGCTAGCATCTGGCACGATTAGTGGTCCGGAGAAATCCGCTCGTGGGAGCATGCTGGAGCTTACTTGGCGCGGCGCGGAGCCGATCAAGCTTTCTGACGGTTCGCAACGCAAATTCTTGAGCGACGGTGATGTTGTTTCACTCAGCGGGTCGTGCGAGGCAAAGGGATGTCGTGTCGGCTTTGGTTCCGTAAGCGGGTGCGTGCTTCCAGCAAGAGCCTGACGCGGCTCATGTTTCTTCGTGATGCGTTGTTGAACTCAAGCCGCGCCATCTGCTGGGCGGAATCTCTGATAGCGACACTGCCAGCTTGCTTCGCCATCGCAACCATCACACTGCGCAAGCAAGCTCACAGAGCGACAGGAAAATACGCGAGAACGCCGGCGGATTCTCAGTAAATTCGCAACTCGCCTTGCGATGCGCGACGGGTTTCGATATCTCTACGCCGCCTTCCGTTCGACTGCTGTGCGTGCTCGGACCGTGCGCGCCCGGCCACATAGCAAAAACCCAGTGAGCAACGCTGTTTGCGTGCATTCCTGCTGATGAACACCCTTCGCTGTCAACAGGCGATTATGAGAGACGCATCCCATTGCATGCTGCCAATGCGCTTCATGGCGGTCCTTTGCGCCGTGTTCGTGTTGATTGTGTTGGCAGCAGGCGAGGTGCAAGCGCAGAGCGGGAGTGGTGGACCGTCGTTTGCGCCTCCACAAAATGTGGCAACCGGCGAAGAAGTGTTTCCTGGCGAGATGGTTGTGGACGTGCAAATCGCGGGTCACCGAGACCTCTCCAAGGAGCAGATCCGTTCGTATATCAAAACGCGCCCAGGACGGCCTTTCAATCCGGACACCATCCGTGAGGACATTCGCCGTTTGAGCCGCACGCGGATGTTTGTAAACGTCAGCACGGAATATCAGCGGACTGGCGACAACGTTACAGTCGTCTTCCGTGTCGTTGAGCGACCCACCATCAACTACATCCACTATCTGGGTAACAAGCGTCAATCAGATACTCGACTGGCTCGTGAAACAAAGCTCAAAGTTGGCGAACCGCTCGATCCCTACACCGTCGAGGAAGCTCGCACCAAGCTGATTGAATACTACAAGAGTAAGGGGATGGGGGAAGTTCACGTCTCAGTCATGGAAGGCCTCAAGCCGGATGATCGTGGCGTTGTCTTCTTATTCAATGAGGGCGCCGTTCAGCGAATCTGGGACGTTAAGTTTGAAGGCAACACGATTGTGCCGGATGGGCGATTGAAAACAAAGATCAGCTCGAAGGAGCCCTTCTTGATGCTCTTTGGCGGCTACGTCAACCAGGATCAAATCGATGCCGATGTCTCGCAACTTGTGCAGTACTATCGTGACTTGGGGTATCGCGCTGCCCGTGTTGGGCGCGAGCTGGAGTTTGACGAGGATCGCGGCTGGTTGACACTCACCTTTCACATTCAGGAAGGCCCCCGGTCAACGGTTGACCGTGTGGTTGTCGAGGGCGTGACAAAGTTTCGCCAGGAGGATATTTCCGGGGCGCTCAAGCTGACCCGCGGGCAGTACTTCGAGCGTGGGCAGTTCAATGAAGACATCGCCCGCATTCAAGAAATCTACGGCACGGCCGGCTATATCTTTGCCGACGTCAAGCCAGAGATCATCGAGCACGCGTCAGATAACGGCGTCGATATCGTTTATCGCATTGATGAGAAACAGCGTTATCGCGTCGGACGCATTGAAGTCCAAGTTCGCGGAGCCAACCTGCATACCCATGTCCGCACCGTGATGAATCGGTTGTCGATTCAGCCTGGCGACATCGTCAACATCCAACAGATTCGCGCCAGCGAACGTCGGTTGGCCGCCAGTGGACTATTCGAGACAGCTCCTGATCGTGCACCGCAACTCATTCTGCAGCCGGTCAATGAGGAGTTCGATGGTCAATCCGTGGCAGACTCAGGCGGAGTCACTCGCGGGCAAAGCCCGGACCCGCCGCGAGAAGTTCCTGTGCAATTACAGCCTGCGCGAGCCCATTCCGGCCTTTCTCCGAGAACAGATCAAGCTAGGCATCGCATTCCGCCGCCACCACCCGCCGGGTATCGAGGTCAAAGTCCCGATGAGGCCAGAGACATCATGTACGTCGATGCGCCGTGGACACAGGAAAACAACATCCAACTCAAGTGGAAGCAACCCTCGAATCAACACAATCAAGCCGGTTCGCGACCCAACACGAGCGTTCGCGTGGCAGCTTATCAGCAGAACATCGGTGGATCACCACGTCCGGGCAACCGCGCACCGCGGTTAGGGTTCAATGACAGTCAGCCCAGGGTGCGCATGCAATCGCCAGGCGGCTTCAATCCGAACCCCAATCCGCCACGTTATTCCGGTCCTGGATTTGGTGGCTCATCTTTTGCCGGAAGTGCTGTCGCTGGTGACAACCCGCCTCCCTCAGCAAACTACTACGGGCAAGCAGGCCAATTCGGCGGCAGTCAATCTGGCCAGGCGCCGTTCAACTCGGCACCAACAAACCAACCGTCCTATACGCCGCCGGCCAATAACTACGGCTACCAGTCCAATTCGCCGCCTCCAACGACCAATCCCTTCACATCCGGAGCGCAGAATCCCCCTCAAAGTTCAGCGACAACCGGTCAAGGCCTCGGCACATCATTTGGCGCTCCGCCAATTCCACGGCCTGACGAACTCCCCGGAGTGCCCCCGCAGCCTGGTGGCGGGCTGGTTTTTCCCGATGGCGGAGTCACGCCCCCTCAACTGGATCCGCTGGCCGATATCGTGATCCCGGTTGAAGTTACTCAAACTGGCCGGTTCAACTTTGGTGTCGGCATTAATTCGGATGCTGGTGTGGTCGGCAATATCGTTCTGGATGAAACCAACTTTGACATCAGCCGCTATCCGCGCAGCATGGGCGAAGTGCTGGATGGGCGTGCTTTCCGCGGAGCTGGGCAGCATTTTCGTTTTGAAGCCGTACCTGGTAGCCAGTTGCAACGATACATGGTGAGTTTCACGGAGCCGTATGTCTTCGATTCGTTGTTTAGCTTCAGCACGAGCGGCTTTTTCTTCGACCGCCGCTACGATGACTGGGATGAGCAGCGCGTTGGCGGAACCGTAGGCTTTGGCTATCAATTCCAATCGCGACCTGATCTGAGCATCAACTTCAGCCTGCGAGGGGAAAACGTTAACGTCCGCAACGCGCGGCTACCGGTTGCCCCGAGTGTTGCGGCGATGGTTGGCGACAATGAGATTTGGGGAGCCGGTGTCCAACTGACACACGATACGCGCGATAACTCCTTTCTGCCGACTGAAGGGCACTTGTGGCAGGTTGGCTTTGAGCAGATCTTTGGCAAGTACGACTTCCCGCGAGTCAATTCGGACTTCCGCCAATATTTCTTACTTCACCAACGGCCAGACCGTTCTGGCCGGCATGTGGTTGCGCTGCGTGGACGGATGGGAATCACTGGCAATCAAACTCCTGCGTTTGAACAGTATTTCGCTGGTGGGTTCTCCA
Source organism: Pirellulales bacterium (assembly GCA_028066245.1). Lineage (GTDB taxonomy): Bacteria > Planctomycetota > Planctomycetia > Pirellulales > S012-138 > CALJLD01. The sequence continues at coordinate 25,132 of JALCBR010000049.1, read as the reverse complement.
CGCTGCGTGGATTTGATTTTCGCGGAGCATCGCCGGTTGAAGTTACTTCTCGCGTTGGTGGCGAATTCTTACTGCTCTCATCCGTGGAATATCTGTTTCCTATCACAGCGGACGATGCACTCCGCGGTGTCGTGTTTGTTGATGCGGGGACTGTGGAAGAGAGCGTAAAGATTGTCGGAAGCGACTTCCGTGTTGCTCCTGGTGCTGGCCTTCGCATTCAGGTACCCGGCATGGGACCAGCTCCCATTGCTCTGGACTTTGCGTGGGCCGTCAACAAGGAAGCAACTGACCAAACACAGGTCTTCAGCTTCTTCGTCGGTTTCTTCCGCTAATTGGCGCTGTTGAAAACGATTCTGTCGTGTTTCAACCTTTCGCAGAAGTGCTGGCCTGCTGGCCGTGATTGCCGTCTCGAGCAGACTGTCAAGAAGCTTCGAACGCGATATTGAATATCGTCAACGATGGCCATGGCTGAAGGCGTCTGACAAAATGGGCGATGAATTTGCCGCCCGCGCTGTAGGGATCGTGTAGAATGTTCCTCGTGCCGCGGCTGATGGGGCCTCACGTCCGCGGCAAAGCTGGTCAGATGCACTCGGAGAGAGCGATATCCTGAAACCTTGGGAACCTTATGGGACGGATGCTATGGCCGTGAAAAGTTCGGCGAAAAGTGTATATCTTGTTTGCGGACTGTTATTGACAAGCTGCCTGCTGATTAGCTTCGCCAGTTTAGATTTTTCAGAACCTGCAATGCGGCAGCGTGTTCGCATTGCAAGCAGGATTGCCTTGGCATTCTTTATCTTGGCCTTCCTTGCGAGGCCGTTGGCAAAGGTGTGGCAGCATAACGTCAGTAAGTTCTTGCTTCGAAACCGTCGCCATTTGGGGATCTGTGCTGCGATCTCTCAAACCGTGTTTATTTTGCTTGTCGCATGGACCTATTCGAACATCCCTCGTCCTCTCGATGAAATTCTTACTTTGCGGGAGATGATTATTGGATATTCTGGGATGGCGACATATTGGATATTGGCTCTGACTTCCAACAACAAGTCAATGAAGTTGTTGGGGAGAAACTGGCATTTGCTGCATACGCTTGGTCTCTACTATCTTTGGTATATTTACATCAACTCCTACGCTCCAGGCGTGCTAGGAAATCCTGTTTACATTATTCCGCTTAGCTTTCTTGTTGGCGGTTTTGCTCTGCGGATGTATTTGTTGTTATACGAGCGAAAGCAATATTTCTCTTGGAAGCGCAGTTTAGTTGTTGGCGCTTTGTCTGCCGTTGTATGCACATGGATTTCGCTCGTGATCTACACAGGACAGTCAATTTGAAGCAGAGAAGCCCGGCGGATTTTCGACTCGGTCTTTCCCGGCAGCTCTTCACTTGCCTTTGCTGATAAACACTTCGTGCTTAAAACATTGGCGCGTTGTAAGAGGGAATAAACCTGACGGCGTTCAGCCAGCCAACAAGCTGGTGTGCACAACATTGTGCCTCCCCCAAACTCGGCATAGGAAAGGCGGCATTCCCTGGCCAAGCCCGACTACTACTCCTGATCTCTCTGCCGCATCGCGAATGCGCGGCGAATCTCCTCAGGCAGTGCAAAACCAGCTTTCGCAAGCGCCGCCTTGTACTCCTCCGGACTGTTGAGGTTTTGCAAAGACTGGAGTTGCGGATCAATGTCATCCAACTCTCGGGCCGAGACGGTTCGCGTTGAGATCTGATCAAACAGGAACATTGGACGCAGTCGATCATTCGCAAGGAGATCTTCTACGGCCGAGAGAACGTTACGACGATAAACGGCCGCCATCGGATGGCGAAATCCTGCGTACTCCGGAACTGCGATCTGGAACTGCCCGAGCAGTTCGACCATTCGCCGCACGAACTCAGACGTCAAATACGGGACGTCACAACTGGTGACATACGCGAACTCCACATCGGCAGGGAGCGCCGCCAAACCAGCCCGAATTCCTTCCAGTGGGCCGCGCTGAGGGCGAGAATCACAAGTGAAAAGTGTTTCTGGTGGAAGTTCTGGGAGCGACTGATCGATCGCGGAGACAACGACCAAGGGCGATGTCACTTTCGACATTGTCTTTGCCGTCCGTTGCAGCAAGGTCTCGGCCCCAAATGGGAGCCAAGCTTTGGGATAGCCCATTCGCCGGCTCTCGCCGCCACACAAGATGATTCCGGCTGGATGCATGCCGAGCATTCGCTTGAGTTCGAGGATTGCTATAGTGAGACGATATGCCACAGGACGAAATGCCACAATTGACTGCGGGGATGGAGTCTACAGCGCCTCCGAGTTCCCAACTTGCTCCCCGTGCCGCCTACATCCATGTGCCGTTTTGTGCGCATCGATGTGGCTATTGCAACTTCACGGTCGTCGCCAATCGGCAAGACTTGATTCCCGCATACCTTGACGCGTTGGCGACAGAGTTGGCCTGCATCAGCGGCTCGCACGAAGTAGATACCCTTTTCTTTGGTGGTGGAACGCCATCTCAGCTTGCTCTGAAACCCATGGAGCAGCTGTTCTCCATCGTTCGAGAGGCATTCCCGCTGGCATCTGACGGGGAACTGAGCGTGGAAGTCAACCCAGTCGATTTGACGCCTGAGAAAGCCAAGCTGTTGGCCACCGCAGGAGTGACGCGAATCAGCCTGGGTGCGCAGTCTTTTAATGCAGGCGTGCTGAGAACCTTGGAACGAGATCACACGGGCGACGATATTCGCCGGGCTGTGAACTTGGCCAGGACTTTCGCACGATCCGTTTCCCTGGACCTGATCTTCGCAACACCTGACCAAACCATCGGCGCTTGGGAACGCGAATTGGCTGCCGTGTTGGAATTGGAGCCTGACCACGTCTCAACCTATGGCTTGACCTATGAACGCGGCACTTCATTCTGGTCCCGGCTTAACAAATCTGAACTCAATGAGATCAATGAGGAAACACAGCGACAGATGTACCTGTTGGCAATCGAACGGCTTGCCGCAGGTGGTTTGGAGCACTACGAGATCTCCAATTTCGCGCGATCTGGCCATCGGTGTCGTCACAATGAAGGCTATTGGAGCGGCGACGAGTACTTTGCGGCAGGGCCTGGCGCTGCTCGGCATATCGCCGGCGAACGCTCAACAAACCATCGCAGCACATTGACTTGGATTAAACGGCTCCGTGCGGGCCAGTCCCCAATCACTGAGCGCGAAACGCTCCTCGCGCATGACAAAGCCCGAGAGACGCTCGTTCTTGGACTCCGCCGCATCGAAGGCATCGACCAGCGTGAATTCCAACGGAAGACCGGCTTCACGGCGAGTGAATTGTTGGGCAATTCGCTTAATCAATGGCTACGACTAAGGTTAGTAGTATTCGATGGCGGCAGAATCCGCCTGACGCGCAATGGAATGCTGTTGTCAGACCAGATGTGGAGCGAAGTCCTGCGGATTTGACGCAACATCGACGGATTCAGGCGACCGGTGGATCCAGAACATTGAATGTTGTTTACCGTTTTTCTAATGAACTCAACGGTAGCCACTTTTTGTCCGTTACGTAACTCATTGCAGTGTCAGTTTTTCCATCAAAAACCTGGACATTGCATTCTAACTTGATATCATCCATGGAGAGGTGGAATCCACCCTAGAGTGGGATATCCGATTCAGGGCGGATTCATAGCCATCCATTCCGGAACACCATCCAACAAGTTGCCTCTTCTCTGTTCCGGCCCCGCCGCTTCGTTCTGCGAACGGCGGGGTTTTTTATGCGCTTGTGGAGCATCCCTAAGACCTGTCGCTCGCGCTCAAACGGAGAAACGACACAGCGGGAGAAACGGTGCCGCTATCGCTTGTGGTGGCGGCGGACTGTCTTGCGTGACCGCCTCTGCGGATCAAATCGCTGTGACATCTGATAGCCATAGCGAACGGCGAACCACTCCGCGTATCTCTCGCGGTCTTCATAGCTGGTGTTTCGCTCGTCCAGCAAATGCCCTAACTCGTGAATCAAGATATTGTTCAGGTAATAATCCTTCACCGCTGCCAGCGACCAAACTAGCTTCCAACCGCAGGCACCGTCCCGCTCCCATTGCCCACCATACATCCGCGCCTCATTCCATTGCTGGGGCTTGGGCTTGCTGGAGAAGTGTTCGACGAGATCAGTTTCAATCGGGTAGAGATAGATCGTGCTGCCCCATTGCATTCCATAGCAGGGATAGTTCCGCTTTTTGCGGGTCATCTTGGAGAATTGCACCACTTCCAGACTTACGGTGAAGCTCTCAGGCAACTGGGCCAGCCGGTTGCGAACTTCTTCTGGCGTGACCACGTGTCTGTAGCCGGCGCCAGGTGTTTGCTCCACAAACCGATATCCAGGCGTGCCCTCGGGCTCGTACCAGTCTTCCGGGGGAACGAACGGTGCTTGAGCCGTGCCGTGGGCGCCGCGGTGGCGTGAGAACGCCCTGGCAGCGCGATGCTTGGAGCGCAGATTGGCCACGGCCGCCGGACTGCGGCTGTGGGCTTTCTGCTTCCAAGATTGCTGCTGCTTCTTCGCCATCATGAACCGAGACGCATCTCGACCACGCGCAACGTTCGCTTGTGGATGCGAGCGATCGAAAACGAGGCTTGGAATTCATCATGAAGTCATCCCTAACGGGGGCTTTCCCTGCACAATCTCATCCTAGGCGCGGCTTCTGTTCAGTTTCAAGTGAACATCGTAAAGTGTTATTTCAAAACACCTTACAGGAGGCATCTTTCGTCGGACATCACCGTTGTTCCACTGGCACATCAGTAAAATTAGATTTGTTGGCAAGCGATTAAGGCGCCGGAATTGTGCCGTTCAGAACTCATGACGAGCGAACAAGAAGCGTGTTCCTCCCGCGCTCCGGCAACGTCGGGACCGGGTTGTCAGCGTTCATCTGCGCACAGTTTGTGCGCATTCCAATGCATGCAGGACAAAACAAACGGACGAAAATTAGGCGACAAGGCATCCAAATACTTGCCACGCGCGAGTGGTTTTTCCGAAAGGTTTTCCCTTGTTGAATGCAGCCCAAGGCAATGAGAGCAGGGCGCGCAGGGAACGTTGCGGCAATTTTATCACGCGCCATGAAGCGATGGGAATCGCCGATAGTGTTGGCAGGAGATATCGGAGGTGGTCGACCGTAGGGTTGGACGGCAGCGCTGACCAGACCGTTGGCGGCAGGTTTTGCAACTTGCTTTTTTGGACTGTGATGCCATTCAGCTTCGCGCTGGCCGTCCGGCGGAACTCAGTTCTTGCTTCTCAACAATAAAGTTGCGCGCGTTGTTTCGCCATGGCTCCGCAGATTCTCACAGCCAGTTGGACAACCAATGATTATTAGGCTGCGTTGCGCGCAGTTCGCTGCTCAAGTCCGACAAGCCCAAAGATTTCCTCTCGACTTAACCCTAATTCATCTGGCGGCCGCGTATGAGAGAGGATCGCATCGAAGAGATCGCGTTTTTGTTGCAACACTTCGTCAATGCGTTCTTCAATCGTCCCGGATGCCAAGAAACGGACTATGGTCACAGGAGATTCTGCGCCAATCCGGTGCGCCCGATTGATGGCTTGATCTTCAACCGCCGGATTCCACCAGCGATCAAACAGAAAGACATACTGGGTGAACTGCAAATTAAGTCCAACGCCGCCAGCTCCATAACTCATCAGCAGCACATGGGCGTTGGGGTCATTGCGAAAGCGGTTCAAGATCGCGTCACGATGTCGTGATGGGATGCGCCCGTGATACTCCAGCGGTCCGAACCGCTGCAAGTTCCGCGACAATCGCTGTAATGTTTCAACCCATTGGCTAAAGACGATGGCTTTTTGCCCGCTTTCTGCAATCTCCTCCAGGTCCGCCTCCAGGCGTTCGAGCTTGCTACTTGTTTCAGTGGCAGGGTCAAAGTTGCAGATCTGCTTGAGGCGGAGGACAAGCTCAAACACGTGTTGGATGGTCACTTCGTGTCCCAGCTCTGTGAGTCGAAGCGCGCCATCTTCTTCCGCGATGCGATAGGTTTCTGCCTGCTGTGGCGAAAGTGGCAAGGCAACGTCGCGAAACAGCTTGGGAGGCAAGTCAATCTGTACATCGCTCTTGGTACGGCGCAACACGTGATCCGCAGCCAGGCTGCTCAATCGGGAAAGTTGCATCCCTTCATCCAGGTATCCGGGTGAGAGGAACTCAAAGATTCCGACCAGATCATTGGGGCTGTTTTCCACCGGAGTGCCTGTCAAAGCCCAGGAACGCCTGCGGGGGATGTTTCGCACTAGTTGTGAGATCGTGCTGGTGCGGTTCTTGATCCGTTGAGCTTCATCAATGACGACCAAGTCATAGGCGGAGCTGCTCTCGCCCAAGAGTGCCGCGTCACGATGCAGCAATTCATAATTGGCGATTTTCACCGGCATGGACGCGTTCCATCGCCAGGCGCGCCGGTTTGCGGCGCCCTCAACGACTGCGACTGGGATTTCCGGGGCCCAGCGAGAAAATTCTTGCTGCCAGTTGGTGACCAGCGGCTTGGGACAAATGAGCAAGATAGTGCTCAGCCGGCCGGCGTGGAGCAACAGTCGGATCGTCGTGATTGCCTGCATTGTTTTGCCAAGCCCCATTTCGTCCGCCAAGATCGCCTGTTGCCGGGGAAAAAGGAAGGCAACCCCATCCCATTGGTGAGCGAACGGCTTTTGCGTAAAGGTCAAAGCTGACCGTTGCATCCATGTGTCCACTGGCGGCTCAAGCAGACACAGGAGTCGATCTTCCAGCTTGAGCATCTCGTTCGGAGGCACGATTCGACCGTGGCTGCGCGTTTTGCGGATTCGTCTCTCTGATGTGCGCGGCTGATCCCCACGAGCAAGCTCCGCGCTTGCGTTGGACTGGGATGGAGAACTGAGGATGGTGTTGGCAGCATTCTCGGAGAAAACAAACCCTTGCGTTCGCACAAGGGGAGTTGGGAATGCCAGGGAAACCGTTTGGGGGGGCGCAACCTTTAGTTTGGCATGGCGGACAACCACGGGATGTTGGCGGGGACCGTCTGGCAAGAGCGTTTCCAAAGCTGGAGCTGCAACCGACAGGTCAAACGAGTTTGTGCCGACATGGGTGGGCAAGCCACTGGTCTCTGCCTGTCCAACGCCACTTGCAGGCAGCGGCGATGTTGGATGGAAATCACTTTCGCCATCGGTGCGAAATGGTGTGGGGCTGTTTCCCAATCGCAGATCCCCCTTATCGTTGCGCTCCGCGCTGCGCTTCTTCCATTGCCAGCCGAATCCGTTCAAATGGTTCCAGAAGATCAAACGAATCAGCGAGTGTCTTCATCTTAGCTGTGACAAGTGAACCATCGGCAGAGAACTCGCGAGAAACCGCGAATGCCTGCTCGGGGAAGTTGATGACCTGAAGCATTGGTGGGCTGGCTGGCCGCGCATCCTGCATCGGATTTGCAAGGGCGTCTTCGTTGAGAATGAGAGCCATCGGAAGTGAAACACTCGATCGAGCTGTCAGGACATCGTGACAATCCGTGCAAACCCAATCCGGCCGGTTCTTCGCCTTGTTCAAAAGGGTTGCGCCAATCAATTCGCCGCAGAGATATGGTCGCAACGTTGGACCGTAGAGAATCTCCTGAGCGCGATTGGCCTTCAGCGGCGCGGAGCAATGAAACTCAACGGGGCGTGCCGTGGAATTTAGGATCAAGTATCCGCCCAGCAACCCAACTTGCTCATGATCGACAACTGTAAGGAAACCCACCAGTGTGCCTGTGGTCGTACTTCCAGCGCTGTGCCTCTTTGGCCCGTTGTCGCGGCGAACTGCAGGGTTCTGCGATAAAACCATAGGAAGTTAGTCCGAACGTCGTCACACCGCGATGGAGACACGGAACCGCCGATGGGATCCCTCATTTCCGGGCGTCGCGCGCAGTGCAGGCACGCGAATTGTCTCTTAAACCATGCCCATCATCGAGTCGCGCAGCGAAGGAACTTAAGCCGCGATTCCGACGGACCTCACAAGAGAGGCAAGTCAGGAAATTCCTGCAGATATTGAACTCAATGGGAGACCAGTCCCGAATGCATTGCCTGCTACTTCCCTTTTTCGGGACAGGCTGCTTATACTGGGAACGTAAGGAGATCAAAGATATGACTAACAATCAGCAATCGGCAGCGATGTTTTCCCAGATGGATGTTTCGCCACAGCAGGAAGCGGATGATCGTCCCTCCGGCTCGGACCAGACTTATTTACTTCAAGACATCCTTTCTGCGGTCGATCGCCAAAATGAGTTGATGGAAGAGCTTATCGGTGTGCTGGGGGCGAAGCAGCGTCGTAAGGCCACAGAGCTCAATCAATGGCGCAAAGCGCATCCGCAGTTGGCCAGCCACTGCCGTCACGCGGCGGAAACCCTGGGACGTGTCCAAATGGAATTCCTGTCAAACATGACTGAGGAAATCCGCGATAACGGGGAAACCTTGCTGGACGGGGAGTTCATGTTGGGCGAGTTTGTTGACCGCTACGGCCCCCGCCTAGCTCACATGCACAGCATGCTGCAAGTGCTTTCTCAGCTGGCGGGCCCAGCTGAGACTGACGAGGACATCTAGCTGGCTCTTGCCTGGACGTTCCTTCCCGTGCTGGCTTTCAGTGCAACCTTGACGCCTTGACGTGAGATGAAAGCGGAACTGGTCCGCACAGAAACTGCCGACGGTGTCCGGTTGGACGGCGCGTTTCTCTCGCCGCCTGTCAAAGTTGCCGACAAATTCGACTTCGACGCGGCATTGCTTGTTCATGGGACAGGCGCCAACTTCTATTCATCATCTTTGCTCCGATATCTGGCGCAGGCTTTCCGTGATGCAGGCGTGGCGACAGTGTTGGCCAACACGCGCGGACGAGACCTCGTTCATACAGCGTCGACTAGCAGTGGCCCACGCCTTCTTGGCGCAGCTCATGAAATCGTTGGTGATTGTAAATTCGACTTGCCTGCGTGGCTGAACTTCTTGCGAGAGCGAGGCTACACACGGCCAGCTTTGGTGGGACATAGCTTGGGTGCGGTGAAGGGCGTCTTCACGTTGGCGCAAATACCGCAAGATGTTGTGCGACTGATTGCGATCTCACCCGCACGGCTATCTTATGCTCACTTTATGGCCAGCGATAAGGCTGAATTGTTTCGCGCTGACTTTGCCGCTGCGGAGTCCTGTGTTGCATGTGGTGCGCCGGAGGAATTGTTGCAAATTAAATTCCCCATTCCCTATTCCGTAACAGCGGCTGGCTACCTGGATAAATACGGTCCGCAAGAGACCTATAATGTCTTGAATTACATCGATCGACTGAAACTTCCGACTCTATTTACATTCGGAACGAAAGAATTGGTAGGCCATCCGGCGTTCCGTGGCTTGCCGGAAGCTATCGAGACGGTGGCAAGCGAGCACGGGATGAGCAATATCAACACTGCCGTCATCGCTGATGCTGATCACTTCTACAGCGGAACCATGAGCGAGCTCTGGAACCGCGTTCGCAGATGGCTGGCAGCAGCCGCAAAGTAGACTAGACGGCAGTAAGGATTGGCGATACCCGCGGCTGTTCAGTAGAACCGAGGCTTATGTTTTTTCTCCTGCCCTGAGCATGCCATCGAGTAACTCGCGACGCACGCCCGCAATGGCGGCTGACGTCATCACGTTCAGGTTAAGCGGCCATTGGCGGGCGGGACGGCGATCCAGAACGGTTGCCCCCAGCGTCAGCTCACCAATGGTCTCCACGTCCACGGCGTGCTCCTCAGATTCAAACAGCGATGAATTGGAAAGTGCAATCACGCCGACGGCGTCATTGAGATGCAAGCTTTCAACACCGAGGTGTTCATGGTGTGCGCGAAACGCGTATGGCAACGTCTTCCCCAGCAGTTCGCCAGCTCGGGAGAACTTGTTCACGACACGAGAAATATCTTCGGCAGAAAAATCAATGCGACTGGTCACGTCAAGCGGGACAAGCGTCACGTTGAACTTAGCCCGAAATACCTCCCGGGCCGCGGCTGGATCGCAATAGATGTTGAACTCTGCTGATGGCGTGGCGTCACCGCCACAATCGATTGCGCCACCGCGAACAACGAGTGCTTGTGTGAGGGAAGCAAGTTCCGGTTCTCGTCGCAAGGCCGCCGAAAGATTTGTTAACGGGCCGAGGCATAACACTGTGATATCGCCGGGTTCTGCGCGAAGCGCCTCGCAGATGACTTTGGCCGAGGAGTGCTTGTGATGGAGGTCCGCAACTTCCAACGTGGCGTCGCCCAACCCGGAAGGTCCATACAGATGCCGCAAGTCGGCGGGTCGCGTGTGTTCTGGCTCTGTGGCGGCGCCAATTCGCGGTCGTTTCGGTGGGTCAAGAAACTCAATGATTCCCAGGAGATTGCGTGTCGCCTGCGCTGCCGGGACGCTTCCGCTGACTGCCGTGACCGCAACGATATCCAACCTGGGGTCGAACAATGCGATGCACAACGCGGCCAGGTCATCAATGCCCGGGTCAACATCCAGAATGACTTTCCGTGCCATCCACTTCCTTTATTGTTAGTGCATCCCGTTCTTGCCCACGCACGACCCGCGCGATTCTATTGCTGTGTCAGCTTGGCAGCAAGCGGAAACCATCGTCAATCGGGAAGCGGGAACCTTAGCGAAAAGGAAGAACAGCGATTTTGACGTCCCCAATGTTGTGTGTGACCAACGCAAAATCCTCGGCAACCTTGTGCCGTCACCTGCATTTCCCAATGCGAAGTAAGTGCGATGTTGCACACCAACTGTCTGAGCGACGAAACACCTTCAGCCGAAGGTCTTGCTTGTGTTGAGCGAGGTTCAACACGATTACCAGTTCGTGCCGCTTGCTCGAAGATGCCGTTTAGCGATATCCTTTAGCATTCGATTCGTACGAAAAAAGCGATTCTTGGGTATCCGTTGTTCAACGTAGGGAGCTTGCCATGTCGACAGTGGCCTCTGGTTTGACGACAACAAAAGCAGCTTTCATCGAACAGGCTCAACAAGACGGCCAACTGTATATTGATCAACCGTACGATCTCTACAGCGATGAAAACCAAGAAACATGGCGATGTTTGTACGATCGCATCCTGCCTAAATGGGAGCAGTTCGCTAACGCGCGTTTCATGCATGGGCTGGAAGTCTTGCATCTAAAACGGGATGCAATTCCGAAGCTGGATGACATTAACCGTTTTCTGGCGCCGCTGAGTGGATTCAAGGCTAAAGCCGTCTCGGGCTATGTGCCTGCGTTTTTGTTCTTCGATTGCTTACGGCAGCGCAGCTTTCCCACCACCATCACCATTCGCGATGGGCAGGCCCTGGACTACCTTCCGGAACCTGACATCTTCCATGATGTTGCCGGGCACGTGCCGATGCACACAGATCGTGTTTTTTCAGACGTCCTGGTCCGCTTTGGCGAGGTGGCCCGTTTTGCCGCTGAGCGAGCTGCCGGGGTGGCCGGAGGTGACGCTGAACATATCCGTTGCTTGGAAAACAACATCAAGGCGATGGCGCGGTTCTTCTGGTTCACCGTCGAGTTCGGGCTGATTCGCGAGAAAGATGGCCTCAAGGCATACGGCAGCGGACTTCTCAGTTCATTAGGCGAGCTTGAACACTCTTTGACTTCGCCAGCGGTGCAGCGGTATCCAATCCAGATGGAATGGGTCGTCAATCAATACTTTGAAATCGACCACTACCAGCCACTGTTGTTCATTGTCGATTCCTTCGACCACCTGTTCAGCCAGGTTGACAAATTGGAGACCTGGTTGAAAGACGGAAAGCTTGATCACGTCTCACCAGGCGAACCTGCGGTCAATCCAGCAGATTTGGAATCATTTCTAGAAGCTTGAGTGGTACGGGCATTGCTAAGTTCTCACGTATTTGTCAAACGTTTTGCGCGTCCTCTTCAAGTGTTCGTGGCAGGTTACCGTGAACTCATCTGCCGATTGGAATCCCATGTAATGCGCAAGTTTGCGCAGTTCTTGTGGAGCGTCCGGCAGTCCGTCACGTGTCACTGAGCTCATCAAGCGATGCCGCAATTGAACTTTGCGTAAGAAGAGATAGCTCTCTTCCAGCGCCCGCCAATCATCATCGGAGATGTGTCCAGCGGTATGCATGGCCGCTAAAGCAACCAACGTGGTTGGGGATCGCATGTCAGCGTTCGTGGTTTCGTCAGTCGCTTGAACGTGACGTAATCGCAACATTTGGGCGAGAAACTCGTGGTCGGCGACACCGCCTGGTCCGCGCTTGATGTTGCCGAAACTCAGGTTGTTTTCCAATCGGCGGCGCATACTGCATATCTCAGCAACATCTTCGTCTGTGAGGTCGCGCTGATAGACGGCGTGCCCGATCGCCTGTTGTACTGCCTCACCAAAACTAGGTGATACGTAGACCGGGCGAGCTTTGCACATAGCTTGCCGCTCCCAGAGTTGCCCTTGGCTCGTCTCGAAGTAACGAGTGAATTCTTCCAACGCCGTGGCCAGCGCACCGCTTCTGCCCGTTGGGCGCAACCGAGCATCAACTTCGTACAGTCGTCCCCAGGGGCCCAGGTGTGAAATCGCCTTCGTGATCCGCGAAGCCAATTCGCTGAAGAAGTGCGAGTTTGTCGTGGGCTCGCCGCGACCGCTGCCGGTGGTCTTTCCGTCGGCCTCATAGATGAAGACCAAATCCAAGTCACTGTGGTATGTCAGCTCTCGTCCACCAAACTTTCCCAGGGCTAAGATGGCCCAACGTGATGTTTGTTCAAGCGTAGCCGCGTTTTTTCCATCTTGTTCATCTTCAGAATTCACGTCCTCGGCATCCAAGCTACTCGAAAATCGCGGCTCGCCAAACTTCGCGACAAGGCGATCGTATTCGTTCTTCGCAACAACGCTGACGACACATTCGGCCAGGTCCGTCAGCGCAGACGTCGTCGCAATCAAGTCCTCCTTGCCCAAGATGTCCCTGGCGCCAATCCTGAGCAAATAGCTATTGCGAAAGCTGTGCAGAATGGGGTCGATATCTTCAGCTCCGCGACATAGTTCATGCAGCGAAGTATCCATCTCTTGGCGCGTCGGCAACGTGTCAAGCATCAGGCTGTCCATCAATTCATCCAGCATGCCGGGCTGGCTGATCAGAACGCCCGTGAGGAAGCCACTAATTGAGCACAATTCGACGCACAGCCGCATTGCGGCGGGATTCGCGTTGAAGAGCTCCCAAAGCGTTGCCTTGCCACCAAGCGAGTTTGTGACACGGTCCAAATTGGTCAACGTTCCGTCCGGGTCGGGCGTTTGACGGATCGCGTCCAAGAGTGCCGGCGCGACAGATGCCAGGAAATGCCGGCAACGTCGTGTGGACAGGAATCGAATCTTTTCCTCTGCCAGTTCCATCAAATTCTTGTAGGCCAACGTCGTATCGTGGAAGCCATACGGTGCCAAGATCTCATGAACGGCAGTTTCTTCAGGCGATGGATCAAGGATCAGGTCCGTCTCTGGCGCCACGCCGTCATCTTGTCCAAATGATTCGTGCAAGAGGTGGTCAAGAATGCGCCGATTGAGTTTTGTCGTTCGGGATAACTGTTCTCGAAATTCGGTGAGCGCGTGTTCACCGGAGAACCCCATCCGGATGGCAAGCTTGCGCAACTCGGACTCACTTTGCGGCAACTCGTGCGTCTGCAAGTCAAACAGGAGTTGCAAGCGATGTTCGATCCGTCGCAAGAATCGATAATTCTCTTCGAGCAATCCTCGCTCTTGGTCTGTCAGGCAGCCGGCTTCACCAAGTCGGTGAATGGCATCGAGCGTGTTGCCTGTACGCACAACAGACTGCTCACCACCGTTGAGGAGTTGCAGAAACTGCACACAAAATTCGATGTCACGAATACCGCCGTGTCCTGTCTTGACGTCGCGATTGCTTACTCCGTCCTGGTGGGACCGGCGTTCGATTCGCCGCTTGAGCGCTTTGACGCCGGCGATGTCCGGCGCGGCCAGGTAGCGTTGATAAACCCAGGGTTGTAACTCGTTGAGGAGCCTGTTGCCTGCGGAGACATCACCTGCAGCCACGCGAGCTTTCACGTACGCCTGGCGTTCCCAGGTCCGTCCTTTGAGGTCGTAGTACCGCAACGCGTCAGCAATGGACGGTGCGATGGAGCTTTGCGTCCCATCTGGCCTCAACCGTAGATCCACCCGATAAACTTGACCAAGCTCCGTCGACTCGGCGAGCAGCTTGGTTGTTTCTTGGGCTAGCCTCTCAAAGAACGGTTGGTTTAAGGGCCGTTTCTCGCTGGTGGCGACCCTGTCATCATAGACGTAGATCAGATCAATATCGCTCGAGTAGTTCAGTTCACGACCGCCTAACTTTCCGAGGGCTAGAATCGCCATTGGTGGATAGAAGTCACGGCTTGAAGCAAGATCAGCACTTGTGCCGAACAGTTTCCGCCCCATCCTTCGCGCGGCAGCCCGGAAAGCCGCTTCCAACAAGGCATCCGCCACGTACGAAATCTGTTCGGTGACGACATTCAAGTGTTGATCTAAGATCAGGTCGCCATAGGAAATCCGTAGCGTTTCCCGTCGTTTGAAGCGTCGTAGCGCTCGCATGATGTCGGTGGAATCATCCAGACTTGCTGTCTCCGCGCAGAGTTCGTCGATCAGGACTTCTCGGGCAATCGGACGACCCTCGGTCAGACGCAAGAGGTCGTAGCTGCCAGAGTCATGAATCAGGATTCCCGCCAGGTACTGGCTGGTGGAAAAAATCTTGAGCAACTCCGGCAGAGCTGTCGGGTCGCGTTCAAAGAGCGCCGCCAAGCTCAATGGGTTGCGGGCATGCGCCACAAACATCTCCAGATTGTTGAGCGCCATGTCGGCATCGCTGCAAGCCGGAAGATGAGCGGCAAGCTGCACAGACATCTCGGACAATAAGTCCAAGGGAACGCCCAGTTGCTGCATGAGACGGAGATTCTCGCGGCCGCGACGGGCATCGCGAATTCCCCAATTTGGCAGCAGCTCGTCGGCAACTTGCTGGGAATCGAGCACGGAACTGAGAAGCTCGAAATCCATAGCCGATAATTAAGATCACAATTGTGAGAAATCTGTGTCTAGGTTGGACGTGCGTGTGCACATCAACCTGCTAAGAGCTATTGATCCCCTCGGTCGCTGCGCGTGCTGCCTGAATTACTTCCATTGGTAGAAGCTCCGGGCGGATTTGAGCCTTGCTGCTTTTGGTCCGAGTACATCTCCAGCTTGAGCTTCGCGGCAGCCAGGACCTTCTCCGCCCTGGCAACGTCCGCCTTATCGCGCGCTGCTTCGACCTCTGAAACGTACCCCTTGGTCTGCAATCGCTGCGTATGGTCATAGCGAAGCAAGGCTTGACTCAGCGCGGCTTCCGCATTCAGGACGGCCAGTCGAGCGGCCTCACGGTCACTTTGTGACTGGGATTTTGTGAGTTGCAACTCACGTCGGGCGATCTCGACCGCCAATTGGTCTGCTTGAAGCTGAACGTCGGAGATGTATCCCTGCGCGGCCAACCGCTCACTCTGAGCCAACCGATCTTCTGCAATCGATAGCTTGTGTTCCGCGTTAATTTGCGCAAGGGCTGCGTCTTCTACACATAGCCGTCCAAGCTGCTCTTCAAGCCAGGTAACTCGTTGTTCGAGCTTGGTCACGCGGTCAGAAACGTCAGGTAGAGGAACCTGTTGTTGCCCCTGTCCGTGGCCGGCTACCGTTGCGCCAACCATCAAAAAAACAGCTAATGCGGAAATCCCGCCTGCGAAGGTGAGCCGACTGCATGCATTCATTATCTCTCTCCTGACAAAGATCGAATGCTCGTTGATGGCCAAACGCCGCTACCCCAGGCGGCCAGAGTTGAATTCTTCGATCGAACCTGCATTGTATCGATCAGGCGATCTTACAGAAACTTCTTTGCGCGAAGCGCGTCGTGACACGGCGGATCGCAAACCGGCTCTTTCGCCGGCTTTCTCAGATGGTGAGATTTCCTTAGAATGCGACTCTGTCGTCTTCACTTCGTTCAAGTTGGATCGACCGCTGTCCGTGAGAATTAAAGTCAATGGCGAGTTCCGTGATGTTGCGCCCGACACCACAATCGCGGGTTTGCTGCAAGAATTGCAGTTAGATTCGCGCCGCGTGGCCGTAGAGGTGAATCGCGACTTGGTTCCACGAGAGGATCACGCTGCGACCGTTTTGTCGGGCGGCGACACAATGGAAGTTGTGACGCTTGTCGGCGGGGGCTGAGCCGCACAAGTCCGCTCGGCGGGTTGTATGTCAGTTCGAGCATTCGCATTTATCATTTCCTGGAAGCATCACGGACAAACCGTCCGGTGGAGGCATCAGTGAGCGAGGCCGCCGTCTCCTCGACAAACCGCGTTGACGCTCTTCCTGCGGATGGTTCATTCGCCCTGGGAACGCATACGCTTTCCAGCCGGTTAATCGTCGGAACCGGGAAGTATGCCAACTACGATTTGATGGCACGGTCCCTGGAAGCTTCGGGAACGGACTGCATCACGGTGGCCGTTCGGCGCGAACGGTTGATCGACGCGGACGGCAACAACCTGCTCGACTTCATCGACACCGATCGCTACACACTGTTGCCCAATACTGCCGGATGTTTCAGCACTGATGACGCGATCCGCGTAGCGCGACTTGGCCGTGAAATCCTACGCGGGCTGGACAACCCAGGTGCAGATTGGGTCAAGTTGGAAGTTCTGGCAGACAAGAAGACTCTGCTGCCGGATCCAGTGGAAACTTTGAAAGCGACGGAGATCCTCGTCAAAGAGGGCTTCCAGGTCTTGTGCTATACAACAGATGATCCCGTCACCGCTCGCCGGCTGAAAGATGCCGGGGCAACCAGTGTCATGCCAGCGGGAAGTCCGATCGGCTCTGGGCAGGGCATCTTAAACCCCAACAACATTCGCATCTGTCTGGAGTACTTGAAAGAAGGCGATCCGCATTACCCGGTGATTGTGGACGCCGGTGTGGGCACTGCCAGCGATGTGACTCTTGCGATGGAGTTGGGCGTTGACGGAGTGCTCTTGAATACGGGCATCGCCCACGCACAAGATCCCCTTCAGATGGCATACGCGATGCGTTACGCGACGGCAGCCGGCCGTTTGGCGTATCTTGCAGGCCGTATTCCCAAGAAACTCTATGCCACGGCCAGCAGTCCTGAAGAGGGATTAATCACCGCAGGGCGTTAACCGCACGCAACAAGATTGATCGAGCAACGGCCGCGAACCTCATACGAGCGCTAGGCATCCCTCTGGCTCAATCCTCTTTGAGCTTGCGACGGAGCGTCTTGCGGTCAACACCAAGGATCTTGGCCGCCAGGGTTTTGTTGCCGCCGGCGGCTTCCATAACATGCCGGATGTATCTCTGCTCAACGTCTTCCAGTCTGGGCAATTCTGCCGGGTTTTCTCCGCCCAGTACGATGTGTGACCCTCGATGCTCTTGGATCTTTTCGGGTAAGTCTTCGACGGAGAGTTTCTCGGTTCCGGTCAAGGCAACGGCTCGTTCAATCACGTTGCGAAGCTCTCGCACATTGCCTGGCCACGAATAGTTCAGGAGTCGTTCGGCAACCGGTTCAGAAAGTCCCGTGACCTGTCGTTGACTTTTCGCGGCGAAACCCTCCACAAAGTGCTGTGCGAGTAATAAGATATCCGTACCACGCGCTCTCAGCGGTGGAATCGCCAACTGGATGACATTGATCCGATAGTAGAGGTCTTGCCGAAAGCGACTCTCTTCGACCGCTGACTCCAGGTCGCGGTTGGTTGCCGTCAAGATGCGGACATCAATGGGAGTTTCCTGGTCGCTGCCAATTGGTCGGATGGTGTTTTCTTCCAACGCTCGCAGCAACTTAGGCTGCATGGCCAATGGCAGCTCGCCAACTTCATCCAAGAACAGAGTTCCGCATTGAGCCTGTTGGAACAGCCCCTTGCGGGCTTCCCGAGCATCCGTGAAAGCGCCTTCCACGTGGCCAAAGAGCTCGCTCTCCAACAAGTTTCCCGGGAGAGCGGCACAATTAACCGCCACAAACGGTTTCTCTCTCCGAGAGCTTTGACTGTGAATTGCCTGGGCAACAAGCTCCTTGCCGGATCCGCTTTCGCCGGTGATCAGGACTGCCGCTTCGGACTCAGCCACACGCGCGAGTTGGTCAAAGAGCTGCTGCATCGGCAGGCTTTCACCCAGGATATCGCCGAATTGACGAGCCTGCTTGACCACCTCCGAGAGCAACTTGACTTCTTCCTGTAAGCGCCGGTGCCGGACAGAGCGCTCCAGCGTGAGCGCAAGCATTTGCGTCTCCAACGGCTTGGTGACAAAATCATAGGCGCCTGCCCGAATAGCGGCGATAGCTGTCTCCATGCTGCCAAACGCGGTCATCACGATCACAGGGACATCTGGGCGATGGGCGACAATTCGCTCGCAAAGCTCGATCCCGTTGACGCCGGGCATGTTCAAGTCCGTGACAACACAATCGAAGGACTCTCCCCGCAGCAAGGTGAAAGCTTCTTCCGCGGATGTCCGCCAGGCCACGTCAAACCCCCGCAACCGTAGATCCGCTTCCAGCAGCTCGCACATGCTGGCTTCGTCATCAACAACGAGCACCCGGCCATGGGTCATGGGGCTGCTGGCTCCTGGTCGTGCGCAGGCAGATGCACGGCGAAAGTGCTTCCCTTGCCCAAGGTGCTCTGGACATCAATCCAACCGCCGTGTTCATGCACGATACCGTACGAGATGGAAAGGCCCAAGCCAGTTCCTTGTCCTTGCGATTTCGTGGTGAAGAAGGGCTCAAAAAGCTGTGGCAGGTCTTCGGCGGAGATGCCGCTCCCCTGGTCGATTACTTGAATGCGGAAATAGTTCGCCGGCTCAGATTCGTGAGGAGGTCGGCCATCGTGTTCTTCACCCGTCGGCCGCGCGCAGTTGATGCGGTCTAACTCCACCTGCACGGTGCCAGCTTCGGACATCGATTGCATTGCGTTGACGATCAAGTTGGTCAACACCTGTTGCACCTGTCCGACATCAAAGCTGGCTTCTGCGGCAACGTCCGACAACTGAGATACCAGGGAGATGTTCCGCTTGCCGGCCAACGGCTGCAGCAGGTCGACGGTCTGTTGAATCACGTGTCGCAGATCTGCGCGGGCGCGTTGTGAATGGCTGTGACGAGCAAAGTCGAGTAACTGTCGAATCGTCTTGGCCATGCGGTCCGATTCAGACTTGATGGTCTCTGCGCTTTTTTCCACATCTTCCGCGGCAAGTTTCCCCGAGGCGATCAAGCTAGCTCGTCCCGAAACAACCGACAGTGGCGTCCCTAGTTCATGTGCCATGCCGGCCGCTAAGCGGCCAACCGTTTTCAGGCGATCTGCGTGGCGGAGTTGTTCCAAGGCTTCGATGCGAGATTGCGCTTCCTTGTGGGCTTCATCTTGCGATTCCTGTAGCCGAACGCACATCAAGTTGAGTGAGTCAGCCAATTCCGAGAGCTCGTCGAAACCCCGAAGTTCAACCGGATCGGAAAGATCTCCCGAGGCCACTCTACGAGTCTTAGCGAGCAGTTGCTCCAAGGGTTTACCTACCTGCGTCACGCCTAGCAACGCCATCAACAGGCCGCCCACGAGAGCCATCCCAGCCATCAACCCCACGGTTCGATAGATCGTCTCGCTGGTGTAGTCATTCATCTCCGCTCGTGAGGCGGTTAATTCAAACACGCCCGGAGAAACTGATGTGAAATTCGCCGGGTAGTAGTAGGTAATCTTGTCGACCCCGGCGGAGTCCGTCCAAATCGCATGCGGGAGCTCAGGCTCGCCCTGGGAGTTGCTCGAACCGAAGCTCAAGGTTGCCGAATTGCCTTGACCCTGTTGGGATAACGGCTTCCAGTGAGCGTCAAACACGTGACTTTCGGTGGTCGCGTCCAAATAGCTTTCCACGTCAGCGAGTGTTTGGGCGATCTCGTCATCTCGGAAACGTCCCGACGCGGCAACCGCCCTCATCAAGAACCCGGCATACCAGTTTGCATCCCTCCGCATGTCATCTTCCAACATGGCAATCTCGCGCTCCACGGCCAAATAGCCGTAGACGGCGGTGAGCAGCATGATGCCCAGCACGAACGCGACGACAAGTTTCGCGGCCAACCTCATTCAGCCAGCATGATTTCCCGTTGGAGAGTGGCAAACAGAGACGGAACGGAAACGCCCAGCGTTTTCCTCCATTTCATTCTATTTGCCGTACGAACCCATACGAGAGCGAGTTCGCTAAATGAAGGTGGTAAAACCACTTCCGACACAAAAGCCAACAGGTCACCTCAGTGCATGGATGGGACATACAACCCAACCATGGGTTTAGAGAAGCAGCATTCCGATTACCACCAACGAATTGCACGACATTGCCGCCACGGGCGCAGGCGATGCCAACGGAATGGGCGGGCGTGGTTGCCATGTCGATGAAATAGAATCGCGGTTGGGTCACCAAACTGGCATTCCCTCAGAATCCCTATCGGCCTTTGCAAAGGAGCGGTATTCCTCGAAGCAATGTGCCTTGGCCATAGCGCCAAGATCATCTTTGGCCGGTTGGTCGTAATCGAGATCGATCCGGCACGCGTGAGCGCCTGCGCCGTTCGTGGGTCATCCACCGTCCACGTATGAAGCTCAAAGCCGGCTTCCCGCAAGGTATGAGCGAACTGCTGGTTGACAACATCCAGGTTTGCCTGGGAGCCCAGTCCATCTGCTCCCGTTCTGGAGAGTGTTTCCAGAATCGTCTGTAGATTGGGTGAGTAAACTGCTCGCGCCGCACGAGATCCGTCCGAGGTATTTTGCTCTCCAGCATGTTCCTTGTCATAGTTGGTCAGCCAAAACGCCTTGATATTGGGTAGCACTCGTTTGGCTGCGGCGATCACTTCTGTGTTGAATGAGATGATCCGCAGTTGATTGAAGGCAACCCAGCGCTGCTGGCGGAGCAGGTTCGCCAAGGGGCTGATGATCTCCGGTCCGCATTTGATTTCAATGTAAAACAGTTTGCCAGCAGGAACGGTTTGTAGAACTTCTGCCAGCGTCGGAATTCGTTCGCCGGAGTACTCGGGTGACTTCCATGAGCCAACGTCAAGCGTTCGCAAGTCCGCGAGACGGCTCCCGGCGACCGATAGTTTTCTCCCGCCCGTCCGCTGCGTGTCTGCATCATGGATGCAGACGATCTTTCCATCCGCGGATAAACGGAAATCGCCTTCGCAGCCATCAGCTCCTTGTTGCCAGGCGAGATTGAACGCGGCCAACGTGTTCTCAGGAGCATCGTGAGAAGCTCCGCGATGGGCAATCACCAACGGACGGCCTTCTGCCGCCAAAGCTGACGCACCAGACAACGTAACTTCGCTGACGGCGAACATGGATGCGAGTAGCGAAGTCCGATAGCTGATCCGTCGAATCATGGGCATGGTAACCAAGCTGCGAATGGTGGGGTCAAGCCGTAACGCAGGAGTGCTCAGCGCACTGGTACATTGCATAAAGACGGGGTGATTCCAGTTGCAAGGCACCAGTTCGCTCATGATCCCGCTGGACAACAGCCTGCGCCTAATTCTAGCCCACGATTTCTCGCTTTTGATTGACGTAATCCCAAACCACGAATCGGTCCAAGTCTCGTCCCGCTGTGAAAAAGACTCGGCCAGTTGTTGATTCCGCCAGTCGATAAGCGAATTGAACATCCTCGCGCGTCTGCGACCAGCTTGGAAGCAAGAAAATGTTAATCGTAATGTCCTCCCGCTGGCACAGGGCACCCTCCCGCATGGTCGCGGCTTCTGTCCGCGTATCCGGTGGGTAAAGGAGGAAGAGATGTTGATCCTCAAAGTGAGCCGTGGGCAGGCCATCTGTGATCAGGATAACCTGTCGATTGGGTGTATCTTGTGTTGCTAAGAATCGTCGCGAAAGTTGAAGACCGTGTTGCAGGTTCGTGAAATGTTGCGGAATTTGAGCCTCCGAGATGTCATCACGACTCATGTCCGCGTGGAGCCGAACAACGGGGTCATGCAAAGTGGGAATCTTGGGCAACAGTGACGCAATTTCTCCGGCAGGCTTAGGCCGCGCGAATGTACAAACTTCCACGAATTGCAGAAAATCGCCCGGGTACTCTTTGCGGATTAGCCCTTCCAACGCAAGCGCCATTCGCTTGACATTGATGTACTGGCCGTCATACCGCATGGAGCCGCTCATATCCAACAGGACAACTGTTGCACATTTGGGTGAGTTGCGCGTCTTGTGGATTTCGATGTCCTTCGGCAGCATCGTCACGCGATGACCGTCACTGTCTTGATCGGTCGCGCGTTCACCAGAGCTTCTGAGCATGGCGTTGATCATGCTGGCCGGGATATCCATGTTGGCGACAGAGTCACCAAACTCGTAAGGCTTGGTTTGCTGGAGTTCAACGGAGCCCTCACCGACGATTGGCCCTTGATGGCGACCAGTCCGTGACGATTGCAACTGCGAGAAAATGCGCCCCAAGAGCTGCCCTTGAAACAACCGAAACGCCTGTGGTGTAAGCCGAAACCGTCCCTTGACGTTTTCCAAGCCCTGCTGTTTGGCCAGCTCGCGGACATATTCCTCCACTTGCCGCTGGAGGGCGTTGAGGTTCTCGATCTGTTCGGGGTCGGTGAACTCGGAAAGCTCACTCATGTCGACAATCGCCAACTGGGCGGTCTCCAACGCTTGTTCCAGTTGCTCGATCAGCCGATCCAGTTTTTCCAACTCTTCCTTCACGGCCAAAGCTTGGGAAATGCTCAGCCGCTCATGGCCGGTGAATTCATATTGGGAGACGAGTTCGTCAATCTGGTATTTTTCCGAAAGCCGCTCCATCAACTGAACGATTTGCGCGGCAAATCTCTGGTCACGCTGTCGGTCGGCTCGATACCACAGCCGTTCCATGTCGTAGATCTGCTCTTCACGAAACGCCGCTTTAAACTCCCGTCGCAGATCACTGGGCGGTTCAATTCGCCGGCCCGTTGTCCGATATGTATCCGTCGCCTGTTTTCCCACCGACTTGGCTTCGTAGCGCTCTAGGATTTTCCGCTTGCGTTCTTTCAGCATCGCCAGCAGAGCGTCGATGCTGGGGCCTAGCCCCGCAATCTGACTGGGGTCAAGCCGGATCGCCCGTGCAAGTTCTTCCTCTGTGAACTCGCGCATGTCGCCAAATGCCAGCATGTGTTCAAACGCTGGGCCAACAAGATCCGGCGGTGGCTGTGTTGGGCTGGGAAACTTCTGCGGATCATACTTTTGGTAAGTATGAATGACTCCGCCAACGAGAGGTTTGGGCGACGTGCGCATGGTGATCGACCGATCCGTGAACACAACCAGTGAACTCGCTCATTCTACGCAGTCTCTCTGGTCTTGGCGGCTTGATTTCCTTCGTGACGCTGAAAACCGTGCTTCTTGTAGAAGGCCACCGCTGCCTGCCATGCAACATGTGTTTGAGCATAGAGTTCCTTGCCGCCTAGATTCCAAACTGTCGCTTCCAAATGGGATAACAGCAGCGCCGCCACTCCTACCCGTTGGGCGGCGGGATCCACAGCCAGCCAATGAACGACCGGCACATGGCATTCGGACTGACCTCGGGCTGCCAGACCAATCACGCCAATCACCTGTGTCGAACGAGCAACTGTTGTACGGTTCTCGGCCAACCACAGCCGGCTTGGTTGCCACCACCAGCGGGAAAGGAACTCTCGCTGAAAGTCGTTGTGCGTCCAAACTCGGCTTCCGCGTTTAAGTCCGACGAAGGCGGCGTTGCGAACGTGTAGCCAGCTGTCGATATCGCTCTTGTCCCGGTAGTGGCGGACCACGATGTCCGAGACTGACAAAATGGCCGGCTTTGAAGTGAGCGGCTTGCGGAGATTGATGACCGGGAGCAAGTTCGTTTTGGCCATCACACGTTCAGGGTTTTCTACACCACCGGTCCAGCACCAGGGCCATTTCCTTCATATCCCGATCGCGATTCGCCTGCTTCCAGGTTGCCTTCGCGGAATGCGGACGCCATGGCCAGGGGAACTTCTGCCTCGGCCATAACGACGCGGGCCCGATTTTGCTGCACATTGGCCCGCATTTCTTGTTCGCGCGCCAAGGCTTGGGCGCGGCGCTCTTCCGCGTTGGCGCGGGCGACACGGGTATCGGCTTCGGCCTGATCGGCCTTGAGTCGCGCACCGATGTTTTCCCCGATCTCGACATCAGCAATGTCAATCGAAACGATCGAGAACGCAGTCTGGGCATCCAACCCCCTGGCGAGCACGGCTTTGGAGATCACGTCCGGGTTTTCCATCACGTCCTTGTGGTCATCTGCAGAACCGCAGGCAGTGATGATTCCTTCGCCAACACGGGCAATGACCGTTTCCTCCGTGGCACCGCCGATCAGCTGTGAGATGTTTGTCCGCACGGTGACGCGCGCCCGGATTTTCAACTCAACACCATCCTTGGCAATGGCAGAGAGAAAAGACTTCTGCGATCGCTTAGGGTCTGGGCAATCGATGACTTTGGGGTGAACGCTGGTTTGTACGGCGTCCAGCACATCCCGGCCGGCGAGATCGATCGCAGCGGCGCGATCAAAGTCCAGGTCAATGTCGGCCCTGTGAGCGGCGATAATCGCCCGCACAACGCCCAGCACAGATCCGCCGGCCAAGTAGTGGGCTTCCAAACGCGCGGAGTTGATATTCGGAATCGCCGCTTGCACGGCCATAATTCGCGTGCGCACAACCAACTGCGCTTCCACTTGGCGCAGGCTCATTCCGATCAACGTTAGCATGCCCACTCGTGCATTGGACATGTACGCAGTGAACCACAAGCTGCCGTACTTAAAAAGCACGAAGAGAACGGCGAGCACCAACAGCCCACCAATTGCAATGCCTACCCAGAACGCATAGTCCATCGAATCGTTTTCCCGGCAGTGTCTCTGCTGCGGTTGCACAAATCGGGCTGCGCTCATCCCGCCAGCTAGCAGCAAGCGCGCAGGAGCCCGAGGCTTACGGTCCCAACATCGTAGCAAGCTGGCAGGGGATTGGAAGCGAATCGCCCCCGGGAACTGATCGAACCTGTTGGGCTAGAGTGCTTGCTGATTGCTGTCTGCTCGCCCGAACGGGCGTTGTCATGTCGCCCCGCGACGGAGTCTGCGCGCCCTGCTCTCAGGCGTACGGGCGAAATTGACATTGGTCAAATTTGAGGGGTGTTTCGCGCCGCCAGG
>JALCBR010000048.1 GCA_028066245.1 Pirellulales bacterium | reverse complement strand
AACAGGGCATGTGCCCCCATCTCGGGATGACCTGACAGCGTCCGGCAGGGCGAGCCGAACGGCGATCGAGCAAGTGCTTTAGTTGTCAGTCGCTCCCAATGCTTGAACCACAGGTGGAGTCGCCAACGGTGGCAGCTCTGACGAAGTTCGATGGCCTGTAGTCAGATTTTCTGTGCTCACCGTTTTGTCAGGCGTTTCTGTCTGGATATCCGCGGGGAGTTCCTCCGGCACCAAATCAAACCATTCTTGTGGAACATCCGGTGGCAGACAGTGGATTTCCAATTCCATTTGCCGCATTTCCTCCAACGTAGCGAATTCCAGCGGGCGATCTATCCACATGCCATTCTCATCAAGCTCCATGATGCCGAGATCACGAACGAGTTGCATGCGAACGGCATAATGGTTGAGCCAAACACTCATAAAATCATTCTGTGATCCGCCCAGGTCCGTAATGGCATCTTGAAGGCGTTGTGCCGCTGTGGGGTCCGTCGCCGGGGCGACGCCTGGCTCCGATGGTCCCGGCGGGCGATTGAGGTCTTCACGTGTCAGGTCAACACGGCGGATGGCAATGATGGCCGCGCGTCGTTGGATCTCCATGTTCACCTCCAACTCTTTGAGTTGCCGTACGGCAGCCCGCATACTGGAGTGCACTCCGTCCTCAAATTGAATGATGCGTCGTCGCGCTTGTTGATAATCGATCAACGCTTGACGGAAATTGTTGCGTTCCAAGAGCCGCGTGAAGGGCGCGTCAAACTGAACGCCAGCCCGCAATGTGCCCGTTGGTCCGCGAAACGCCACGGGATTATTCCCTTGCGTGCGGATATCTCCACTGAAGACGATATCGACGTCAGATTGTAACGCGTTGGCGTTGAACGTGATTAGCCGCCAAGTATCGACCAGTGACGCGCGGTTGTTGGCCCAGTCAGGTCGATTGGCGCGCGCGATCTCCAAAGCGACTTCTGGTTCGATCTCAAGCGGCTTCAGTACGACGGATTCAACTCTCGCCCGGGCTTGGACGAGCGTGGCGCGGTTGAGCAAGCCATTGAGGTTCCCCAGCCAAATGACGAGTTGATTGAACGTGCCTTCGGGGTCATTGGACGCCAAGGCCAAGTCCACCATCTCCAACCCTGGCTGAAGTTCCGGATACACTTGGACAACGTCTGTCTCCCAATTGCCAAAGACGTTACTCTCAATAGCGCCTTCCAGTTCCGCCTGTTCATCCGCGGTCATCAGATCCATCCGCAAGGGGATGGATTGCCGCAGTGTTGTGAAGTCTTGTGGTACGCTCACCAGGTACGCGTCGACCCGGTCAAAGAGCGCGGTGGCTCGTTCGACCATCGGACGGAGCATGTCAAGCGTAGCGTCTTCCGGCAAGTCTCCGAGTTCAGACCTTAAGATGGCGAGGTCGTTCTGGACTTCGACCGCCTGACGATCAATGAACTGGAATTGCTGAATCAAAGCATCATCAAGCTCGAATTCCACATCCGGCGGCAAGGCCAGGACGCTGGTCTTGAACCCGTCCAACGTGGACTGAAAGCCATTTTGGTTTTGCAGCAACAAAGCCCGGTTGGTCTCGATGCGTTGGCGGAACTCCTCCACCTGCGGCAAATCAATGCGACCGCCTTCCAACAGAGATTCCAATTGACCCAATGATTGCAATTGCAGGTCCAGACTATCCCTCTGGTTGCGGAGGTTTTGCAGAGATTGCAGCAGACCGATGAATCCGCCCACGGTGCCAGCTCCACCTCCGGTGAATCCGCCCGCTCCCGCGGTTCCTCCTCCGCCTCCAAAACCGCCACCCCCGCCAAACGTTCCTCCGCCAACGCCGCCGATCCCCCCGGCACCTTGACCGGTGAAACCTGTCAGGCCGGTTCCTCCAAAGAACCCACCTCGACGCTGTGGTCCGCCGGCTCCCCCGACGCCGACCGCCAACTCGGTATAGAAACCTTGGCGGAAGCGTTCGAAGGCGCGCAAGTTGGCCAGCAGTCCGCGCTCGACAATCGTCAGCGTTTCCAGAGCAACTTCCCGTCCTCCCGTGCGCAAGAGCGGCTGTACGAGGCTGAAGTTGATCAGCGACATCGTGGAGTTCGTGTCAGGCCCAGCAAATTGCCAGACGAACGAGTTAGCAAAGCCCACCAGTAGTTCGCCTGCGGTTGCTAGGCGTCTTCGCAGTTGGAAATCTGTATCCGTGGTCAGCGTATTGGTCTCGCCAGCGCCCGACCGCAGGCGGCCATTGTGAGTGTAGAAGGTGTCGTTGCCGCCAAAGAACTGCACGTCAAAACGGAATCGCTCTGTGCTGACGTCGACTGCGGAAAGATACAGCGTCTCTAATTGGCTTTGGTAGTCCGTGGAATGAATCCTGGCGATCCGCATCGCGGAATCCAGGTCAAGCAGGATCTTTCCATCATCAGTCAAATCGACATAGGTGCCCAATTGCTCTCGCCAGCTGGGGTTTTCCAGCTCGGAGCGTTCGCCATTGCGATGCCAGCAGGGAGCTCCTTTTTTGCAGTCCAAGCAATGCATCAGCGCATGCGAGTCTGGATCATCCTCCGGCATCGGGGGAGTGATTTCGCTATAAGGGTCGAAGTACCGGCTGCGCGGATCGAGTTCGATGCCGAAGCCGTATGCCGCCCAATTGGGGTCTTCCGATTTTTGCGCAATGATCCGCGCGACTTCACGGTCGGCTTCATCAAAGTAGTGCGCACGGCTGCAACCAATGGCAAAACTCAACGCCACAAACGCAGCCACCCAAGGCATACGCAAAGTTCTATCTGGCCTCATCGGCCCCCCCTCCCAACTGAAATGCTCGAACAGCACTTCGCCCGTTGCCGCCTGAACCACTCGGGCAAATCGACCCTCCGCGCACCTGGAGCGAGGGCCTCTGTAGAAAAAGCTCGGAGTTCCGGTCACAGTGACTTTAGCGATTAATCCGGTTCCGAAGTTGACTAGGAGTTTTCTGAGGGCGTAAAGTCTAATGCTAGCTGAGTGTAGTTTTGGTGACAGTGGCATGCCGTTGAATCAATGCTATTGACCCCTGCGCGGCCATTGGCTCTGACACCGTGCTGGCATTGCTCGCATTTCGCGGGATAATCGCCCTTCCACGAAGGCCATTCGCCGCGCAGGGGTCAATAGTAAGCACCTAGACTCGCTCAAAGCCGCCTGCATTCCATGAGAAGAAGGGGAGCGTCAGGTTGAGCAGCCAGTGGTTAACAACCGGCTTCGTAATCAAGGCAGGGGTTCAAGTCGTCCTACGAAGTGCCGCAGTCGTGGGCCTTGTTTCCACGTCCGGCTCGGGCTGAGAACGCTGAGATGGCGTTTTCAACATGCTGCTCACCGTTCAGTCTGCGTGCAGTTCTGATCGCGGGAATTGGCGAGATATACAAACACTCTGGAGATCCCGATGTTCTTATCAAGATTCAGCTTGCTGCAAATCGCGTGTCGGCACCAGTCCGCTACCGTTATCGTGCTTGGGAGTATGTTCGCCATGATGTCATTCAGCCAAGCCCAAGCCCAAACAGACCCACAGCAGCAATTCCAGCGACAAGTCAACGAATACAGCGTCGTGCGGCTCACTTCTGACCTGAGCGGACTCACGGACAAAGAGCGCCAAATGCTGCCGCTACTGATCCAGGCGGCGGACCTAATGAACGAGGTCTTCTGGGTACAAGCTTATGGTGATCGCGATCCGCTGTTCGGCCAAATTGAACAGCCCGCTGGCCGCCGATTGCTTTCGATTAACTACGGTCCGTGGGGCAGATTGAACAACAATGAGCCATTCATCGGGGGGATCGGAGCTAAGCCGTTAGGCGCCAACTTTTACCCCAGTGACATGACCAAGGAGGAGTTTGAAAAGTTTCTGAGTGACAATCCTCAACAGGCCGAAAAATTCAAAAGCTTGTACACGATGATTCGCCGTGACCGCAACGGAAACCTAGGAGCCACCTGGTATCACGAGATGTTCCCGCAACACGAACAGGCAGCCGCACTGCTAGATCAAGCCGCGGCGCTGGCGGAAGATGGAGGGCTCAAGCGATACCTCACGCTTCGCGCGGAAGCACTGCGGACTGACGATTACCGTGCGAGTGACATGGCTTGGCTGGACATGAAGGACAATACGCTGGATATCGTGATTGGGCCGGTCGAAAACTACGAGGACGCGCTCTTTGGCTACAAAGCTGCCAATGAAGGCTTCGTCTTGATCAAGGACAAAGAATGGAGCGCACGTCTTTCACGTTATGCCCAACTTTTGCCAGGGCTTCAAAGAGACCTGCCAGTACCGGAGAAGTACAAGCAGGAGACACCCGGCACCGATTCAGATCTCAACGCCTATGATGTGATCTACTACGCTGGTGATTGCAATGCCGGGGCAAAGACCATCGCCATTAACCTTCCCAATGACGAACAAGTCCAGCTTCAGAAGGGGACACGCCGCCTGCAACTCAAAAACGCCATGCAGGCAAAGTTTGATCGCATCTTGATCCCGATTGCGGATCTGCTGATCGACAAAGGCCAGCGCGAACACGTTAAGTTCCAGGCGTTTTTTGGCAACACGATGTTTCATGAAGTTGCCCATGGTCTGGGAATCAAGGCAACGCTGACCGGGCAAGGCTCAGTGCGTGAAGCACTGCGCAATCATTTCTCTGCCCTGGAAGAAGGCAAGGCCGACATCCTCGGACTGTACATGGTTGGCAAGTTGTATGAGCAGGGCGAACTCACCGAAGGCGAGGTTATGGATAACTACGTGACATTCATGGCTGGACTGTTCCGCTCTGTGCGGTTTGGCGCTTCCAGCGCTCACGGTAAAGCCAATATGTCGGCCTTCAATTTCTTCCAAGAAGAGGGGGCGTTCGCTCGCGATAGCGCCGGCCGGTATCAGGTGGATGAAACGAAAATGCAAGCCGCTATTCAAAAACTGGCCAAACGGATCATCACGCTACAGGGCGACGGGGATTACGACGCCGCTGGCGCATTCCTGGATAAGATGGCCAATGTCTCACCCGGCCTGCAAGGGGACTTGGATCGCATCAATGCGCAGGGGATTCCCGTGGATATCGTTTTTGAGCAAGGTTTGGATGTTCTTGGGCTCAAAAGTCACTAGCAAGGTGACATCGCTTGCTAAACTCGGCGAGCTTGAGGGGGTGTGAACATGAGTGACCAGGAAATTGGCGGCGGTGTTGAAGAATCCGAGCCTCCCTATCGTGACATTGTTCAGAAAAGCACCGATCTGATCTGCCGGTTCTCGGCAGACGGAACGCTGACGTTTGTCAATGAAACGTTCTGCCGGTTCTTCCGCCGTTCGAACCACGAATTACTGGGCCAATCGCTCCCCAAGTTGATCTCCGGGGAGCCGTCCGTTCCGGTTGACGGTTTGCTGCGGAAGCTCGTCGACAGCGTCCCGCCGTTAACACAGAGCTATCGTGTGCGCGTCGCAAGTGATGAATTGAGGTGGCTGCAGTGGACATTCACCGTGGCGCGAGAAGAGGGCGGCAATCGTCTGGAGTACCAGGCAACCGGGCGCGATGTGACCGAACGTGAGCGTGCCGAACGGGGTTTGCGGCACATCCTGGAGGTCATCGCTCCGCTGACCGGTGACGATTTCTTTCGCGCGCTTGTTGACTACCTCGTCAGTGCTTGCCAGGTTCAAATCGCGGTCGCGGGCGCAATCGATCCGCTCGATCCAGGCCGTATTAATACGATCGCCATTTCACACAATGGAGTTCCACAGGAAAATTTCAGCTATGAATTGAAGGGGACTCCGTGCGAGGACATGCTCAGCCAGCAGCAACACTGCTACCATGAATTGAACGTTCAGAAACGGTTTCCGAATGATGAGTTGCTCATCGATATGGGCATTCAAAGTTATATGGGAGTGCCGTTGCAAAAATCGGGCGACTCGCTCGGACTGATCGTTCTCTTGAGTGATCAAGCCATTCCCGACCCTGAGCAAGCCAACGCGCTACTCACGGTCATGGCTTCACGTGCCACGGCCGAACTCGAGCGCCAAAAAACGCACCGGGCTCTGTCGATCTTCCGCTCTTTGATTGACCAATCGGCAGACGCGTTTGAAGTGATCGACGCTAAGACCGGCCAGTTCTTGGATATCAACCAAAAAGCTTGCGAAGCGCACGGGTACACGCGAGAGGAGTTCCTTGCCCTGACTGTTGCTGATATCGACCCGATCATCAGGCGTAATAACTGGCAAGAACACTTCACGAGGTTGCGCCAAGAGGGCTCCGTCACCTTCGAAAGCCAGCATCAGCGCAAAGATGGGTCAATTTTTCCGGTTGATGTCTCTGCGACCTACGTCGCGCTGGACCGGGAATACTTCCTGGCCGTCGTCCGTGATATTTCTGAACGAAAGCGCGCCGCGGAGATCATTCGCAAGAGCGAAGAACGGCTGACCAAGATCGCGTCGACGATGCCACAAGCGCTTTACCTCTTTGATGTCATCGAGCAGAAGAACGTGTATTCAAATCGCGAGGTGTGGGAGATCCTTGGCTATACCTCAGAGCAAGCTCATGAGATGGGCCCACATATGCTTGATCGGTTGCTGCACCCTGATGATTTGAAACGCCTTCCAAAATTGTTGTCACGGTGGGAAACGGCGCAGGATGCAGATGTGCTCTACGTTGAGTACCGGATGCGGGATGCCGCTGGCAACTGGCGCTGGTTTTCGTCACGGGATACGGTTTTCCAGCGGGATGACGACGGGCGTGTGCGTCAAATCATTGGAACGACAAATGACATCACGGACCGGAAGCATGCCGAAGAGCAACGGCGCATCATGGACGCGCAAATCATGCACGACCAGAAGCTTGAAAGCTTGGAGGAATTGGCCGGTGGAATCGCTCACGATTTCAACAACTTGCTCACCGTCATCATGTCGTACGCAGGCTTAGCTCAAACCCAAATTACCCACGGCTCGCCGGTCTTGGACATGCTCAAGGAGATTGAACATGCGAGTGAAAGGGCCGGTGATCTGACACGGCAGCTGCTGGCCTACGCCGGTCAGGGCAGTTTCATCATCGAACCCATGCGGCTGGACCTACTGGTGGATGAGATGGCAAGTCTGCTTAGAACAGCAATTCCCGAAGGAGCAACCGTCACGTCTGATCTACAGCCCGCGACGATTGAGGGCGATTCTACACAAATCCGGCAGATCATCATGAACCTGGTCAAGAACGCCGCTGATTCTCTGCCTCCAGGTGAAGGCAAGATATCTCTTGCCACAGGAGTCCGCATGGTCGATGGTCGAGAGCTTTCTTCTCAGTTTGTTCCTGAGAAGCTCTCCAAAGGTCAATACGCATTTGTCCGCGTTGACGACCAAGGCTGCGGCATGGACGAAGAGACGCTGTCCAAAATGTTTGATCCATTCTTCAGCACAAAGCCCACCGGAAAAGGGTTGGGCTTGGCGGCGGTCCTGGGCATCGTCCGCGGACACAAAGGCACAATCAATGCCATCAGCACACCGGGTCAAGGCTCCACGGTGGATATCCTGATCCCCTGCGCGCCAATGTTGGATGCTCCACGGCCCGCTCAAGAATCTCTCCTTGCGCAAGGTCAAGGGACGATCCTTGTGATTGACGATGAACAAGAACTCCGCGCACTGGCCCGCAAGATCCTCGAAAACGCCGGTTACAGCGTTCACACGGTTTCCAGTGGAGCCGAAGGCATTCAATATGCCAAGGAGAACCAAGATCAGACATCAGCAGTTCTACTGGATTTAAAGATGCCCCGCATGGGCGGAGAAGATGTGTTGGCCAAGATTCGCGCGTTCAGTGACACGCCTGTCATTCTGATGAGCGGTTGTGGCGAGCAAGAGATTACCGCAGCATTGAACGGGCAAGTTGTCGATTGCATGTTGAGCAAGCCTTTTAAATCAAAAGACTTGCTCATGTGTCTCGATCGTGTGCTGCCCTAAAGCAGTTCGCTATCACTTCTGCGCGGCCATTCGTCCTGAGTGCAAACCGTGTCATCCGTGATCGTCTCACTCGACTGACACCACCCGATCCCATTCCGATTGCGCAAACTCTGCGGATTCTACTGATCTTGACGACGCCAGCATTCCGATATGAACTCGTAGGCTGCTGGCATCCGCTCTTCGGAGGCTAGGCTGGGTTTGCTTTCACGTTTGCGGGAGGGGGAATTCTCATGCGGCGGTTGTTTGTTGTTGCGCTTGCCGCCGTGCTGGCTGCGGGCTGCCAATGCCCTTACCTGGGGCCTTGCGCCTCGGTTGATCGTGAGGGATGGACCAGTTTCTTCAGCGGTTGGGGACGCAGCGGCAGTTGTGATGACTGCGGATGCTTATCTGGACAATACTCCGGTCCACCTGCAAATCCGCGGGGACTCTATCGATACTCCGATGAATTTGAGACCGTGCCTGAGTCTGGCGCTGCCCCGGAGCCTGTGATTCCGCTGGACACGGAACTCGTTCCTCCGCCGACTACAGATGGCGGCTTGCCCAGCTTGAATACCTGAACGACGCGACCGCTTTACGAGCGCGCAAGGCGCTGATACGCTCAAACTTGCACGTGTGACTTCTTGATCTGCGTGTGTGCTTGTCTCAATCATTGTCTT
This sequence comes from Pirellulales bacterium, assembly GCA_028066245.1. GTDB lineage: Bacteria > Planctomycetota > Planctomycetia > Pirellulales > S012-138 > CALJLD01. Next base: position 27,234 of record JALCBR010000048.1, on the reverse strand, counting down.
GCGACTCGTCTGTACAAAGCGGCGTTCCATGAAAGTTCTCATCGCTGACCGTCTCTCCCCGGAAACGGTCACATCCCTGCAAGAGCTGGGAATAGAGGTCGCCAATCATCCGGAGTTTTCTGCGGATGATCTCCCCCAACACGCGCGCGATGCAAACGTGATTGTTGTCCGCTCAACCAAGGTGACAACAGCGACCATTGAAGCCGCTGAAGGTCTTTCGCTGATTGTGCGTGCAGGCGCTGGCGTCAATACCATTGATGTTGCGACCGCCAGTGCGTGTGGTGTTTATGTTGCCAACTGTCCCGGCAAGAACGCTGACGCTGTGGCAGAGTTGGCGATTGGGCTCCTGATTGCCGCGGACCGCCGGATTGCCTTCGCCTGGAAGGACCTCCAGCAAGGAGATTGGAAGAAGAAAGCTTACGGTGCATCGCGAGGGCTGAAAGGCCGCACACTGGGGATTATGGGCTTGGGCGCCATCGGCGAACGTGTTGCCCAGCGGGCGCAAGGATTGCAGATGAATGTGCTGGCGTGGAGCCGTAGCTTGACGCCAGAACGAGCACAAGCAATGGGGTTCCAATATGCGGAAAGCCCACTCGACGTTGCCCGCAACAGCGACGCTGTGTCCCTTCACACGGCTTACAATCCTGAGCTGAAGCATTTCATTGGCGCGGAGTTCTTTTCCGCTATGCGAGATGGCGCAATCTTCGTCAACACTGCACGCGGAGAGCTCGTGGATACCGCTGCACTAAAAGCCGCCATCAGTGAAAAACAACTCCGCGTAGGTTTGGATGCCTACGAGAACGAACCGACAGGCGCGGATGGGCCCAACTTTGTGGATACCGACCTTGTCTCCATGGTGACCGGCACGCCTCACATTGGGGCATCCACGGACCAAGCGTCCGAAGCCATCGCTGCGGAAGTCGTGCGCATCATTCGTGTCTTTCGAGAAAGTGGCCGTCCGCCTGGCGCTGTCAATCTCTGTCAACGGAGCCCCGCCACTCATGCACTCGTCGTTCGTCATCTTAACCGCGTCGGGGTTCTCGCTGGCGTGTTGGATCACCTGCGCGCAGCGGATGTCAACGTGGAAGAGATGGAAAATACAATCTTTGATGGCGCCTCTGCCGCTTGCTGCACGCTGTTGCTGGATCAAGCTCCCAGCGACCAGGCCTTGAGCAAGATCCGCGAGAGCAAGAGTGTCCTGCAGGTAACGCTCAACGAACGTTGAATCAGTGCAGGGCAAGCTCACACACCTCGATGGGCCCGTGGCGGGGTTCCGCCGGACCAACACCGTCACCCTTCAACATCCTGTCGGAAACGCTCCAGATCATCGATGCGTTGCCGCAAATCGGCAACTGTTTCTTCCCACTGGCGTTGCGCGGCCGCGAATTCGGCCTTGAGTTGACTCAGTTCGTTTTCCAATCTGGCCACATCCGGTGCTGCCACGCTTGATGTGCCGGCTGGCGGCGCAACTACGGACGAAGCAGCGGTTCCGGCGGGTGGATCAACCACGGGATGCGACGCGATTGTAGGCGCTGCGGTAGGTGACGGCAGGGTGGTCTCACCATACTCTGCTTGCAGGTGTTCCATCTCCGCAGGCGTAAAGAGCGCATGAGCGACCACATGCCCACGTCCCTCCGGCGTCAGTCCCATGATCAGGCCGCGTTTCTTGAGCGCATCAACAACAGGCTTCAGTGCAGCCAGGTCGGGAATCGGCTCCATGCGGGCGGCGCGGCCGCGCAATTCGCCCACGGTTTGTGCTCCGCGGAGCAGCAGTTCCGTCATCACGGCAGCCTCGACTTTGCTGACACCCATCCATTCGTACATGGCGTGGCGGTACTTGGCCGCGCGGCCGCCTCCTTGCACTTCGATGGTTGCTCCCACGCGGCGAAGATTCTCCAGCGCGTCTTCCAGTTGATCCTCACTCACGTCCATTTGCGGGCTGCGATTGCTCTTCTGATTGCAGCCATTTCGTAGCGCGTTGAGCGTGAGCGGATATGCGTCCGGGGTGGTCTTGGCCTTCTCCACCAGCACGCCCAACACACGACGTTCGATCGAACTCAATGGCTTCCAGGCAAGTTGTTCTGTCGATTCCTGTTCCATTTGTACTTTGCAGATAGAGTATACGCGGCGTCAGTTATATGGCGTCAGAAGTTTGATGCCTGATTCTGCCCGCTGGATGATCTCGCGTAAATGCAAGGACTTGAGAATCCGACATTGGTCTTGGTGTGACGTTTACCAAAACGTCTTGAGATTGGTCACTCTTTCGGTTTCTATGGTGACAAGGCGGGGCAGCCAGGGCTTCGTCAGAACATATCTCCTGCTGTTGTCATCGTGCACCTGGCAGTCGTCGGCACGAGCGGATGCACCTCTGCTGGGCACAACATTGACTGTCTAACCCCAGACCATCCTCATCATGACGAAGAAACGCCTAACTCGGCCTGTCACCTCGCGCGAATACAAGATCATGCTCCAGGCGAAGCGATTTGCCGGAACGAAGGAGCAAGTCTTGATCGCCGCCGAGAGATTCCGCTGTGTGTTCGCGGATGCGATCAACAAGCACGCCATGGGCCATCAAAGCACCCAACTGTCTGGAGAACGATTCGGAATCAGGCGGAAGAAGAAACAAGCAATCGTCGAATTCCTTGACACGGAAGATCGCCGTTTGCAACGTGCCGGGTTTGTTTTCCGGCAACGTCAGCCCATGCACGGGGGGCCTTGCGAACTGACACTCAAGTTCCGCCACGCTGATCGGTTTTTGGCGTCGCAAGCGAGAACCGGCAGAAAGGTGAAGTTTGAGGAAGATATCAAGATTACGCGCCAGAGTGATTTTGTCTCTCTGTACAGCTTATCGGGTAAATCCAGCGTTGACTCGATCTACGTGAGCAAAACTCTGGAAGATGTCAGAGCGTCCTTCAACCCGATCAAGAAGCAACTGGGATCAGCTATCACGCCAACGAAAGGATTGAGCGAGTCAACGGACTATCCGTGAAACAAACCGTGCTTGAGGGACCAATCTTTGAAGTCGACAACGACACCAATGCGAAATGTGCGCTGATTCTATGGCATCATCACAACGCGAACGAACATACTCCGCTCGTTGCTGAATTCAGCTTTCGCTATGACGATAAACTGCTTGGCCCAGAGCGTGAACCATTCACAGTGCAAGCTGCTCGTCATAGTTACAACATCTTGCAAGAGTTCGGTAATGCGAACGCGCTGATCGCAAAATGGGTTGACCTGGATTCACCCACGAAGACTCGGTTTGCATTCTCCTTTCTCGGCAACTCGTTAGATCGCCCTGCTTAAACGGCATTGATCATCAACACAAACGCCTCGTGTATCAGGCGTGGATCCGACTGGACCGCTAGCAGTTACGGTACTTATCGTTCAAACCGATGCCGTCGAGAATCATCGGCAAGATCTTCCCCACACGCTTAAGCTTTGTTTCGTCTCGTTTGGCCTCCGCGATGTAGTTAGCGTATTCTCGCTGCAGGCCGGGACGCAACGCGGTGAAGGCCTTCTGCGCGCCGCGGTTCTTGGCAAGGGCTTTCTTCAGCTCAGCAGGCACTTCAATCGGTGCATTGCGAGCGGGCTTGACGGACTTGCCCTGCTGCTGCAATTCGATGGCTTCCTTGATGTAGGCTTTGATCGCACGCTTCTTAATGTCCTGCTTGGATTTGAACCGCCATTGCCGTAAAGCCTTGGTTTTACCGTCCTGCGCATTAATCAAGACTCCCCCAGTGTCTTTGAGCAACGCTCCGTTGTGGAACCACAGTCCAAAGTACGACTTGAACCCAGCCATGCCAACAATGTTCTTGCCGTCAAACTCGTAGCACGGGGCGCCCCACTTGACGCACTCCTGCAACTCCGTGGAAAGCACGACTGCCCTTAATTCACGAAGTTCTTCCTGCCACTGCGATTGGTTGTCAAGATATTCGTCAACAGTCTTGTAGCGCTTCATGATGTGCTCAATTCTCAAATGAGAAGCGGGCGAGACGATTGGGCATTGTCTGCTAACAGTCAGCATAGAAACAAAGATACAAGAGTGGGTGAAATGTTCCACTCCTGCTATGGCTAAGAGTATGCTTCGACCTACTCAGACCGGTACTGGGTGCCCATCGCTGGCTGGGCGTTCATTGCACAGCCGGAAGTACAGCGCAGCCAAGATCCAGATCACCAGGGGCGTTGCCACAAAGACACCTACGCCAGTCCCGCTGATGACAAGCCAGATTGCCCAGGCGATCAACAACGTCAATGCCATCTTGCCCAACTGCTGACCGGTAACGCGATGCGATTCTCGCAAAGCGGCCATGCTTCCCATGTCGCGGTCGACAATAAAGAACGGATACAGGCAAAGCCGTAAAAAGATGACAATGCCCGGGACAAGAAAGAAGGCCAGGCCAATTGCTATTGCGGGCAGACATAGCAACGTCGCAATCCACATCCGATACATGTAACGCTCGCCGCGGAACAAGTCCAAGAATGATGACGGCTGTCCGCGCGAAACATTCGACGCATACAGACAAACTCCAGAAAGCAGCCACGAGACGAGGAGGAAGAGTGCGCCAAACACGGTAACAATGCCCACGGCGCCAATCAACGCATCCTCATCCCCGCCGGTGTCGATTAACTCAACCAAGCCGATCATGGAAAAGACCACAGCCACTACGCCACCGGCAAAGATGAGCTTACTGACAACCCCAACGGCGATGCTGGAGAACAGGTTACCGGTCATTGATTTCCATGCCGCCCCTAAGATATCGCCGATCTCGACACAGCAATGCTCTGCAACATCAGTCGGCGCAACACCCGTCTGTGCCGTGGGGCTGACCTGTATCGTGGAGAGTGACTGCGAAACCGGAGACGCGGAACGAGGATTGACCGCTGGAAACTGTGCCGAAACGACTGGCGCATCAGCCGACGGTTGTTGGTCATGCAACTTGGCCCCCTCCTGCTCGACCTCCGCTGTGGCGGCGGCAATCGCTTCGGTGACCGCATCCGCAGCCCGTTCGATCATGCCAGGTTTTGGGCGTTCGGCCGCGTGTGTGGTTTCAAACCGCGGAGCTTCTGGCGAGGTGTTTTCACCATCACTTGTCCGGTCGGACTTTCGCACCGGGTAGTCTGTGTCCGCTGCATGCTTGGAGGGTGTCTCCCGCAACGCCTGTGCATTGGGGTCCAAGACCGAGAGGCTGGGAGGAACGGGCGACCATCGCGAATCATCTTGTCTGGCTGCGCCTGCATCATCACCCCTGGCCACCGGGCTTGTACTGGCCAAAGGGACCGGAACGGCAGCGCCGCATTCGGGACAGCGGGCATGGCCACCTGCAGCGTAGTCGGGCGTATGCAGCAGTCGCTGACAGGCCTGGCAACGGAATTCGATGGACATGAGAAGGTTCAGCCAGTTGGCGGCGTGGGAAGGATTGAACCCCAAGGGAAGCGAACATCAAACAGAACACGTCAAACGGGCATTCGCCGCATCTAGGTGGATCTTTACATTATTCTTGGGGAATTCTGGTATTCATGAGCGATTCTTCCCGGCGCTTCGCGCTTCGGCCGTACTTCATCAATCTTTGTCCGCGTTGCTCAATTCGGCCTCGGAAGCGATAAACCCGAATGCAGCCCAGTGTTCGCCCGCCGTAACACGGCGAAAGATCTGCGCAGCCTTGTCTTGCTGCCCATTGACCGCGTACCAGTTACCAACTCCGTAGCCATAGGTCGCCAGGTCAAGCGCCGCTTTCGTGGTTTGGGCGCTGGCATTTCCTGCAGCGTCATCGATGGTCAGCAAGTCTTCCGGCTTGAGTCGACCTTGATACATCAGTAGACGCCGGTGATAGGCGTGGTTCTCCAGAATCTCCATTTCTTCGTTGACTTCGGCGATTGCCTGCGCGGCGTCATCAACGCGGCCCAGTTTCCGCAGCGTCATCCACATCCAATCGAGCGTGGCGACGCGCATATCGTTGTTTCGCGCGGCAGCCAGGCACTTCTCATAGGCGGTCAGCGCCTGCTCGTAGTCTCTATTGAGATAGTGCGCCAGACCCAAGTGGTACCAGATGTTGGTGTGCAAGCTGCTGGTGGGCTTGCCCGCTGTGTTGGGCTGTCCATCCGGTTCAACCTTGTCCTCGGTTCCGGCAATCAACTCAGCCGCCACTTTGAGATCAGCTACGGCCTTATCAAATTGCCGTAGCGTGATGTAACGGTGTCCACGATGTCGGTACATGCGAGGATCACGGGTGTGCCGTTTGATTCCATCCGTAAACACCTCCACTGCATCCTTGTATCGCCAGAGATAGGCAAGCCGTCGACCGTGCCAGATGATGTGTTCGGGGTTGTTCGGAGCTTCGGCGAACTGCTTCTTCGCGGCGGCCAAGTTTTCTTTCAGCTTGCGGGCCTCTTCTGGTGAAAATGTGCGGCGCCTCAACGGCTTTCCAAACAGAGACATCGCTTCGACTGGCTGCTGGTCTTGCATGGCCGCGTGTTCGGCGTCGCTGGCTTTCTGCTGATCAGCCGAAGCGGCGTCTTCGCTCACAACTAGCTGCGGCAGCAGCATCAGAACCACGACAAGTGCTGGCAAATGACATCGCAATCTGTTGTTGGCCATGATGGCATCCTTGTAGAAAAAAACTCTTCGATGCACGTGAACGATCCACACGCCAATACCGTTCCGATCGGTCGTTGGACTTCCCAAACGTTGACGTTGGCTGGCAAACTTGCGGTCGTGTTCTTCGCCCATAGCGCGACCTTTGCACATTGTAGCGGAGGGCCTATCGTGCTTCACACAAGGAACCATCGTTCGCCATCGGCAATTCTACGAGAAACCGATATACTCGCCGTCATGCAGGTGTTGGCCGTTCAAGGATGGCTATTGACCCACCGCCTGCCAAAACCCGCCATCCTTTCACGATTCGATACGATATCAGGAGCTTGCCATGCACGTGATCTCCATTTGCTTTCTCGCATGCTTGTCCTCAACTGTGGACGATCACTGGCCGGGATTTCTGGGCGCAGGCGCCTCCCAAGTTCAGGCCGAGTCGCTTCCGCAATCATGGTCGGATGCGGAGAACATCGCCTGGCAGGCGCCGCTTTCTGGTTACGGCCAATCCAGTCCCGTGATCTGGAACGATCACATTTACGTGACGAGCGTCGAAGGTGAGATGAAAGAGAAGTTTCATGTCATCGCACTGCGGCTGTCTGACGGATCGCAGATATGGAAATACACGCTGGATAATTCTGATCAGATGGAGTCGTCGATTTATGTGAGCCGCGCGGCACCAACTCCTGTCGTCGATGCTAATGGTGTGTACGTGTTTTATGAGAGCGGGGATATGGTCGCGCTCAACCATGACGGCAAACCACGGTGGACAAGAGCACTCTCTGCCGAGTACGGCAAGTACAAAAGCAAGTTTTGCTTGGGCGCATCGTTGGCGCAAACAGATGACGCCGTCTTTGTGTTGGCCGACCACGAAGGGCCTGCATACGTGCTGGCGATCAACAAAGACAATGGCGAGAATATTTGGAAGACCGAACGTCAGAGTCGGGTTGGCTGGTCTTCGCCAGCGATTGTCAAATCGACCGATGGCCGGCCGGTGCTGGTTGTCAGTTCGGAGGGGTCAGTTGACGGTTATGATCCTGCCAACGGTGAGTTGCTCTTCAGTTATGAAGATGTCGGCGGCAACACGGTTTGTACACCTATTGATTTTGGTCAGGGCCGGTTCCTCATCGGCGCTTCGCCCGGCCAGCAAGGCCAAGACGGCGGGCGGGCGGGCGCCTCAAACGTGTTGATGAGGATCACTTCCGCAGGAGATAAGGTCGCCATAGAGAAGGTGTGGACGGCAGAGAGGGCCATGGCTAGCTTTTGCTCGCCCGTCATTCATGATGGCTATGCGTATTGGCTCAACCGAACGGGCGTGGTGCTTTGCTTTGACGCAGAGAACGGTGAGTTGAAATATCAAAAACGACTAGCTCAGCCTTGCTGGGCAACGCCACTGTGTGTGGGCAATCGCATCTACTTTGTCGGCCAAAAAGGCGTCACCACCGTGATCCAATCTGGACCAGAGTTCAAAGTGCTCGCGGAAAATACACTCTACACGGACGAAGAGCCTGCCGAGGGCGGCCAAGGACAAGGTCAATTTGGCGGACGCACGGAGTACGGCGTCGTTGCCGTCAACGGCAGCCTGCTGATTCGCACCGGCGACATTCTCTATTGTCTGCGCAACAGCGCGGATGCCAAATAGCGGAACGTTGCGGGCACCGCCGATTGATGTTCAGATCGCCAGCTTCCTGGTGCGCGGTTCAATCGCTCAGGTTGAAAGGAGCGTAGATTTTGACATCAACGCCGGGCGAGTATGCGACATGACAAGGTGAACCATCGACCGTAATCCCCGAATGCGCCAACAGCGTTTCGCGGCAGGAGGTCAGCTTCACTTCATGCAGCGGATATGGCTGGTGCCAGACGTGCCCACGACGCAGCCCACCGTTCCGCCGCTGCATGTACATCACATAGCGTTCGACCAAGAAAAACTCGAGCGTTCCCGGCTGTGCGGTTCGTGACTCGTTGCCTTCATTTCCGCGCTCGCACACTTGGATTTCAACATCCGTCATTCCGCCTGAGGGTTGCGGCCACAACCTGTGACTTGAGTAAGCGATCGAGTCCCTTGACCCGGTCACGCTCATCGTTGCGCGAAAGTAATTCAAGTTCCAACGCCAGCGGGCGAGTCGCACGGCCAGAGAACTGGCAGCGTCCAGACTGAAGAACCACACGCCTGGCCCCAAGCCGTCGTGATGCACATACGTGCGAACGTTCGTCTCGGCGAAGTTGCTGACTCCTGGCATCGCCGGGGACCACCAAGGGCGAACTCCACTCATGAAGAACGGCACCAACCCCACCCAGGCATCGCCGTCCCACGTATCCAATGTTAACTCCGCCGGGATCAGTCGGGCGATTTCTGTCGCTGGCAACCGCCAATGCAAAAACGTCAGGTCGCTCCAATGATGAAAACCGATCGGCCGGCTTGATGGCTGCTGCCGCATCGCCAAGCGTTCGTTGATGCTGGGCTCACCGCTTTCCCGTTTTCCTGATAACCGAGCCGCCGTCTCACGCATGGTTGCATCGTGGGTGGTTGCGGTCACCGGGTCGCCTCGCTCAGCGTGATGCATTATGGGCTCCTTTGTTTCACACGATCCCCTGGCTCATAACGCCCAGGCTCATCTCGGCACTTTCAATCGTAGCGCCTCTGCTATTCCGGTTCGACCAACACCGTGTCATCGTGTTCATAAGCAGGAGCACACGTGCAAAGGAACTTGAGGACACCGTTCCCGGTGTTCGCGATGGTATGCACCGCCCCCGGAGGAATGGCAATGGCGTCGCCCGGTCCAACGTTGTGCTCGTCAGTCTCGGCCATTCGCATCACACCTGTCCCTTCCAGGATGTAGTAGATTTCCTCGGTCAGTCGGTGATAGTGAGGCGTCGTCTGTAATCCAGGCGCCAAGCGTGCTTCCGCCAGGCTTTGTTGAGTGATGCACGAATTGCGATGGGCAAGCAGCTCACGAATCTCTGAACCATCTTTCGTCGTGAAGGCTGGTACGTCGGCAATGTTATGAACGTCCATGGCACTCCCAGTTCAGTCACAATGGCAACCGTCAGTTTGGTTGGAAGTTAACACGATTTTGCCCGTTTGACGACCAAGGCCAGCGGTCCGGAAATACCGAAAACCAAAGCTTGCATTCGTGAAAATGAGAAACGCCCACCCCATTTGGGCGAGCGTTTCTTAGAACGACTGGAGACAAACCCAGGGTGGATCGAATGGATCGCTAACGGCCGGCACTAATCGGCGTCACCCTAAACTAACAATGACTCCGATCAACGATGGCGTTTAACCTGGGGAAGCTTGTTGGCAGGCCGCCAAGGAATATCGCGCTGGCCCGGGGTCACTGCGGACGCAATCTTTGGCGGATGTTTCGGTTCCGTTGGTTGTGATTTAGCCGCACCGCCCGTGGTTTGCGAAAACGCGTTGGGAGAAGGCGCCACCCGGAAAACAGGCTCCCACAGACGGGGACGCTTTGCCTGATGAACTTTTTGCGTGGTTAGCAGTGGTTCGCCGCTGCTACCGCCCTGCTGGGCCAGCCACTCCAACAGTTCCGGAGTAGCATGAGAGATCACAACCACCTTGGGAGCACCTGTGGGACTGCGTTTGGAGCGAATCAGACAGATGATTTCTGTGCTGTCCTCAAAATCCGTTTCACTCGATTCTTCGCGGTTACGGGCGATGCCTGTGGTCACACCCGGGAAGCTGAACATCGCATCGCTGCCGGTGGTAAACGGATTACCGGGAGCGTTGGCCTGCATCTCGGGAACGGCTTGTGGATCAGCAGTCGAGAAGGAGTCCACTGTGTTATCCTTTGTCATTCCAGCTTCGGCGAGAGTGACATTGGCCTGCGGTTGCAGGCCCTTCGCGCTGGCGACATAGGTCAGATCATGTTTGGTCAGCAATGCATGAATGGAACCCAGGGCTGCATAGAGCCCTTCGTTATCGCTAGGGTCTGCCGCGTTGCAGACCCCAATCAAACGACCATCGGCGGCAAATAAGCCACCCCCAGAACGGCCCTGCTGCGGTTGCCCGGACGCTTGGATGTTGGGCGGGCCCAGGTACTTGTTGATTGATGTCACCTGCCCTGACCAAACGGTTGGATCATCACCGTTTGAGCAGCCAACGGAAAAGATGGGTTGGCCAACCTGCGCCGTGTAGCTAGCCAAACCGACGGGTGCGACCTGCAAGGACTCGTTGATGTCCATCACCAGCAATGCGACATCACGTTCCAGATCATAATCCAGCAACTGAGCGGGGACTCCGTGACGTCGTTGTCCGCCAAACATATCCAGCGTGAGCTTTCCGTTGCCGTGGGAATCCCGGAACAGATGCGCGCAGGTCAAGATCAATGCTTTGCCAGCCGTTTGGTGGACGATGGTCCCGGTTCCAAAGGAGTATCCATCTGGGTCTTCCACTTTGATACGAACCGTCGCGGCCAACAGCCGTTGATCCATGGAAGCCGAAGTACCCGCAGGCGAACTGGCGTTCGCTGCCAGACCTTGCGTGGCCTGCCGGGCGCGTGCGAAGGGATCTTGGCCATTCTGCGATTGGTTGGCGACGGTTGTTCCTGCTGCCGGTCTGTTGCCTGTGGCAAGGTTGGTGCTGCTGCGGGAAGAATCCCGGGATGCCGTGCCCGCCATCGCCATCATCTGTTGCAGGCGTTGAGTGTTGACAACGCCCAACTCTCTGGCGACTTCTTTTCCGTTCACCAGCATCACGAAGCAGGGAATGGACGTGATCCCGTACTTTTGTGCCAGCCCGCGATTACGGTCGATATCGACCTGGCGAATCGGGTATCCGGCAGCAGCAAGCTGATGCACGACAGGGGCGACTTGTTGGCAAGGGCCACACCACGAGGCCGTGAAATCCAACAGGACCGTCTCATCCCCTTGGCCAAGCGCGGCCATAGCGAGGAGCAATGCCTGCATTGTTGCCATCATTCCCTCCTTGGAATCAAATTCAGCGCGCAACGCTTGCAACGATGCGGTTGCAAAAACTGCCGCGCAGCGTGCCCGATCTTTCAACGCCCGTCGACATCCAAGCGGCGGTCGACAGGCCAGAAACGGCTCAACGCGTGTGTTCCACGGCATTCTTGGGACTGCGGAACATGAACCAGGGCGACATCCTTGCCGCCTAATTTCTGGTGAGAAGTCCAATGCATAACGCGCGCCGAAGAATCTACAAAGAGAGAATTTCCGTTGAGGGCAAGCAAAGCTGTCACGCGAGATCGCTTCTCTGGTTGACGTTCCACCGCCAAAGTTGGCGAACCTCGGAGTGCAGGTGTTGGACGGCAACCAGTTGCTAGAGAATTGGAATTAAGCATGCGCCCGAGAACATCCCCTTGATGGGTGTTGTGTTGGTCGGCAGGTCTCATCGCTTCGCATACGCGTGACTGAATTGCCGCGGCGTTTCTCACGGCCTTCTCTCAGGCGTACGGGCGAAATTGTCATCGGTCAAGTTTTTCTCGCCTCCAGGGGCGTTGCGCAAATGCTTCATGCCCAGCAATTAACCAGCAACGGGACCGCAAACATCACCGGCAATCCTGACGGTAAGTTCAGTAGCATGGCTACCATCAACCCTCTATGGCGCTCGGCAGCGCGCCTTTCGGTCCGAAACACCCCAAAATTTGACCAATGTCAATTTCGCCCGTACGCCTGAGAGCAGGCGTGCGGGCTCCGACCGCGGCGGGACTTGAAAGCGTCTGTTTGGTCGAGCGGAACGGCAATCGGACGGGTGCTCAGCGAGCGGTCGGCTTGACTGGCGTCGCCAACCGACCGATGCCTCCTTAGGTCCCGTCGCTTTAATCCTAGCTACTTCCCACGCAGCATAGGACGAATTTCCTCGACGAAGTCGCGCGCGTCAGAAAAGTCACGGTAGACGCTGGCAAAACGGACGAAGGCCACAGGGTCCAGGTCTTTCAACTCCTGCATCACCATTGTGCCCAGAAACTGGCTGGGAACTTCCGTCTCAAACTGAGCGTGAACTTCTCGCTCCACTCGGCTAACAATCGCGTCGATCTGCTCATCGCTGACAGGCCGCTTCCAGCAGGCCACCTCAACTCCGTGGCGGATCTTCTCACGTGAAAAAGGAACGCGTGCGTGATCCTTCTTGACCACCTTGATCGCCGGCGCTTCCATGCGTTCATACGTGGTGTACCGGCGACCACAGCCCAAGCATTCACGCCGACGGCGGATGGCGTATCCATCTTGGGCCGCGCGGGAATCGATCACGCGATCATTGTCAGCATGACAAAAGGCACACTTCATAAGACGAGTCAAACATCCACGCGAAAAATGTCACCATTAAGGTGTCAATTCATGGCTCCGGTCGTATGTGTCCAGGCTCTGTCTAGGCAGCCAGCGAAATCCGAAGACCGTGCAGTTTAGCCGGAATCTGACCATATTGACGATATCTGACCAGGATTCTTGGTCCACTGCCGCCAGGAATTCATCTGGATATCGCTGTTCTCTCGTAGAGAAAAAAGGCATAATTCCCAAGAACGCTTTCGTGGCAGAATCGCCATGCGATTGGGCGCTGCGGATTCCTGCTTGCCCATGAGATTGAGGGTTGGGACTGAAAGTTCTTGACTCATCTCTGCCGGAACAACAGCTTCCGCTTGAATTGGATTCCCAGGAGATACGAAATGCAACATCAACAATATCAGCCACACGAAAATCCGTATCAAGCATACGGAACGGCTGTGGTCCCCGCGGCACATGCGGAAGTTAATGCCCGAGCGGATTTCATCCGCAAAACATACTTGAATCTCGGCTTGGCAGTATTGGGGTTCACAGGCTGCTGCGCCGGCTTGATTGCGTCTGGTGCGGCGGAATCACTGGTCAGGATGATCGTCACCGTTCCCTACGGCCAATTCCTATTCTTCATTGGCTTTGTTGGGGTCGCGTGGCTGGCTGAAAGTTGGGCGCACCGCACGGTATCAATTGGCCAGCAATATGCGGCGCTGACGCTGTATGTTGTTGCTGAGTCACTGTTTTTTGCACCAATGCTTTATTATCTCCACACGTTCGAAGAGGCGACCGGCCCCATCATCGGCCCTGCCGCCATCATCACACTCTTCATCTTCTTTGGTTTGACGGCGATCGTCTTCTACACGGCCAAGGATTTCTCCTGGCTGCGAGGAATCTTGGGCATCGGTAGCATGGCGGCACTGGGGTTGATGCTCGCCGGTTGGATTTTCGGTTTTTCGCTGGGGATCTTCTTTACGGTCGCCATGATTGCTTTGGCCGCCGGCTACATCCTGTACTACACGTCCGCTGTGATGAGGGACTATCCCACAACGCATTACGTGGCCGCAGCATTGACGCTGTTCGCGTCTTTGGCCTTGTTGTTCTGGTATGTCCTCCGCTTGTTGTCGTACCTGCAGAGTGACTGATGTGGCCGGGCTAGGACGCAGCTTCTTGATCGAGAAATCATTCTCAACGGGACTAACCTTCGTGGTTAGTCCCGTTTTTTTTTACCGAGACGTAGAACCATGTCAGGCGTGAGAAAACGGGCGACCAATTTTTACAATCGGTCGCCCGTTTGTGTTTTCGACGCAAGTGAACTTGTCGGAGCAGTCCTGCCGGTGTGTGAAAGTAATACTCCGTGCGGAAGATCTCGCATGCACCTCAGCTCGCGATCGCCCGTCAATGCCGCCCGTAGTGTTCTACGGCAGGCCAATAAGCGTCAAAGCCCTGCTTGATGTAGTCCGGACTGTTATCCAAGTCATGACACTTCAAGCACGTGTTCTGCTTGGCTTCTTCGAGCGTGACCCGCATCAGTTTCCGTAGCGACAGGCGCATCTCGGGGTCAGCGTCTGGGTTATCCTCTGCCTGGACATGATCCGACCCAGGGCCGTGGCAGTTCTCACACCCATTACCGCCCAGATGCGCCGTATCGTCCAAACTGGTAAACCCTCCGCCGAAGGGAAAGTACTTTTGCGGCTCCCAGCCAGTCACGTGGCAACTGACGCACTCCGGGTCGAATTGCCGGGGCGGTTCGAGATGAACGAGTGTGTCCGTGGCGTGTGCGTGGCCGGTGTCTTTGAAGATGCGAAACGCCCGTGTGTGGCATTCCCCACAGGTTTTTGAGCCAACAAAGCTCTGGCCAGACTCGTGAGCGACCGGGCGAAGATCCAACCCTGCCCAACCGAGTTGTTGGTATTGGTTTTGCATCTCAACGAGAAGTTGATGCATTCGCGGTTCGTCCGCAAACCTCGCGTCAATGGGCACGCGCTGGTATCGCACCGGAACGGCGGCCTCGTCAAACAATCCAACGACATTGACGAACATACCCTTCTCACCGACTTCCACGATCGTGGGAATGACATCCTTGTTTTCTCGGGGCAGATACGGAGGCTCGACAGGTCCGCCGGCCGTTGAAGCGAAAGTGAACTTTGGATATCGCTTGGCCAGTTCTTCCGTTTCACCTGTGTCCGCATAAGCCAGAAGGAGCAGAATGTCACACTGTTCCTCCAGCAATGCCTGGTATGGTTCGGCAAGCGCTTCGGCCGCTGGTGCAATCATGATTTCTTCCTGGTTGATGCTCTTGGCTTCCGCATCGCCTAGCACAGCGGTGATTCCGATCTTCAGTCCGCCCCGCTCAACGACGCGATACTTGGGGACTTCAAGGTACGGAATCTTCACGTTGGCAGAGACAAACGGTCGAGTATCGTCAGCCACGACCGAGAGAATATGATCCAGCGGCATGGCCAGGTCATTCGGGCCGAAGCCGAGCGCGTCATAACCCATTCCGACCAGAGCATCCAACGTAATGGTCGATTTGATCTCCGCCTGCTTGCCAAAACGTCGCACGACATTCCCCAAGTCCACAGCCAGAATCGGCCAGCCCGCTTCCCGGCGCTGGGCGAGCATCGTTGCCCGGCGAGCCGTGCCGCCTTTCATGTTCTCCAAACCGGCGCAGCCGCACGGTTCAAAGTAGCCGTTTTGCCGGCCGGAAAAGACGATCGCCAACTTCGGCTTTGGCCAGTTTTCAAAAATCGGTCCGTTTGTTTTGATCGCGTTGGCCGCTTCTTCTTGGTGGGTTTCGGCATCGGCGGACCCAGTCGCTGCTTGATTGGTCACATTGCCTGCGCCAGCATCGGTGCCTCCATCTCCCTCCAGATCATCCAATTGGGTGGAAGTTCCGTCGCTATTTGCGACGCTGGTGGACTGGTCGGAATCATTGCCTCCGGCTGAGCTTTCCGGCAGCGGATCGAAGAAACCAGCCAGCTTGCTGGGGTCTTCCTTGACGATAGGCTCGCTTTGGTTTGTGGCACCACCTTGGTCGTTGCCCATCGTGGATGGAGGTTGGTCTGACCGGCCGGTTTCGCTCTGGGAGTCCCCGTCCTTCGCAGGAGCTTGCGAAACGTCGTCACTTCCGGCCGTGCATCCAATTGCGATCAGCAAAGCCAGGCCAAGAGATGCGAAAACAATGTGTCCGAGTTTGCGCCGCATGTCGGAACTCCCAAAGAAGCGCAATCGCGAGGTGCAATCGCTGCTAGCAATCCGTTGCAGATCATTTATTCCATTCAGCCTACTGAATGGACAATCGGCCCAGCAATGTCATTTCACGAGACGTTCATGGAATCAAGCCACAAAAAGACGGGTCACGTGGCAACATGTGACACGATTGCCAGCCGCGCGCCAGATTCGTTCTCACGTGCATGCTTGACTCGGCTTGAAAACGCCGCGACCGCATCTTACCAGTCGGCTTGGAAGGCACGCGATGCAGCGTTGAGAAAGAACAGCGCCAGCATTGCTTCACACGTTCCACGGAATGCTGTGCAAGCTGATCACTCTTGAGAATCCAGATGCGCAGACAAAACGCCTGCGAAGAGCCTTCGCAGGCGTTTGTTGTCTACGACGACGAGAGAATCTCACGATTGTTCGGTGACCACGGCGGTTTGGTCAACGAACCCTTGCAGCTTGGCGGCTCGAACCGGGTGTTGCAGTTTCCGCACGGCCTTGGCTTCGATCTGGCGAACGCGTTCTCGCGTGACGGAGAAGATCTTGCCGACCTCTTCCAGCGTGTAGGTGTAGCCATCGGTCAAGCCAAACCGCAGTTTGATGATTTCACGTTCACGGTAGTTCAGCGTTTCCAATGCATCACCGATCCGATCACGCAGCATGTGATGTGACATATCCTGCAGCGGATCATCCTCGCGATGGTCCTCGACAAACTCACCGAAGAAGCTGTCATCATGATCTCCAACCGGTTGATCCAACGAGAGTGGCTGACGGGTCATCTTGATGACGCAACGAGCATCTTCCAAGGAAAGGCCAGCGGCAATCGCCGTCTCTTCCATGCTTGGCTCGCGGCCATTCTGCTGAACGAGTTCTCGGTGAACGGCACGCACCCGGCTCATGGTTTCGATCATGTGAACCGGCAAACGGATCGTACGGCTTTGATCGGCAATGGCTCGCGTAATGGCTTGGCGAATCCACCACGTGGCGTATGTGGAGAATTTATAGCCACGTGCGTATTCAAATTTGTCCACGGCTCGCATCAAGCCGGTGTTGCCTTCTTGAATGAGATCCAGAAAGCTAAGACCGCGGTTGCGATAGCGTTTGGCGATGGAGACCACCAGACGCAAGTTGCCGGCGGAGAGATACCGCTTGGCCGCGTCATATTGTCGCCGCGCTGAGAGAATGGAATCCACGCGCCGACGCAAGGTCGCAGGGCTATCCTGAGCGATGCTCATCAACCTCGCCAATTCGGCTCGCAACTGGTGAACGTTCCCGCTCATCGTTGTGGAATCGTCCGTGATCTGACGGCGAATTTCGCGCATCCGGCGCTCGATCGACTGCAACTCTTCCAACAACGGCAGCAACCGCTGGGTACGCAACCCAAGCTCTTCAACCAGCCTCAGCCCGCGACGACGTCTACGTGCGGCGCGTTGCCAGGCTTTGCGGCGGAGTGCCAGTGAGTTGCGTCGATCAATGGCGAACTCAAAATCTTGCCGATTGAGACGCAAAATTGCGTCCAGAGTCTTGAGGTTGGGAGGAAGCAGGTTGTTGATCTGCTTTTTCTCCGCAGCATCCGTGACGGAAACTTCAATCGTTCGGTCTAAACGCAGCTCGTTTCGGTGAACCTTGTGCAGCAGATTCACAGCGCCCTGGAGAACAAAATCGCTGGTCAACAGAAGTGTGCGGAACCTGATCCGAGCTTGTTCAATATTCCGTGCAGCTGTGACTTCCTGTTGGCGTGTGAGGAGCGGGATTTCACCCATCTGCATCAGATAGACGCGTACCGGATCATCAATCAATTGGCCAGTTGTGAAATCGGCATCCGAGTCATACTCGTCTTCAGTCTTTTCGCTCGTGTTCACGTCGCCCTCAGCCAGGGCGAGCACCTCGGTCTCAGCGTCCTTGGTTTGACTACCATTGACGGTCTGAGTATTCGAAGTGTGGCTGTGGCCGTTGGTCTTTTGCGTAGGGGCGGACTTGGTCGCGGTTCTTGTCTTGACGTTGCGTTTCATTGATGGCTCCTCGATACTCGACCAAGCGGGGGAAGTGCGGGGCGTTGTGGCGTGTGACTGCCAAACGCACCTGTTGCGCCGCTTGGTGGGCAATTGAATCGCCACGCAAACTTAAAGCACTGTCAAGAAACGACTTGCGCTGAGTTTTCTTCCTGTTGCTATTGGGAAACCCTGTGGAGCACGAGCAACACGTGCGGACCACTGCTGTCGCATTTTGGCAACATGTAGCAGAATTCAACGCGCGAATTGGTGGGCTCAAGATGCCGTTGAGAGTTTGAGAAAGGCACAGTCAGCATTGATGGACCAAGAGAGTCAAAACCGGAAACAACTGCTCGAGCGCGCCAGACAGAATATGGTCGCTGTCGCGGCTGCCTTTGAAGGAGGCTTGGCCGTGCTGGCCTGGTTTCTCGGCTGGGTATTTGGATATCCGCCTGCCGATACCATCCGCTGGCGGCTTGCTGACGTGGGCTACGGGCTGCTGTGGACTTTGCCGTTGATTCCGCCAATGTTGCTGATGGCTCGCAGCCGCTGGCGACCGTTTGTCCGCATTCAGCAGATTGTCAGCGCAATCATCGTTCCATTGTTTTCCGGCTGCTCCATCTTTCAACTGGCACTGATTTCCCTTCTAGCGGGACTGGGTGAAGAGGCCCTGTTCCGTGGCTTCATTCAGAATTCGCTAGCTCAAGAAGGGAATGCTTGGGGGGCAATCGTTGTCGCCAGCATCTTGTTTGGTCTCGCCCACATGATCACGCCGGCCTATGCGCTACTTGCCACCCTGATTGGCGTTTACCTGGGATGGCTGATGCAATTTCATGACAATCTGATTGTGTCCGTCACGGTTCACGCAGCGTACGATTTTGTTGCCTTGGTGTACCTGATCCAGCTCAGTCCGAGATCCCAGGTAGTCTTGCGGCGGACGAATCGTGAAATGGAGTCTTTCCTGGACGATTACGAACACCAATTTGGCAAACTTGATCCGTCAGATCCGAACGATAGGGAACAAGACAACACCCGTCGCCAGGAAGAGGAACAAAACGGTGATGCGGATGCGTCCGGCGATGACCATTCCTCTCGGAACGACTGACAGCAGATCCCAAGTACGATAACTGGACGATCAGAGCCAGCCCATCAGGCCAAGCCGTAAAGTGGCTGGAGCTTACTCCGCAGATGACGGATCAGCGGTTCGTGAGAAAGTGGCTCGCCGCAAACATCTTGCACTAGCTGCTTGGCGGGATACCGGCGCCCATGCTGATGGACTTTGTCGCGCAACCATTCTCTGAGCGTGCCAAACTCTCCGCGACGGAATTGATCTTGCAGCGCGCCAAGGTCTGAATTCGCTGACTCAAACAACTGCGCCGCATAGAGATTGCCAAGCGAGTATGTCGGGAAATAGCCGATAGCGCCACCACTCCAGTGGATATCCTGCAGGCAACCTTGAGCGTCATCGGGCGGGCGAACACCCAGGAACTCTGAGTACTTCTCATTCCAAGCGCCCGGCAAGTCGGCAACAGACAAATCTTGATTGAGAAGTGCCTGTTCCAATTCAAATCGAATCAGGATGTGCAGATTGTAAGTGGCTTCATCAGCTTCAACCCGAATCAAGCTTGGCCTTACGTCATTGATGGCAAAGAAAAAATCATCCAGGGCGATATCGCGAGTTGTGCTGGCAAACTCCAACTGCAACTTGGGAAAGAAATATTCCCAGAAGGCGAAGCTCCGCCCGACGAAATTCTCCCACA
This sequence comes from Pirellulales bacterium, assembly GCA_028066245.1. Classification (GTDB taxonomy): domain Bacteria; phylum Planctomycetota; class Planctomycetia; order Pirellulales; family S012-138; genus CALJLD01. The sequence goes on along the minus strand of JALCBR010000048.1, from coordinate 7,432 downwards.
GCCGAGATTGTGATTCATGGATGCCCAAGGACGTTGCCGTTCCCAGTGGCATACCAAACTCTTGATCGGGCAGACCTTGCTCATAGATTCCGTGGCCAGCCTCGTGCAAGACGCTGAAGAACCCCGATGAGAACGCGTTCTCCTCATAGCGCGTTGTGATCCGGCAATCTTTGGGACCGAGCGTGGCGCAAAACGGATGCACCGTCAGGTCGATCCGTCCACAGTCAAAATCAAACCCGGTGCTCTTGGCGGCAAATCTCGCGAACGACTTTTGCTTGTCAATGCTGTAATCCCGTTGAAGAAGCTCGACAGGCGCTTGCTTTCCCGTTGCAACAATTTCGGCCACGAGCGGAGCCAGCTCGTCACGCAGTCTTGACAAGACCTGCCGCAAATTGGCAGCAGTCTCGCCTGGTTCGAATTCATCCAGCAACACGTCGTACGGGTCGTCTGTGTAACCCAGCGCGTCAGCTTGGTCACGTTTCAAGTCGAGAGTCTTTTCCAGCCAGGGAGCGAACTCCGCAAAGTTGTCCTGGGCGCGGGCCTCCGCCCAAGCCTGCTGTGCCAACACAGATGTTTTGGCCAACTCCTCGACGAGCTTCTGGGGGATTTTTGATTCCCGGTCATAGTCGCGCCGCGCTTCGCGAACCTCTGCCGCCTCTGGGGAATCTGCTGGATGGCTCGTGCTGAGAGATGACTCAAGTGTGTCAAGCCACTCACCGACGGCAGGTGCAGTGCGGCGTTGATGGATGAGCCCTGCCAAGACTGTCATTTGGTCAGCGCGGTATGAACCCGCTTGTGCTGGTAGCAAGGTCCGCTCGTCCCACCCCAGAAGTTCTTCAATCGAAGAGAAGATCGCCGTCTGTTGAAGGTGCTCTTTCAACGTCTGATATGTCTGATCGAAAACGGGCATCGCTCAAAATCGCTCCTTGGACGTTCTCAGTTGATCCTTCGATTGAAAAATCTGGCAGCTGCGAGTTCAGGAAGATTGGATCAATGTGGGAATTTAGATGTAACAGGCCGGACGAAAGGTCGCTCTAGCAGTCAAGGCCCAAAACAATTGACCTGCGGCCATGTTCTTATTCGGAACCCGGAGTCAGATTGTGCAGACTGCTTTGATCTTTCTCGTTGGCGTCGTGTTTTCCCTGTTTGCCACATATCTATCGCTCGCGGCGACGCACTCCGCCCTGCGGACAGGCGTTGCGGCCCCCAACTGTCTGGGTGGCGGGTTTCGACGCAACTCGGAGCCGATCAAGTACTGGTTCTTCGTCGGTTTGTCGATGCTCGGCACAGTAACGTTTCTCGGGGTGCTGGTACTTTCACTTCAGGCCACGATGAGTCCATGAGCCTTAAAGCTTCTGGAAATCAATCCGGCAATTGAAGCTGCCGCCGCGGCGTTCTCAGCAAGCAGCTAAGGAATGAGATCAGGCTTCCCAGGGCGGAGATCCAGGCACTTGAGCTGATTCTGGTCGCGAACGAAAAACAGCCCTCCGCTCAGTGCTGGTAAGGCCAAGCACCGAGAGTCCATGACCTTGGCCGCAGCCAGTTCGCGGTATGCTGCCTGATCCGGTTCAGCGATTACGAGCTTGCCGTCCGTGGTGAGCGCGAGCAACTTCCCGTCCGCCAGGATCAACGTCGCCTTGCCAAAGTTCTCTTGCGTCCAAAAGATCTTGCCGGAGAGTGGATTAAAACACCGCAATCGGGCAACACCCAAGTCATGTCGCCCATCGACCCCATACGCAGTACCGCCAATAACGATAGGCGTGGTGAACTGGCTCGACATGACATCATCATTTTCCCACACCACCGCTGGTTCCTGCAAGCTTAACTTCAAACACTTGCCGCCAACTCCATAGGCGGCCGTCACAAACACATGGTCGTCACTGATGATTGGATTCGCTCCATTGACCGTAGGTCCGCGCTGGCCGAACGGGACGCGCCAATCAATCGCCATCGTAGCCGGATCAAGACTCAAGAGATTCATTCGAGTTACGAACAACAGCCGGGCCTTGCCATCGATCTTGGTTGCGACAGGTGATGAATAGCTCGCTTGTTCTCGTGTCCCCTTCCAAAGCGTCTCGCCAGTTTTAGGATCCAAGGCAACAATACCCGCTTCCGCGCGGGCGCCACCGAGGTTCACCCAGAGCTTCCCCTGGCTCACGATGGGGGATGAACCTGCTCCAAAGTAGCCAAGCTCTGCGTTGGTGGCGTAGTCAACCGCTAACTGCCTTGTCCAAAGTGCCTTGCCATCCTCCAAATTCAGGCAATGCAAGTCACCGTTGGCGGAATACAGAAAGACTCGGCCATCAGAAATCACGGGGACGCAACGCGGCCCGTTGTCATCCAAGATTGCGCTTTGATAGCGCGTTCCAAAGACGTCCGATCGCCAGAGGATGTTCCCGGTGGCTTTCTCCATGCATTCCGCGCGGTCGCCCTGTTTGTGACGATGGAACAAAACGACGCGATCGCCTGCGACGGCCACACCAGCAACACCCTTACCCACCGAGCGCGACCATAAAACCTCCGGCCCAGTGTCGGGAAACTGCCGGATGATGGATTCACCCAAGGCGATTCCGTTTCGCGAAGGGCCAAGAATCTGCGGCCAGTCGTCGGCCATTGCCAAAGCGTCATCAGCGGCGAACAATGCGCAAACGGTGGCGGCTGACGCCCAGAGAATTGCTCGATTCGCCACGATCATTCGGCTCCCTTGTTGCAGGATTGTTTAGCGTTTTTGAATCAGCGGCGATCTTAGAACTCTGACCGTCGATCGTCAAACTTCGGCACAAAGAGGGCATGCGATACATCCCACGATCGGCCGGCATGCAGGTCATGCGGAGAGGATTGTCCCTTGTACGTGTTGAGAGTGATGCCCATATTGGCGGCAATTGGGCGACGAGTTGCGTAGGCGATCCATTGCGGAGTGGCGTCAATAATTGATTGAGTGTGAACCTTGCGTCTTGGAGCATCAAGCGATGTCCAAACTGCCGGCAAATCAGCAGCTTGTGGCCGCGAATAAGTGGCCGATCACAGGCGAGAAAACGCCGCGCAAAGATGATCGCCCGTGGTCACTGACGATCTCGGGCGAGGTCGCCCATGCTCAACAGTTCAGCCTTGATGATTTGCTGGCTATGCCGCAACGTGAGTTCGTTGTGGATATTCATTGCGTCACACGCTGGTCCAAACTGGGAGCAAAGTTCTCCGGGATACTGGTCAAGGACCTACTGGAGTTTGTGCGGCCTAACACGGCGGCAGGCTTTGTCTCGTTCGTCGCTCGTAGCGAGCGGGACCACTCAACATCTCTGCCGCTGGCAGACACATTGGAGCTAGGCGCATTCGTGGCTCTTCACTACGAGGGGAAGCCACTTGCGACCGACCACGGTGGTCCGATGCGGATCGTGACTCCCGGCCGCTATTTCTACAAGAGCTTGAAATGGCTCGAAAAGATAGAGTTGCTTGCCGAAGATCGCTTGGGCTATTGGGAAGCTGACGTGGGATACCACAACACGGCTGATCCTTGGCGGGAGCAGCGTTACATTGCCCCGAATCTTTCGCGGCAGGAAACACGGACGCTTATCGAGAGCCGAGACTTTTCCGGTCGAGATCTGCGGAGCATCGAGGCATCCCGCAGAGAGTTACGTGGGTTGAATGCGGTTGGCGCACAGCTACGCGATGCTGACTTTCGCGAGTGTGACCTTCGCGACGCTGATTTTCGGGAAGCCAACCTTAGCAACGCCCGGCTACAGGGAGCCGATCTGCGCGGAGCACAACTCGCAGATGCCGATCTGGAAGGAGCCAACTTTGCGCGCTGCGACCTGCGCGGTGCCAACTTCCTGAAATCTTCATTGTTTGGCGCTTCGTTTGTTGACTTGAATGATGATGTGACGGTGGATGCCTCGACCGGAGCTCGCATTGACACAACGGTTCGATTTGGTCGCCAACAGCTCACAGCACTGACACCAATTCAGGAAGACTTCATCCAAAATTCGCTTGCCAGCGCTGCAAAAACACAGAACGAATGATGTAGACAGATAGGGCAATGCCAATCCATACTATATGCTAGCATTTAGTATGACTGTTTGGGGACTCAGGTCGATGGCGTCCCCCGGGGTTTAGCACGGATGCAAACGATGAACTCAACAAAGGATTTCGGGAGGCAGAGGCATGTTTACGCCCGGCGACCGACTCATCTTCCGACAAAGCAAAATCAGCCCTCACCCAACCACGCGCGCCAAGAATGTGCGGCCGTCAAGCAAGGGTGACAACTACTCGTACGTCGTCGACAAGTTTTGGATTGTCGCCGGCACGCTGCCTGGTGGCGAGATTATCGTGCAGACTCGCCGCGGCAAGCGCCACGTGCTCAGCGTGGACAATCCCAACCTACGGCGAGCTAACTGGCTTGAACGGATCTTGTTCCGCCATCGCTTTCCTCAGTTAGACGCAAGCGCGACGAACGCCGAAAATACAGCGGAAGCCAAGCTTTCTTAGCACTGCGCGAACTTTCCTGACATCAAGCGTCGATCGATAGGTTCGCGTCCATCCTCATCTTGGTGGGCCAATAGCCTGTAGCTCATCAATCGGGCCCACAATTAGCCAGGTCGAGTTAACCGGCACTTTCTCGCGCTTCGATCATCTTCATCCCGCTTCAACAAGAGCTCGGCAGCTTCGGTGACGCTTCATCCCTTGGGCGTGAGAAGTGGGCGGCCTCTGGGCAGGCACAACTTCTGTTAACCCATCAGAGTGCGCGACGGTTGATGTTTGGGGGAACGTAAGAAACAGATGATTCGTCTCGTGGACCACAACATGAAGATCATCATTCCCGGTGGCTCCGGGCAAGTCGGTTCAATCTTGTCGAGAGCCTTTGCGGCTGATGGTGACGAGGTCGTCATCCTTAGTCGGCGCCCAGATTCCACTGCGGTCAAAACACTGCGTGAGACGGCGAGTCAATCCCGCTACCGCTCCGTTCGAGTTGTCGGCTGGGACGGAAGGTCTATGGGCCCTTGGGTGGATGAGCTTGACGGCGCCGACGTTGTGATCAACTTGGCTGGTCGAAGTGTCAATTGCCGCTATCACGATGCGAATCGCCGCGCGATTTTGGATTCCCGCCTGCATTCTACGCAAGCTGTTGGTCAGGCGATCTCACGCGCGAACGCACCGCCGGCTGTTTGGCTACAGGCAAGTACGGCCACCGTCTATGCCCATCGGTTCGATCAACCCAACGATGAAACCACCGGCGTCTTGGGTGGAGCAGAAACAAACGCGCCAGCCAACTGGCGATTCAGCATTGACGTTGCCAAAACTTGGGAAGCGGCGGCCGCTTCGTTTCAGTTACCGGCGACGCGGCAGGTGCTTATGCGCTCTGCCATGACAATGAGCCCAGACCGAGGCGGTGTGTTTGACTACCTGTTGGCGCTCGTTCGCTTTGGTTTGGGGGGAAAGCAGGGAAACGGTCACCAGTTCGTTTCCTGGATTCATGCTCAAGATTTCTATCGGGCGATACGTTGGATTATCGGCCACGAACAGTTGTCTGGGCCGGTCAATCTGGCCTCTCCCTGTCCACTGCCGAATGCCGAGTTCATGCGCGATCTTCGCCGTGCCTGGGGGACGAAATTAGGCCTCCCCGCAACACGCTGGATGTTGGAAATCGGCACGTTTCTTTTGCGATCAGAAACCGAACTGATTCTTAAAAGCCGCCGAGTTATCCCAAGACGGTTGGTGGAATCTGGTTTTGAGTTTCAGTTTCCCACCTGGCGTGAAGCAGCGCGTGATTTGTGCAAGAGCTGGTGGACACAGGCAAAGCCCGCCGGTTCCCACTACACAACGCGTTCCGGACCTCAACCACGGGCGGAACACGTTGCGTCTTAGCCTTCCGCTTCCGCGCGCTCTTTGCGACGGCGCTCGCGTCGTAGTGCCTTGCGCTCGGCTTTGGTCAACGGCCGTTGCTTGCCGTCAGGGGAACCGTTGTTTTCGCTGCTGGAATTTGACTTTGATCGTGCGGATTCCGACTTTGCTGACGAGGATTTCTTGTCCGCTTTGGGCGAGCTTGCCGCAACGGTCGCCGTGGCTGGTTCCTGTTGCGGTTTGCGGCGGAGCAATCCAAACCTTCTAGGCTTCTTCGGCTCTTCGGCTTGATCGACGCGGAGTTGCTCGGCTTGCTCGCGTTTCTTTTGTCTGGCCATTTCCTTCCGCTCGCGGCGCGTCAATTGCGGCTCACTGGCTTCCTCGGGAGATGGCTGCTTTTTTTCGTGGTCTTGCGTAGCTTTGTGCTGCTTGGCTGCGCGTTTCTCGGCCCGTTTGCCAGCAGAGGAACGGTGGGACGATTCGTCTCGTTTTTCTTGATCGGTGTTTCCGTCAGTAGGGGCTCCACGCTTGCGGCTCTTCCGTCGCCACGGAAGCAAACCGCCTCGACGCTGTTCCGCGTCTGCCCCGCTCGGCTCATTAAGATCTTCCTGCTTGTTTGCAGGAGAGTCCTTTGCTTTGGAATTTGCCGACTGTTTCGTTGCGACGGCTGTCGCTTTCTTGTATTTGCCTTCAATGTCAAAGATGACGAACCGCGCATGCAGGACCATAGCCAACAGGAGGAAGACAGCTCCGGCCATTTCACATCCTTCCTCCACCATCACCGCCTTGGCTCCGCTTTGAGGCATCACCAGATCCAACTGCACGATCACGGCGACGAGAAACGACACTGCCGAGAGCGAAATGGCCGTTGTGGAAGGGCGGCAGGAGCGCATGTCCCATAAGAGCCGTAAGCCGATGACGCCCAACACAGCCGCGTACGCCAGCACCCACCAGAGAGAGCCATCGCCGTATAAGCGACTGCCGGTGGCGTACGACATGAATTCCTTGAATCCTTCGTGCAGGCTGCCGGATTCATCCAGGGACATCGTTAACCAAGCCAACGCAGCCCAGAGCCATATTCGGTATCGGGCACGGTAATCGTCCAACCGGTGGCGTCGCAACGTAAAGATTAAGATTGCCGTCCAGCCCGCCAGGAACAGGAGGATGGACGAAAAATACGCTGCCAGGCTCCCTTCACCGTCCAAATCGAAAGCGGCGATTCGCCCATCGGTCGTTCGCGCGGCCATCGATGGCATGTAGGCGTAGAGCCATTCCAGCCCGGTGATGCACAGTGCCGCTAACACCAGCCATGCGGCAATGACGAGCTTTCGCCTGGGAACGAGATCTGTAATTCGTGGCTGCTGATCCCATGACGCGTCCGGCGTATAGCGTTCCTTCCGGGTGCGCCGCTTCTTCGGAGCGCTCGCCGATGCCGTGCTCTTGCCATCATTCACAAAATCACCGCGCGTCGGCGCTAGGCCGGATTCCTCGCTGAGGAGTCGGCGACGTCGCTCAGCGGTCAGGCTTGATCGGCGGAGATCCATCGTGCGTGGGAATATACGCCAAAGCCCACAATGGCTGTAGAGCGATGCAAGAG
>JALCBR010000180.1 GCA_028066245.1 Pirellulales bacterium | reverse complement strand
GAACAGAATCAGCCCAGGGTTCAGGTGATCCAGACACCCAGGATCAATCCTGAATACGTCATTGATATCCTACAAAACGTCATGGGTGATCGCCTGGAAAGCAGCGTTTCGCTGACGCGACCTAGCAGCAACAACCGCAACAACGGGACCCGCCAGTTTGGAAATTCCAACGGCAACCGTGGTGGTGGAAACTTCAATATCGGCAACAACAACCAGGCGCGTGGCGGAAATCAAGGGCGCGGTGGGAACAACCAGGCGCGCGGTGGGAATCAAGGGCGCGGTGGGAATCAAGGGCGCGGTGGGAATCAAGGGCGCGGTGGGAATCAAGGGCGCGGTGGAAATCAAGGGCGCGGTGGGAACCAAGGGCGCGGTGGGCGATAGTTCAAAGGACGGGTCGGCTAACGATGATCGTTCTTCGATAAGCGGGAGTCACGTAAAGCAATAGCAAACACAGCCCTCCTCGCAACAAGCGCACAGGCGATTGATCTCAGCAAGATTCGTCCCTGTCTGACGCACAACCAGTGCCGGCGTCAGGCTGTAATAGCCGATCATTCCCAAACTGCCGCCTCTCTGCCTCGGCCTGTCTTCGCCTTGCTGTTGCCGCTTAAAGTCGTCAAATGACGAACAGCCCCAAATCGACCATGTAGTATTCAAGTTTCTCTTGATAACTTTCGCGCTTGTGACGGGGAAGCGTATCTATGACGGCGAGCTCTCGATAGAGAGCCACCATTTCAGGGATCAAGTGTCCGGCGTCCGGCGGGACCTCTCTGGCACTACGAATCGTAGAGAACACGGCGATTTCCAGCATCTCGCCAGACCGTGGAACAAAATGCAAGACTGGCGGTAGTTTCTCACCGGCCGTGTCTTTCAGTTCATTCTGTGCCCGAGTTTCTCGAACTAAAGAAGTCACCCCTAGTGTGATCGCCAACGCCACACTCTACCAACGGTGAAACCCAGTGCTTACCTTAGTTCGCATCGTCCCCTCCCGTTATGGTCTGTGAGACCGAAGTTGGAGCCAAGCGTTCTTGCCCTTGCAGGCTACCAACTCGTTCACGGGTCGACAAAAAAGTGCGATCGGCGCGAAACGCCGACAATCGCCAGTCTATAGGTTTACTCCTTCCGCAAAATCTTCTCCATCGCCTTGCCCCTAGCCAATTCATCAACCAACTTATCCAAGTATCGGATCTCCTGCATTGTTGGTTCTTCGATGTCTTCCACCCGTACCCCACAAACTACGCCCTTAATCAACGCTCGTGACGGATTGAGTTGTGGTGCTTCAGCAAAGAAGGTTTCGAAGTCCGTCTTTTTCTCCAGCTGCGTTTCCAACTTCTTCTGGCTATAGCCTGTCAGCCAGCGAATGATTTCATCGACTTCTGCTTTCGCTCGCCCCTTTTTTTCTGCCTTGGCGACATAGTGGGGATAGACGCTTGCGAAGCTTGTTGTATAGATCCGGTGTTTTTCCATGACGTCTTCTTGCTCCCTGTGCAGGCTCTGGCAGATAAACGCTCCGTTGATAGCGTCACTCTCCGAGGGCCGAGCTCAGTCAATGAAAGCTTCACGAGTTCAGGATCGTCCACCCCACCGCTACGCGTTTCGTCATCACGTCCACGCCGATCAAGTAGGGTTTTTCCGCGATCAGGAAGATATGGCAGGCATCTTGCCCTTGAGCTCTCGTCGATTACCAACTTGTCCAAGGCTCGACAACAAGAGCGATCCGCGCGGAAACGCGGCAATCGCTAAGGTTGCTCAAGCCACATGCATGGCCCGTTGGACGGCCGTCCCCATATCGGCAGGGCTTTCAGCCACAGTGATGCCGGCGGCCTCTAGCGCGGCGATCTTTTCTGAGGCCGTTCCTTTTCCGCCCGAGATAATGGCTCCCGCGTGTCCCATTCGTTTGCCTGGAGGAGCCGTCCTTCCGGCAATGAACGCCGCGACAGGCTTGGTGACGTTGGCTTTGACGAATTCCGCGGCCTGCTCCTCGGCGTTGCCGCCGATCTCGCCCATCATCAAGATGGCTTCGGTTTGGTCGTCGTCTTGAAAACGTCCCAACAGATCAATGAAGGACGTTCCCACAATCGGATCACCTCCGATGCCGACGCATGTGCTCTGACCCAAACCCAGGTTGGATGTTTGCCAGACGGCTTCATAGGTCAGCGTGCCGGAGCGGCTGATAACGCCCACCTTGCCGGGCTGATGGATGTAGCCGGGCATAATGCCGATTTTGCATTCACCGGGCGTAATCAACCCGGGACAATTTGGGCCGATCAGTACTGCGTCGCTCGCCCGCACAGCCCGGTAAACAGCCACCATGTCCATGACAGGCACACCTTCTGTGATGGCAACAATGACCTTGATCCCGGCGTCCAGGGCTTCGAAGATGGCATCCGCCGTGAATGCGCCCGGCACATAGATCATCGTAGCGTCTGCCCCGGTTTGATCCACGGCTTCAGCGACTGTGTCAAAGACAGGAACGCCTTCCACGGTCTCGCCAGATTTTCCTGGCGTGACTCCGGCAACCACGTTGGTTCCATACTCAATGCAATTCTTGGTATGAAAAGCGCCGGCTTTTCCGGTGATGCCTTGGCAGATGACGCGAGTGGCTTTGTTGACAAGGATGGACATGGGAGGAGAGAGGTAAGAGGCTAGAAAGTGTGCTGGCGATGTGAGTTGAAGTCCGTGTGTGAGCTAAGTGATTAGCGAGGAAATATGCTAATTCCCCAGAGGGCGTTGGGGCGTATCTATCCTCTTGTCCCTTATCTCTTCATCTCTTCCTACGCCCCCAAACTCGCAACCACTTTCTTGGCTGCATCGGTCAAATCTTCGGCAGTAATGATGTCGACGTCGGACTCAGCTAAGATCTTGCGGCCTTCTTGCACTTCCGTTCCTTCGAGGCGAACGACCAGCGGAACGTTGAAGCCGA
>JALCBR010000047.1:9517-36295 GCA_028066245.1 Pirellulales bacterium | reverse complement strand
GCCCTGAAACAACCGTGGAAGAAGGCATAACACGCTTCGTCGATTGGTACCGCGAATACTTCGGCGTGTGATCTGTATTCGGCTTGCAAGCAGTCGCGTTTGTGTTACTCGCTTGGTGAGCCCGTATGTTCCCCGCCAAGCGGCGCCTATCGTCAAGTTCCCCTAACCCTGTAGTAGTCGTACCATGTGACGGTTTACGGTTGATGCGCGAGATTTGAGCCGAAAGTGTTGTTCTTCGGCGATTTCACGTTCATTCGCAGCTGCTGGGTACAAACGCTATGAGCGAATCCTTAAGCGTGCCGGATTGCCCTGGGCCCGGGAAGTGCAAGCTTCAGAAGGGGCGGTGCTCCTACGCCACTTATGTTGAAGCTGAGGGCAGGAACACAACCAACGCTCTTCGGCACACGTCACGAGCCATCACGGAGAATCGTATATCGACAAGCGCACCGCACCCACCTTTGCCGCCGGAGTTTGGCGGAGACGACAATCGGAGGCCGCCTGATGAGCAGCTTGGGCGTTGGTTCGCTCCCCACGCATTGGTGAGAATCTCGATCATGCCGCTACTCGTCTCCCTCGCGCTCGAGCAGGTGCTCAGGGATCGGCTCGCCGGGCGGGATTCCGTGCGCGCGTCGGATCATGTCGAGGCCGGTCTCGTAGATGTCTTCTGCGGTTGCGTCACGACCGAATACGGTTAAGAAGCAATCGGACGTTTCCCCAGCCTCCACGGGAGTATCGTCGTTGGTCGCTGGATGCGACGAAGACAACGTCGGCTCGTTCAATGTCATAATGAGCCTCTTGGTTATTCTCGACTGCGAGACGATGCGCTTGGTCACGGTCGCCAGTGATCTGGACGATGTCCAGGTAAAACTTGTTGGTTTCCTTGCCATACCAGAATCCAATATGGCGCCGTTCGTCCTCGCTGGCAATGTACGTTTATCGTCTGAGATCGCGGCAATATTGAAATCGCCGGGTGCGAGCACCCGATTATGCTCCGAATAGATGGAAACGACTCAGCCCGTCACCGGCACCTGTCGCTTACCCATGTGAAATGTGAACTACCGTCGGCCATGGTCTTACGGAAAACGCGGTTTGCATAGCGTTTCGTCATGGGTTTCGAGGTGAATCGGCCGACATTCTCTCGTCGTCACTTCGACGCAATCGTCTGTGACCACAGGCACAAGTCCCTTGCTTGTCCCAAAACCATAGAGTTGAAATGCTTGTTGGATCGCCTCGCAGAATCGGTCAGCTGAATCGCCTTATCTGGTTATCCCATTGCCCACACAGTTTCTGTCGGCTCATCACATCACTTGAATTAGCCGTGGGCGCAATGTTGGCAGCCCCCGGTGAACATCGCTGCAAATCGCATTTCGGTAGCCTACCGGTTTACCGAACCGTCGCATTCCGAAGTACCGCAAACAGCGATGTGACATGTAACGCATCGCAATGATTGAAAACAGCTTCGAACGTTGCTAGAATCCCACAATTCATGCGGAAAAAGCCGAATACAGCGGCTCGGCCCAAGGGCTTTGGGACCAGAAGGTCGCAGGTTCAAATCCTGTCGCCCCGATTCGCCAAGCCGCAAGTTCGCAAGGACTTGCGGCTTGTTTTATTCCGCCATCAATGCTGCACTCAACATGTGCTGGGAAAGCCCCACAGTAGTCGTGTCCTGACAAGTCGGCTACAATTCGACGGTAACGGGGGCTGTAGCTCAGTTGGTTAGAGCAGGGGACTTAAGCGAGCAAGCCTAAACGCCTGATCTTGGGCGCATGGTGAGCGAGATTGGGTTGCTGCTGCCTTCGCGAGAGGGCTTCAGTAGAATTCGTCAAATTCGGGGAAGGCTTCGTCAAAGAGACATGCTAATCCCGAGCCAAGCCTCAACGCGAGGAAGGTGTAGAGACTGTACGGCGAACTCGTAAAGAGAAGAGACAGTCCAGACCACAAACCCGAAAGGGGCAGCGAAAGCTGTAGTGGTAAGCATAATCCCTTGGTCGCAGGTTCGAGTCCTGCCAGCCCTATTGACCGACGTGGAGGTCGTGCAACTATCAGAGCCTTAGGTTGGAAGCGTGGAAGTAGCATCGTTTGAATGCTGACTCATCCACTACTGTTCGCAAGATAATCCCGCAATTTCTACGGCGAGCCATTGCAAACGGAATGCCAGAAACTAGCTCGGCAGAATTGCGTGCGTTTTGAGGATTTCTACGCTCGGGCTAAGAGACTATTGCAATCTTCAACTGACAGAATTGCAAAGTTGACATAGAGAGCGCCTTGGTCGCATCCAAATTCGCTCGCGCAGCCGTAAACTCGCTCAATTCATTGCGAGCTCTCTTCCATTCGCTGCTGTAGCCGGGTTTTGACTTTGTCCATTACGCGGCGTACGGTTCGCTCGCTGCGGGAGACTTCGTCCGCGATTTCTTCCAGTCGATAGCCTTGCAGGCGCAACTCCACAATCTGCCGTTGCAGTTCGTCCATGCCTTCGGTGAGCTGTTCGATTTCTTCGATCAAGCCAAGTTCTTCCTGTGGCGTCGGCTCACGGTTGAGCGCCTGCGGCGCGAGGCGAGCCATGGAACCGTCCCGTTTGACGCTTTGTTCCAGATTGATGCCACGTTTGCCGGCGGTGTGGAACTCGACCTTCTGCCGCAGCTTGTTGAGCGTGATCACGACCAACAGCCGCCAAAGATCGCCGCTGTTCTCAATCACGTATCGGCCGGTCTTGGCATGGTGGAAAAAGCTACGATAGGCCGACTGGACGACATCTTCTGGGTCTACACGGCGGGCCATCTTGGCGGACAAACGGCTGTTGGCGAAACTAATCAATCGCCGCATATATCGAGAGAACAATTCTTCGGCGGCGCGGTCATCTCCTGCCTGATAGCGGCCGAGTAGCTCCTTGGTGTCTTCGTCGTCAGGTTTGGAACGGGGCGTATCGGCCATAAGAAACAAATGGTCTTGAGCGGTACGGACCGTATAACCAGGATGCGAATAGGACAAAGAGCCACAAGTTTCTGCCACCAGCGATCGATCCGCAGAGACGTTTGGCCAGGAGCTGTCTTGCCAACCATTGAATCTTCGACGGACAGCAAAAAATCCCTGGCGGGAGTGAATCGCCGCACAAAAGCACCACGATTCGAAATCCGTGCGCGAAGACATTCGTCTTGGCGCGGGGTTGAAACGCTCTAGTGGTGTTTTCAGCAGGCTGTTAGCGTAAGCGGACTTCCCATTGGCAGCAAACACTTTACGAAGAAAGTACGGTGACAAAATTCACCGGAGCGGCCATCAACCGAAAGCCGATAGCCCTTGATTGACGATGGTTCCAGCGGGGGGGTAAAATACAATGAACAATTCCCCGGCAGTTTTCGTCATTTCTACAGTGGGCGCATTCGCGCGTTTTCGGGGAAAGAAGTCGCCAGTCAGGCCGAATGAGAAGTCGCGGGGCCCGAATCTCACGCAATCCGGCGCCAGCGGGTGCCTGGGTGCAACGGATTTGGGGAGCGGGCAAGCTGGTGAATCATCAATTTCAATGATCGCAGACTCCTGATGAGTGAACGACAATCATCAGATTCGTCGATGGACGCGCAAGCGAAACTGGATTCGCTTGCGAGTGGTCATTCAGTGTCAAACACTTCCCAACGTGAGACAGGACACGCTACGACAAGACTTTTTACCAAAGACCTTGTCAATGACGACGCCCAGGCGGTTGTTTCTGACTTGTCCGTGACCCAACTCGCTGAGAACCATCGAGAAGGGCGCGAGGACCTGACCGAACGGCTAGCCAGCGATGCGAGCTTGGCGGAAGAATCTAGTTCTTTTCGTCGGGAGTTCGACCTCTCCAACGGCGCCGTCATTGTTGATTCTCCGGCAGCACACGAGCTCAACACATCTGCACATTCAGGTCCACCTGCGATACCTTCTGCTGCCAGTGAAATCACTCAAGCTACCCCCGAAGCCGGCAGGCGTCAGGCACCACGGACGTTGATCCAACGGGCGTTGGCAGAGGAATTGACCGGCCAGATGCTCGAACATTTCGAGCTACGTGAGTTCATTGGCGGCGGCGGAATGGGCGTCGTCTTTCGCGCTTATGATACGCGGCTCAAACGGACCGTTGCTCTCAAGGTCCTCAGCCCCGACGCCGCGTCTCAGCCAGATGTGCTGAAACGGTTTCGTGTTGAGGCCGAGTCAGCCGCCCGTTTGGATCACCAAGGCATCGCGCGTGTGTTCTATGTGGGCGAGGATAATGGCTTCCACTTCCTGGCGTTTGAGTTCGTCGAAGGAGATAACCTAAGAGACCTCGTGATCGCGGAGGGTGCATTACCGTGGAAGCTGGCGCTGGACCTGACCTTTCAAATCGCTCAAGCATTGGAACACGCCAGCGAACGGGGTGTCGTCCATCGCGACATTAAGCCGTCTAACGTATTAGTCACACCTGCCGGCCGTGCCAAACTTGTCGACATGGGCTTGGCTCGACTTGGCTCCTTGGGACCAAGAGATGATCTAACCAATTCCGGCGCAACATTGGGCACGTTTGATTACGTCTCGCCTGAGCAAGCGCACGATCCCAGACACGCGGACGTTCGTAGCGATATCTACTCGCTTGGCTGCACACTGTATTTCTTGCTGACTGGTCAACCTCCGTTCCCGGAAGGCACCATGTTGCAGAAACTGCTCCGACATCAAGGAGCGGAGCCCACTGACGTGCGCGATCTCAATCCAGATGTTCCGGGTGAAGTCGCTGGTCTGCTGCGGACAATGCTGGCCAAAAGCCCACGCTCTCGTCAGCAAACGGCGCATCAACTTCTCGTTGATGTCACGGCAGCTGCTGACTCACTTGGCCTGGATCTGGCTGATTCCTCCGGGGAATACCGCATTGCCGAACCGCTCTGGATGGCTCTCACCCGGCAACATGCATACTGGTTGGTTCCTACGTTGGCGCTTGTCTTCTGCGTTGTCCTGCTGGATGTTTTCCTCTCGCAGTCAGGCGATAGCCGGAGTTTCCGGCCCTACAGTCCGCTGGATGCCCCGCAAGCTTATCTGCAAAGCTCCAACAACGCCGCGGGAATTTCCTCTGACGATGGCTCGCGCCAAGCGGACGATGACGGAGCGTTAGTTCAAGCCAACCAAGGTGCTGACAATCAAGTCGATTCCTCCGTCGGTGATTTGTCCGTGGAGCAGGTCGCTGCGCCGTCTGACACCAACCTTGCGGAAAGTGACGGTCAGTCAGGTGCCGCTTTGTCCGGAGCCCTGCAACACCCGCCCAGTTCAACGGATCCGAATCAGCCGCCACCGGTGGATACCTTTTTACAGCCATTAGGCAATTCCGGAACAGCAATCGTCCAAACAGATGATGAAGACAAAACGGATCTTGGTCCACTTCAGGGTCAACTACCCGCTTCCAATACACTGGCCAACTCTGATGGATCACCGAAGTCTGATAACCAGGGTCGCGCAGAAATTCCCAGCGAACTGAGTCCGCCAGATTTGCCGCCAGGCGAAGATCTGTTACCAAGTCCTGGCATTGAGTCTGTGGCCAGTCCTTCGTCTACCGGTAACACTGACTTGGCGGTGAGAACTGGGCCGCAGCGATTGATCGTCGACCCGCAGGCGCCAAACGCGGAACCGCAAACATTCCGAACACTCAAGTCTGCGTTGGAAGCCGCCCAAAGTGGTGACTGGATTGAACTCCACTTTACCGGGCGGCTAACAGAATCCGAACCGATCCAATTGCCTGATGCCAATTTAGTGCTGCGTGCTGGCGAAGGCCATCGCCCGGTCATTGTCTTCCGTCCTCAGGAGCCGCCGGCGACGAGGAGTATGTTGGACGTCCGCGGTGACAAGCTCGAAGTGATCAATGTCGATTTTGAACTTGATCTGGCCGGAAACCAATCCGCGGCCGGCTTGAGTTTGTTTGAGATCGGCGCCAGCCGGCTAATCTTTGAGGGTTGCTGGCTGACCATCATCAATGCACAAAATCATCCGTTTACCAGTCGGGAGATGGTCAAGAATCAAGACGTAAGATTTGTTTCTGTCCGTTCCCATGCACAGGAACAAGAGATGTTGCTGCCTGAAGTGCTCGGCAACTGGTTCCCTGTTGCTCCCAAGAATGCATCAGCGACGGCCAAGATTGAGTTGCGGGACTGCGTCGCTCGTGGCGAAGGAAGTTTGGTCAACGCTGATGGACTGGCCACGGAGATCAGCTGGCACAACGGAATTCTGGCGACGTCCGGTTACTTACTTAATGGTCACGTTGGCAGCGAAGAACAAGTTGCGCCTCTCTACTCCTTGGACGTTAAACACCTCACGGCCAAACTCGGCAAAGGGTTAGTCAAGATCAGCAATCCAGTTAGCCAGCTAGCACAAGGACTCGTGTTAAAGACTGACTTTGCCGACAGCATCTTAATCGGCGACACGAATTCCGTTCTACTGACACAAACCGGACCAGAGCCAGTGGACGTACAACGTTCCGCAGTTTCTTGGCTGGGCAGCGGAATCTTCTACGAGAACTTCACCCGCTTCTGGGAAATCGTCAACGCGTCCGACCCTTGGAACCCAACATCCTTTGACGAAACCGCCTGGAATGACGCTTGGCCGGGATCGTCCGGTCCCATGCACGGCAGTCGAGCATATTTCGCCAACGTCTCCCACCAGGATGCGCTCTACCACAAGCACTCGATCCTGGCCTACACCTTGGATGAGAGCATGGACAATGCCGCGCGGCTTTCTGGCAGTGACGGTTTGGACGCCGGAGCCGTGATCCAGGTCTTGCCAGACGCGCCATCAGAGAAGTTCGCTCCCCGTACACTTCTCAGTACGTCGCCACGGCCCTCTCTTTAAAGTGGTGATCGCTCCCCGCACGGTCAATCAACGCCAGCTGATAGACGCCAGCGGCACTGCGCAGAAATCCGCATTGCGCTTGATTTCCAGTGCTTATCAATCACTCAAACCTGCCAGCTCGCACAAACTCGCTTGCACTACGGGCTGCGGACAACTCCAAACCAAAAAGAACAACGCTTCGCGGCACCAGCGACCTGTGGGGTGTCCGCTGACATAGCCAGCCCCTTTGGCGGTCGTCAAAGCCGCCTGCGTGGCGCGAAGAACGAGGCTGTTCGCTCTGATTCGCAATGTTTCCAGCGAGCAGGGGTGTTCCCCGGCAGCCAGTTCCAGCAAGTCTGTTTGAAGTTGCTGCTGGTCGCGCCGCAGTTCGTTAGTGGGTTCTTGCAGGTCGCCGCGTTGGGCAGTTTCACCTTCCATGAAAGTGATAGCCGCGTCGGCCAAACCAACGGCCAACGTGGATGTTTGCAGTCCGCCTGTCGCAGCGCCAGTTCCGCCGCTGGACGTCATCACATCGTGAGCGGGACCAGCCAGTAGCCACTGTCGATCTACATGCACGTTGTTGCAGCGGACCGCGCAGGTGTGACTTGAGGTCAGCGCGACGAGCTGCTGCGGTGGGTCTGCGGAAACGCCAGTGGCGTCTCCAGGGAGCGCAACCAAGATCTGCCGATCATCCTTAAGTGTCGCTCCGATGACGATGGTCTCAGCATGATCTCCGCCTGTGACCCAAGGGCTGTATCCGTCTAGCAAAAATCCATCCGCTGTTTCGACTGCCGTCAGCACCGGCTTTGCAAGATGCCGGCGACTGGTGGTCAGGTGCGAGATGCCGACGGTGGCAAAGCTCTCGCCAGTCAGCAATTCCGGCAGCAGCGCGTCGCGGGCGTGATTACTCTGGCCGCAAGCAATTCGATTACAAGCGCCGGTCCGCTGTGTGATGATGAACGTGGTGCTCAAGCAGGCGGAGGATAAACGGAGATATCCACGAACTATGTCGGCCGCTGACCAGCCTAAACCGCCAACTTCCCGCGACAAGAACCAGCGATAAACGCCGTACTCTCCACACAGGCGAAGTTGGGCTTCCGGCCATGTGTTGTGGATGTCCGTCTCCGCAGCAAGCCCAGCGAGTTGCGCACACAAATCAGCAAGCAAGGGGGATTCAGGCGTTTGAACTTCGTTGGACATCGAACTCCTGCGTTGAACTGCACGGATGTGATCACAGCATTGCCATCCTACTCAACGAACACCCGCCAGGGGACCGGTCTGGTGGCGCAATCCGTGCTGACCGCGCAACCCAGCATGACTGGAAAATCCTTCTAGCCACTTCGCACGTCGTCCGATGCTAGAAGACGCCCGCTCGCTGCGTGCCGGGAAGACACAAGCGTTAACTTGACGAGATGCCCGGTTTTCGCCACGCTGTGCGTTTCATGGGGTGGATTATCCCAAGTTGCCGCAACTTCGCGGTTTATGCAGATGGAACTGACACGCAATCCGGAGGCGTGAACAACGTGAACGCGCAATCAGGTGAAATGATCGTGGATCGATTGACGGAATCTCGCGTGGCGGACATTTCCCCGGAATCGCTCTACCAAAAATGCTTAGCGTTGGCGCAGAACGTGTGGTGGAGCTGGCAGCCGGAAGTCGCCAACCTGTTTCGCGATTTGGACCCGATCCGGTTCCGCAAGCTGGACCACAGTCCCATTGCGCTGCTCGCGGAATTCACGCCTGAGCGACTTGATATTCGAGCGCAGGAAATGGTCCTCTATAGCAGGATCAACCACGCTTACCGGCAAATGAGGGACTATTTGGATCCGTCCCGCGCGACATGGGGAAGCACACATGCTGGCGTACTGGGGGCGCGGCCGGTCGCCTATTTTTCCGCAGAGTTCGGGCTGCACGAATCAATCCCGATCTACTCCGGCGGTTTGGGTGTGCTTTCGGGTGACCACATCAAAAGCGCCAGCGGACTAGGAATTCCGCTGGTCGCTGTGGGCCTGTTCTATGATCAGGGTTATTTCAAGCAGCACCTGGATGAGCATGGCTACCAGGCAGAAGAGTACATGAACACGGATGTGCAGAACCTGCCCATGCAGCCTGCCGTCGATGCCGCCGGCAAACCGATCACGGTTTCCATCGAGACTCGGCAAGGGACCTTGGTCGCCAAAGTTTGGTTGCTACGTGTCGGTCGCGTCCGGTTGTACCTCTTGGATTGTGACACGGAAGGGAACAAGCCCGAAGATCGAGAGTTGACATCCCGATTGTACGGCGGTGACCATCGCACGCGGATTCGGCAAGAGCTGGTGCTTGGCGTGGGCGGTGTCAAGGCGCTCAACGCTTTGGGAATCACCCCAGGCGTTTACCACTTGAACGAAGGACACAGCGCTTTCGCCCCTCTGGAGGTGATCCGGCAGCGGATGGAAGATGACGGACTCAACTACGGAGAGGCCCTGCGAGAAGTCGCTCAATGCACGGTCTTCACCACGCACACACCTGTGCCTGCAGGGCATGACCGTTTCGACGCAGGCTTGATCGAGGAGCACCTGGGACCGTTGCGAGATCAGTTGGGGATCTCCTCGCAACAGTTGATGGAACTGGGCCGTGTGGAACCACCCAACAATGACGAGACGTTCTGTATGACCGTGATGGCGCTAAAGACCTCGCGGAGGGCAAACGCCGTCAGTTCACTGCATGGACAGATCAGCCGACGAATGTGGGCGCAGTTATGGCCGTGGCGCGTGGAAGAGGAAATCCCCATCGGCCATATTACCAACGGGGTGCATACATCAACTTGGCTCGCCTGGCAGATGCGACAATTGTACGATCGTGAGTTCGTCGCCAACTGGGACGACCGAATCGGCGAGCCTGAAGTCTGGCAAGATATTCACAATGTCGATGACGGGGAACTGTGGGAAACGCACTACAGCTTGAAGAACATGCTGTTGTCTTTCGTTCGCCGTCGTGTGAGCCGGCAATACCGCCGCCGGGAAGAGAGCGAAGAAGCAGTTATGGCGGCGAGGAACATTCTGGACCCGCACGTGCTGACGATTGGATTCGCTCGACGCTTTGCCACGTACAAGCGGGCGGCGCTGATGCTCACGGACCTGGATCGCTTCGCAGATATCGTGACGCACAGCACTCAGCCGGTGCAGTTCATCGTCGCTGGCAAGGCCCATCCCGCCGATGAGCCTGGCAAGTCCTTGATTCAGCAGATTGCCAACTTGCGGCATGATCCACGGTTCGCCAACCGTGTCGTGTTTGTGGAGGATTACGACATCAATGTCGGCCGATACCTGGTGCAAGGCGTTGACGTTTGGCTCAACAATCCACGGCGACCGTTGGAAGCTTCAGGCACGAGCGGCCAAAAGGTTGTCCTCAACGGCGGCTTGAATCTCTCCATCCTGGATGGTTGGTGGGCGGAAGCTTACGACGGCAACAACGGATTCGCAATCGGCAAGGGAACCAGCCACACGTCGGACGAAGTTGCCGACCAGCGCGATGTCAAATACCTGTACGAAGTGCTAGAACAGGAAGTGATCCCGATGTACTACGAGCGCGATGCTGATGGATTCCCACGCGAGTGGATTCAGCGGATGAAAAACTCGATCAGCTCTCTCGCCTGGCGGTTCAGCTCAGATCGGATGGTTATGGATTATTGTCGCAGCGCGTATGTCCCGGCCGCCGGCGGTCTGAGCTGTGAGATGAATATTCGCTAGGAAGAAGCGTACCCCACACTGTCGTTTGAAGACTCTGTAGCCTCAACGGCCTGGTTGATCAGCTGTCGTAGATTTTCGATGCCGCGCAGCTCGTGGGCGAGTCGCGCGTTGGCGAACAATCGAACGCGTTTGACGAAGTCGTCAAACTGCTTTTCGGCCAGCGCCCGCACTACGGGCGAAACATCTCCCAGCCGGCGGTAACAGTTTTCCTTGCCGTAGTACACATCAACGTTGAACTCCACTTCACGTTCAACAGGCGGAGCATCGAAGATCACCTCGTGAGGTGAGATTGGCTCGCCCAAGACTTCGCTGGCAATCGAAGCGAACTGTGCTGCACAGCGAACAAGCCAGCCATAGGGGCGCCGCGCGAGGCGTTGATAAATCTCGCGATCCTCAAAGAAGCTGAATTGAGCAACCCGTTTATAAAGTCTTCGTTGCGCGCCAAATAATCCTGCCAGCAGATTTTCGACTGCTGTGCCGGAAGCCGCTCCTCGCAGTTCTGCGATCATCTCGGCTTCTGCCATGCGAAGGAGTTGATCCAGTTCCAATTTACCGTGCAGATCAAAAAAAGCTCTCTGCAACATGGCGGTTGCCGAGCGAACACCATGATGCCAGTAGACTTCGCTGAACATCACATACCGCGAAAAAACAATCATTTCCGCAGCTGTTTTGCCCTTCTCGGTGATTGCCAATCCATCGCAGGATTCGTTCAGGCACAAGCTGCCGATGAGCCGGCTTTGATCAAAGTTGCGCCCGTAGGGCACGCCGGCGTGCAGGCTGTCTCGCGGCAAGTAATCCATCTTGTCGATATCAATAGGACCGGAAAGCATGCTATTGAGAATGCGGCTTTTGTGGTCAGCCGGTTTTTCACTCAACAGCGCCATAATTTCTGCAGGATCGAGATCCCAATCCTTACGGAGAACATCGCCAAGTTTTCCCTCCAACAAGAAGCTCTTAGCAAAAACCTCGTGCCGGGGGACAGCTGCCAGCTTGATGTCTTCCAACGGATGGCAGAATGGCCAATGTCCCAGGTCATGCAGCAGTGCGGCGGCGATAAACAACTCCGCATCACGACGTTCAATGATCGCGCGAAAGCGCTCATCGTGAGAGAGCTGCTTCAAATAGTGGAGCGCCAGACGATAAACGCCCAGCGAATGCTCAAACCGCGTATGAATTGCCGCCGGATAGACCAAGGCCACCAGCCCCAATTGGCTGATTCTTGCTAACCGGCGAAACTCGGCGGTATCGATGATCGCGCGCACGCGCGGAGTCAACGGGACATCCGTTTCCGGTGGGATGCGAATCTGGTTGCGACGGGAATCAAGTCCGACGATTTCCGGAATGGTGAGGATTGAGGACAAGTCGACTTCCGTTCTAGAACCTTTGCGTCAATCAACAGCACTTTCCGCCGTCTGAGCTGCGCGACAGGCCAAATAGAGTTGAACATCCTCGAACCGCGTTCCTCGAGGAAGCTCCGAGAGCAGAGGGCGAATGCGTTTGGGATTCGAGTCGCCAATCATGTCTTCCATGGCCGCGATCTTTTCCGCAGAGAGAAACCACGTCAGTTCGACCGTCAGTCCAGCTTGCGCGGCTCTGAAGGCATGGTCTCGAATGACTTCCAATTCCAGATTGCGAATCTGTGCGCATTCAAACGGCGTAAAACCAGCCTTGAACAACCGCCATGTCCAATAGTGTGAATCGTTCACCTGTCCATCGTCACTTTGTCGCACGCTGCCACTTTGTTGTGCTGCTGTCGTGCGCTCTTCGCGATTGGCAACAAGTTGCGAGGCTGAAGATTCTCGCGGCGGTAAATCGTGCTTGGTTTCTCGGTCCGAGAAGGACGGAACCGCAGAATCTTCGTCGTATTGGACGTTCAAATCCGTGACTGAAACTTCAGCAAATGAGTCCCGGGTGAATGAATCATCGGTTTCCGGATTGTCAACCATCTTCGAAGAGACAGCTGGCTGTGTTGGAGTTGGCACTGCGGGAAGCTGGCTGCGATTCATCCGCAGTGCCATCAGCACCTGCGGATTGAGTGCAAGACTCGTCGGCAATGTGCGTTCACCACGCATGGTTTCGGAACCGGCCACGGAAAGCCTGACCACAGGGCGGTGCTTGTCAACATCCACTTGTTCCACCAGCCCCGCGTCGACCAGGTCATCCAGCAAGTCAGCGACCTGCTCTTGCCGGAGAAAGCCCAACCGTCCATAGGTACTCAACGATGTCAGACGAAACTTGGTCATCTTGGCCGCCGTTGAGCCGCAGAGCATCTGCGCAACCACCGTGCGACCGAAGCGGCCCTTGGTTCGGGCAACGCCTGAAAGTGCAATTCTCACTGCCACAGTTGCCAGTCCGGATTCTTCGGTTGTCGATGTGGAATCGCTCGTTTTGGCCAGTGCAGGCCGCTTGTCGGAAGTTTCACAATTGTCACAGGCACCGCAATCGGTGCGGTCCTGTTGCCCGAAATATTCGAGAATGTTTGATTGGCGGCATCCGGGATTGTTTGCATAACTTTGCATCCGCGCCAGCTTGGCGTACTCCTGCCGTTTGCGTTTCTCCAACGTGTCGAAGTCGAGCTCCAACTCGGAGAAGGAAAGTTCCGGGCGGAGCAAACGAATCGCCCGACCGCGAAACGGAGGCACATATTCAAAGTCGTCCAATTGCGCGAGTTCGCGCAGATGCCGCGTTAGCGAGACGTAATCGAGCCCCAACGCAGATGCCAATTGTCGTGGCGAGAAGGAATACATTTCGCCACGCTCGTCGGTCACCATTTTCTCAATCGCTTGCAACACTCGCCGACGGACAGTCGCCTGTTTCGGCAAGTAGTCCACCATGCTGGGTAGCGGACTACTCAGGCGGACCATTCCGAGGTTCTGATTGCTTTCCATTCTTTCCAGAACGCCACCACGCTCCAACAAATGCTCGCAAGCGCGAACGCCCTCATTGCCAATTGAGAGATGAAGCTGGTCTTTGATCTCCTGTTGCGTCAGCTCGATGGGATCAGCCTCTTGCCTGCGGAGGAATTCCCACACGTTGGCGACAACCCTGGGTTCCGGATACGAATTCTCGATAAAGAATTCCTGGATCTCGGCATCCCGACGGGCATACAACAACAAACAGTGCGAATCCTCGCCGTCTCGCCCGGCGCGTCCGGCTTCCTGGTAATACGCTTCCAAGCTGCCTGGGATATGATAATGCAGTACAAACCGAACGTTGGCCTTGTCAATTCCCATGCCAAAGGCGGTTGTGGCCACGACGACATCCGCACGGCCTGACATAAACTCATCTTGCGCGGCGGTTCGATCCTCCGTCTGCATTCCGCCATGATAGTGAACGGTTTTCAACCGTGTTTCACTGTTCAGCAGTTCGGCCGTTTCTTCACACGTCTTGCGCGTTGCAGTGTAGACGATACCTGGCGACGTCACTTTGCGGACAAAATCCACAAGTGCCTTGTCTTTGCCGCGCCGGGATCGCTGCTGGGTGACAGCCATATGCAGGTTGGGACGGGCGAACCCGGTAACAAAGACTTCTGGGTCAGTCAGGTTGAGCTGCGCGGCGATGTCGCGGCGAACTTCCGCGGTCGCCGTGGCGGTCAGAGCGATAGTGGCAGGATTGCCCAGCTTCGCCCGATGATGACCCAGTCGAGCATAGTCCGGACGAAAATCATGGCCCCATTCGCTGATGCAATGGGCTTCATCAATGGCCAATAGTTGCAAGCCGGACTGAGCGGCGGCTTCCAAGAAACGGGAGCTGCGGAAACGCTCTGCGGCAACATAGACAAGATCAAATTCACCGGCGGCCATTTGGTCCAGCCGGGCGGCTTGTTCTTGTGAGTTGATCGCACTGTTGACGAACGTGGCTCGCAATCCCAAAGCCGTCAATTGTTCAACCTGATCTTGCATCAGCGCGATCAGCGGAGAAACCACTAGCACGACCCCTTCGCGCGCGATCGCCGGCAACTGGTAACACAAGCTCTTGCCCCCGCCTGTGGGCATCACACACAGACAATCTCGCCCCGAGAAAACTGTGTTGATGACCTCGCGCTGCCCCGGGCGGAACGAAGTCAGGCCGAAGCGAGGGAGAATTTCCTCAGGCTGTGGCAAGTTGTCATCCATGAAACAATGCAGAACTTGCGGCAAAAGCTGCCATATGGGGAGCGGAGAACTACCCATGGACGCACTTGGCTGCATTATACCGATTGCCGGGCACTGAACCATGAGCGGAAACTGGCCCGCCCACCGCCGCAAGGGTAAAGTTGAACAGGGCATCAAATTCGCCGTTTGATCATCACCAATAGGGGAAGGCTATAGCTCAAGGAAGGCCTTTTCTCGATGTCGCTCACAGCTTCGGCTGCCGTTTGAGATGAAACTCGCCCGCATTCCGCAGCTCTATCGCAATCTCAATCGCTCGGTTGAGGTGGTTTCGATATTGAGCAAGTACGGACTGGCAAATTGGGCGAGCCGGCTGGACCTGGAGTTCCCCCGCAAGCTGTTCCGCAAACGCGAAGGCGTTGGGCTTGCTCACCATAAGCCGGAAGCGCGGATTCGGCTCGCCCTGACGGAACTTGGGCCCACGTTCATCAAGCTTGGTCAGATCCTCAGCACACGACCGGACTTGGTGGGGAATGAAGTTGCTTCCGAGTTGGAGAAGCTGCAAGACGGCGCTCCGAGCGAGCGATTCGAGATCATTAGGGAAACTATCGAGCATGACTTGCAGCGACCGCTAGAGGACGTGTTTCAACGGTTTGACGAAGTGCCACTGGCATCAGCATCCATTGGGCAAGTGCATCGTGCCCGGCTAACGACAGGCGAGGAGGTTGTCGTCAAGGTTCGCCACCACGGCATTGATAAGAAGTTCCGCGTTGATCTGGACATCCTTGGCGGGCTGGCGCAGTTGATGGAGCGTGTACCGGAGTTGCAGAATTATCGCCCAACGGAATCCGTGGAGGAGATCCGCCGTACGCTAATGCATGAACTTGATTTCCGACGCGAGTTGCGAAATCTCGTCCGCTTTGGAGCCAACTTCGCACAAAACCAGCACGTTCGCATTCCCCGGCCTTATGAAGAATGCTCATCCGAATGCGTGTTGGTGATGGATTGGCTGGACGGCGTCAAACTGGCAGAGCTTGCTCGCAGCGATCTCGATTTGGAGGGCAACAGTCATACCCCAGGTTCCTGGAACAATGGCAACGTTTCCCAGGCGACTCAACAACACGGCACGCATTCCGCACCGAACCCAGACTGCCGACAGTTTTCTGAACAAGACAAGGATGAGATCGCCAAGGCAGGCGTTGAAGTCTTCTTGGAGATGATCTTCCGGCACGGCTTCTATCACGCGGACCCGCATCCCGGCAATATTTTGCTGCTCCAGAACAACGTCATTGGGCTTGTGGACTGCGGAATGGTGGGGCACATCGATGAACAACTTCGCGAGTCCGCCGAAGAGATGTTGCTGGCGATTGCTGATCAAGATGCCGTGCGAATGACGACGCTGATTCACCGCGTCAGCGAGGTTCCGCCGGCGGTCGACCGCGCGGAGTTGACGCTGGAAGTTGCGGACTTCATGTCACACTATGCCAACCAGCCGTTAGATGAGTTTGACTTCTCTGGCGCAGTCAACGAGTTCACGGCACTGGTACGACGTTTCCACATCAAGTTCCCAGCGCGGCTGGGAGTGCTACTCAAGGTGTTGGTGATGCTGGACGGAACAGCCAAGCTGGTCAGTCCAAAATTCAGCCTTGGCGAAGTGCTGGCACCCTACCGTCGCAAGTTGATCTGGCGACGGCTATCTCCTGTGCGAAAGATGCGCAAGCTACGCCGACTGCTGATTGATATCGAGCGGCTGGCAGAGACTCTGCCCGGCGGTCTCGTTGAGCTTTTCGAGCAGATCCAAACTGGCAAGTTTGACGTCCACCTGGACCATCGCGGCTTGGAACCTTCCGTCAACCGGCTGGTGCTGGGCTTACTGGCCAGCGCACTCTTCCTCGGCAGTTCCGTCATGCTGAGCTTGAAAGCACCACCGCTGTTTCACCAGGTCTCAATCCTGGGATTATCCGGCTGCGTCGTCAGCCTGATGTTGGGCGTCCGGCTCCTGTGGGCATTCCGCAAGTCTGGCCGACTGGATCGCCGCGACTAACCGTATCGGACAGGCGAATTTAGCTCTCGCAAATCCGCCACCTCGGCGGCATCTCACGTTCAATAACGTCCGGCTCCGGGCTCGTGCCCTTGTTGTATTACCGCCAACGCCTCACTCAAAGCTTCGTCCCAGGCGGCGTGGAGCCTGTCGGTCCACTGGTCACCAAGGTAGTCCTTCAAATGCCCGAGCATTGACGCGTGGAACTTCGGATAATCCTCGTGCGGAATCCCTCTCAAGGCGTGTCGGTGTCCGATGAGTTCCAGGTATTTGCTGATGGTTTTACTGCGATACTCCATGAAAGCCACAACAACGATCAAACTGTTAGTCAGGATGATCTGCTGAACGGCCAGGTCTGTCTGCTCAAAGTGGCGTCTCAGTTCAGGATAGTCCCGAAACAACAATTGATAGAATCCTTGCGCGAAGGGCGCTCCCCCCGATTCATTGAGGACATAGCCCAAGCTGGCCTTGATGTCCATTCCGACCTCGGTCCTTCGCGCGTCATGCGCCGCCGCGAGACTACTTGGGCGGCGGCGGCTCACCCCCACCGATCCACTGATGTTCCGGTCGGGCAAGGATTTCGTCAATCACTTGATGCACGGCAGCAGCTTCCGCTTCACGCCCTTCAACAGCAGCATGATTGGCAATCTCACGGGCTTGGGGAATCAACTCCTGGTAAAAGCGTTCCGCAACTTCGTACATCCCGTGCCAGTGCGCGTAGTCTGGCGCCATCATCGAAGCGCCGTGCCGAGCGCGTCGGCCTTCATGGTGCCAGAGGTAAAACCACGTCCACTCGATCTCTTCGTCAAACTGTTTGGGGTGCGTAATCAACGACTGTTCCTGCAGCACGGTCATGATCGCCCGGCCCGGTTTGGCGAATTTCTCATTGTAGAGAATCACAAAGTCATCGTACTGCTTGTAGAAACCAGAGACATAGTCCGCCGTATGGCAGTGCATGCAAACGTTGCGCATGTTTGCCCGGCGCTGCTGATGGGATATGCCACCTTCCAGCATTTCCTGCCGCAATACCGGATCGACTTCATCAATGATCTTGCCGTTGGCATCCGTATCCATCAACTTGCTGACAGGCGGTCGATTCGTCCAAGAGATCCGCGTTCCTGGATCATGTGTCACCTTGCGATCAACAGAGTTCGCCGACATATGGCAGGTGGCGCAGGTTGGCGCTTGGGCGTAATCCTCTCCCAAGATCCAGGTCTTGCTATCCAGGTTCATCTTGTCGCGCAAATCACGAAAAGCGACACCGTGTTTAGATTCCTCGTAGATTTCCTTCTGCGGGTGATCTGGTCCCAAGTGGCACTTGCCGCAGTTCTCCGGCTGCCGTGCGCGGCGCGGAGAGAAATCGTGACGGCTATGGCAGGCCGAACATGACCCCAGGCTGCCATCCAAGTTGATGCGACCGATGCCCGTGTTGGGCCAGGTGCCGGTGTGAAGGATCGGCTTGCCGTTGCTATCCTTGGCAATCGCTGCGACAGCGGCGCTGTTTGTGGGAAAGCCGGTCTCCGGGTCCGGCTGGAGATCATCAACGTTGATCATGTTGCCGTCCTTGTCTGTCAGCGCGACTTTGCCACCATGGCATTGCTGGCAGCCGGTGAAAGCGCTGGCCATTCCGTTGACCTCGGTCACATCCATCCCAGGTGTGGGCGAATGTGGATTGAAAGGAACTCTGTTGCCTTCGACGGTTTCCGCCAAGAAGTTATCCAGTGATGCAAGGATGTTTCCGCCCTTGGCGTGGTGACTGGCGGCGAATTCCGCGGCTTCAGTCACATGACAACGCGAACAATCACGCGGCGTTACAATCGTCGCGATCGTTGCTCCATGGTGCAAAAATGCGTCCGCGTCGCGCTCGTCAGCCTGATGACATTCAACACAACCGACGCCCTTTTCCGCATGTGTGCTTCCTTCCCAGTGGGCAATGATGCCAGGAGACGAACTCTTGTGGCACGCATAACAGCGCTCACTGGATGCCGGCACGGAAACAGGCGTGACGGTCAGCCCGGCTTCCTCTTCGCGACGGACGACTTCCTGCCACTGCACAAGCAGCAAAGATGCCAGGAACGCCAGCCCCAGGACGAAGATGATTGTGCGTTTGGTTTGAAGATTCATGATCCACCAAGTTGTTCAACGAGTCTACGAATCGATGCGAGGTGCCGACCTTGGTCAGTCACACCTCGTCAGTGAGGCGCCAGGGCCTCCCAAACGGTCAAACCGATGATCGCTAGCACGGCCACAATTCCAATCCACGTGCTGCATTCTTCGCGTTTTGTGATCTTGCGAATCAGCGAATCCAGCCAGGGCCAGGCATACATCGCGAAGATGATAAATCCGATCGAAAGCACGGCGAACGTGCCGGAAAAAAGCTTCAACCAGCGGAACATCACGTAGAAGAACCACTCTGGCTTAATTGTCTCTGGCGTCGTTAGCGGGTCAGCTTTGGGGCCCAAGCCGACGGGCACCACGCTGGCCAGAAAACTCAGCAACACCATCAGTAGCAAGCCAATGATCACTTCCGTAAAGAAGTGATCCGGGAAGAAACTGAAGTGCTTGGGCTTGTTTTGATCTTCATCGGGAAAGCGAAGTTCCGTGACGCCGTGCAGTCGAATGAAAGCGATGTGAACGAACAACAGCAGGATCATCACCGCTGGCAAAACCGCCGCGTGCAAAACAAAGAACCGTGACAACGTACGCTCGTTATAGGAATCGCCCGCTAACAACATCTGTTTGAAAAAGCCACCGACAAACGGGACGGCGTCACAGATATTGGCTGCCACTGTGGCACCCCAATAACTCAACTGTTCAAACACCAGGCAATACCCAGTAAACCCCAGCCCCAACGTTGCCAGCAGCAGGCACATGCCAATCAGCCAATTCAACTCGCGCGGTTTCCGATACCCTGCGGTGAAATACACCCGCATCTGATGCAGGATCACTGCAGCGATCATCAGCGTGGCAGCCCACTTATGGATTCCCCGGAAGTACCAACCATAGCTGGCTTCCTCGGTGATGTACCGCACCGATTCAAAAGCCGTGCTGGGCGATGCCTGATAGTAGAAAGCCAGCAAAATGCCAGTCACAATCTGCACGACAAACAGGTATGCCGGCGTCCCACCGAGGCAAAACCACCACCGCTTCAGGTGGTTAGGCACGGGCTCGTTCGTCAACTCGCGCAGCACATCGCCCGAGATGGAAACACGTTCTCCAAACCAACGACCAACGGCATTCATAAAGGCAAGAAGTTCTCAGGAAGCGATGACTCAGCGTCGTTAGGTCAGGCGTGTTAACTCCACTTCGATAAACAGCAGGTTTCCACGTACGGCCAATGGATAACGGATCAAGGCCTGATTGGCAGTCTTGGGCGGACCACCGGTCGGTGCGCCGTCGGGTGCAAATGTGCCGTTGTGACAAGGGCAGAAGAAGCGATCGTTCTGCGATTCCCAGTGAACCCGACAACCCAAATGCGGACAGATGCTAGAGAGCGCAATGAAGTCCTCTTGCTTCTGACCTGAACTTAACCGCGCGATGACGACCTGCTCGCCCGCAGGCGACTGGAATGCGAACGCGTTGCCGACCGTGACGTTGTCCACATGCGTTGCTAACAGCCAAGTCTTCTTCGCGTTACCGGCTGGGTACAAGTAACTAGCAGCCATACCGAAGAAGGAGCCGTATCCGGCGAGCAATCCTCCCGCCATGCCTAACGTTGGCAGCCGTGTCAGAAAACCACGGCGATCTTCGTTCGTTTGTGTGCCGCTTGATTCGCCCATCATGTCAGGCAAAAGTGCAAAGGATGTTCCACGTGCGCGGCGATCACTATTCTCTGTGGAACATCAATCGTCAAGTGTGCACTATCGCCCGCCCTGTGCACAATCGCCCGCCCTGCGCACAATCGCACAGTACCCCTCAACGCGAGCGACCGCCGCGGCCAGTTGCCAATGCAGATGATCGAACACTCGCATTGAACAGCTCAGACCCTGGCTACATCAGGACTGCTCGTTTGAAAGTCACTACCTGCGTCGGGTGCCATGGTTGTATGGCAACGCGTTGTATGGCAACGCTATGTGCCCAAACCACCGCGACAAAAAGAAGAGGCATGCAACTGAATGCATGCCTCTTGAGATTCACATTACCTTTTGGAATTCACACTTGAGCGCTACCGCAATTCACCGACCGGAGGTAGCTTATTCTCCGCTTTGAACTTTGATTGTTGCTGCAACCGTGTTCAAAGACGGGCCGCTGACGGTGATCAGCAAATCGCCTGCCGTGGTCGGCTCGATGCTCAACTCAGCATTGCCATTTTCTCCGGTTTGGACGACGGAATAGACTTCGTCATCTTTCCAAAGACACACCGTACAACCCGGTGCATCCGTAGCAATTTGAACAATCTGCTTGCCGGCGGTGACTTGTGTGGGCGCCTTGATGCTGGGTGTTCGTGGATCACTTGCGCGCATATCCAAGGTCGGATCGCCCAGTAGGTTCAATTCGCAGATGCAAAGGTGATAGCTGGCAGACTTAACGGCGTCTTCAGCCATGTCCGCTTTCGAGTGCATCATGGCCTCACCTGTAGTCACACCCTGACCCAATCCATGCTCCCAATAGCGGGTCATGGACAATGTCGTTCCGTCCAATTTGCCCTCTGAGACCATGAGCTGCATGTCGGCAGGGTTCGCGAAATGCATCTTGCCAGTGCGGACCGGCGCCACAATGGCGACCGAACCACCCTTGGGCTTGCGAATCATCAACTCAACGATCGAGGGATCTCTGCGGGAATCGTATTCGCCCGTGTTGCATGAGACGGTTGTGATTAGTGGATAAGCTCCGATGTTCTCCAACTGCCCAACATGATCGGCCGTGAAGGTTGATCGCTCGAGCACCCAAGCTGGTAAATGCCCGTGGCCGTGGATGTGCATCTTACCCGTGGACCGACCATTAAATAGTCCGACGAGATTCTCGGCACTCAATGGGTAACTTCCCGGCTCGCCCTCTTTGTCCCAGGGAGTCTCTTGCGAGAAGAACCTGCCTACGGTGCCATCCCAAGCCTCGGAGACATAACTATCCCAACTATTGCGGACTTTGGGATAGGCCGGACTATCCGTGCAGGTGTAGATCATCTGCTTGGCAAACTTGGTTTCTGGATATCGCGATTCATAGGCGATGACCTTGTCGGTAAAGGCCGAGACATCTTGAGCCGTACGAACGGGAACCCGCCCCAGACCAACGCTTCCGTCTGGATAGGAAATGGCCGCTCGGTCATCGTCCCATTCGCCATAGACGCCATCGCCATCGGCGTCCCAGTTTGTTTCGCTCAGGTAGACGATATCTGTGGGAATGCCAGCTCTCTCTTGACGGTGGACAGTCAAATGGCCGCCCGGCACCAAGCCTTTGCCGCCCGGCAAACTATCTCCACCGAGGACAACCCATCTTGTTCCGTGGTTGTCGATATGATCTCGGACACAGAGTCGGATCTGCTCTTGAATATTGTCCGCTTCGTAGCTCTTGGCGATCTGCTGAACCGTGATGATCTTTGTTGCTTTGCCCTGACGGGTTTTCCACTCTGCATAGGATTCCCAGGCTGCGGCAAGCTCATCCGCAGTGACCAAGAGCACCATGGCGGTGCCTGTGTTCGTTAAATCGCGCACTTTTGCCGCATCACGGACAACGGTCTCGTCCATGTCCACGTTCTTGGTTGGCGGCGTTACACCGCTGGCGATTCTCTGAAAAACCTCCATGCGAGCGGCAAACTCCTCGTCAGTAATGATGCCGTTGCCGTCCTTATCCACACCCCTGGCGAGGGCATCAAGTTGTACCTCGGAGAAGGCAGCTGCCCGGGTTGCAGCATACTGCTTGAATTCCTCCAACGTCCGATCTTCGGCCCCATCGACCGTGATGAAAGCGCATGGCAGAACAACGGCCAATACAGGGGCACACATAAGATGCACAATCGAGTCTCTTCGCATCGCAATACGACCTCCGTTAAGATTCCGAATGACCAGTTCCAGCTCCTCCGGATTTCGCCCTCCCCATTGGCGCACTCTGATGTTGGTGCACAGCGAGCGGATCGGAGCTACAGGGCGCGGCGAGAATAAAGATTATACTTCACCTGTCCGACTCGAACAAATCTCCACGAGATCTCACTTAATAGGCGTCCCAGATGAGGGGAGAGCATCTCGCCAACGGGAGGATCCGCCGCTGCCGAGAACCAATCTCTGACGGAAGCTAGTGTGCGAGATAATTGACACTGGCGGGAGTCGTCGGTAGGGTAGTAGTTTGCCCTTCTTGTGTAAGTACTTACGGCGTCAGCTCTTGGAGAGCGGTCCTCATTCGAGGTCCAAGCCTGAGGATCAGTGTCAAACGCCTTTTTCCTTTGCAGTCGTGCGTTCGCACGGTCACGATAGTCTTGGCATCACCAGTGTCCAGGCATGTTTCACTGTCCAAGGTTGCTCACCGGTCTCATTCAATGGGTGTCCGGTAGCGTCATTGCATCTGGTGATCGCCAGTCCCTTGGGTGATTCCTCGGACTTTGCGACGTCAATTTCAAATTACACCGCTATCATTGCGAGTTTACGACCGTTCATTTGACGCTCTGACATCTCGGAATGTTCCGTAGTTGCGTTTTGAGCCGTTTCCACGGCGGACCTTCATGGTCTGATCACGCCAAGACGCGAACAGACGTTAACAGGAGAGTGAAAGGCCTATGTCGTCAGCCATGGGAGACTTTACGGAACTACTTATCACGCAAGGGATCATCAGTCGCGATCAGGTACGCGAGGCGGACCAGATGCGGCGCGGCAGCGACATGACTCTGGCGGATGCGCTGATTCGGCTGGGATACGCCACCGGTGCCGAAGTCATGCGAGCCGTTGCTCAGGCTCAAGGGCTGGATTTTGTGGACCTGAGAGCCACGGAAATTCCTCAAGATATTGTGGAGCTGGTGCCTGAATCGGTCGCCCGTGAAAACAGCATCATGCCGGTTAGTGAAGCGTCAGGTGGGATCAAAATCTTAATGAGCGATCCCAACGACGTGGAAACGCTCGACAAGTTGCGTTTCATTCTTGACCGCCGCATCGATGTGGCGGTGGCGCCGCGGGAAAACATCCAAGAAGCCATCAACCACTACTATGGACAGACCGATGCCGAATCTGCGGACTCTATGCTGCAGGAGTTCACAGATACGGCCATTGACTTCACGGAGACGATGACCGAAAGCGCCGATGAGGAGACCGGCGAGGCGGTTGACGAGAGTTCCGCGCCCATCGTCCGCCTGGTCCATCTCATCATCAGCGAAGCCGTTCAATTGCGAGCTTCTGATATCCACATTGAGCCGTTTGAGGACCGAGTCCGGGTCCGTTACCGGATTGATGGTGTGCTGGTCGAGCGGGACTCTTGTCCACGGAGACTGTTGGGCGCCTTGATTTCCCGCGTCAAGATCTTGGCAAAGATCGACATCGCTGAGCGTCGTCGGCCGCAGGACGGCCGGATCAAGGCTACCGTGGCTGATAAGGAACTCGACTTCCGCGTCAGCGTGCTGCCCACCAACCACGGTCAATCCGTCGTGATGCGGATTCTGGACAAAGACAGCATTCGCGTCGGCCTACGGCAATTGGGAATGTCCGAGGACGACTTCAAGGTCTTCCGTTCCTTGATTCGGCGACCCAACGGAATCATATTGATTACAGGTCCAACAGGTTCTGGAAAGACCACTACTCTCTATGCCGCACTCAATGAACTCAATCGCCCTGACCGCAAGATCATCACGGCTGAAGACCCGGTCGAATACTACCTCCCAGGTGTGAATCAAGTGGAAGTGCGGCACTCCATTGGGTTGGATTTCGCCCGGATTATTCGCTCGATGCTACGCCAAGCGCCAAACATCATCTTAGTAGGCGAAATGCGTGACCATGAGACGGCTGAGATGGGAATCCAGGCTTCACTAACTGGACACTTGGTATTCAGTACACTGCATACGAACGATGCGCCCGGCGCTATTACGCGCATGATCGATATGAAGGTGCCGGCATACCTGGTCGCCAGCAGCATCATTGGCGTGATGGCTCAGCGATTGGTGCGTGTCATTTGCCAACGTTGCAAACAGCCGCACAAACCCACTGAGGCGGCGCTCAAGGCAGCCGGTATCGATCCTGAGCAGGCTAAGACCGCATCTTTTGCCAAAGGTCGAGGCTGTGGACACTGCAACAAGACAGGCTATCGAGGTCGCATGGGGATCTTCGAGCTGATGCCGATGACATCCAAGATTCGAGAGATGGCTTTCGCCGGCAAGAGTTCACAGCTGATCCGCGACCAAGCGGTAAGCAGTGGCATGAAAACACTTTACGAAGACGGTGTCCAAAAGGCCATGGCGGGCACGACCACACTGGAAGAGATCTTCCGCGTGGCGAAACAGACTCCGACAGAATAAAGACACGAGCTATGAATGGATGGCTGAATGCGGCTCAAGAAACAGAGCCCACATCGCACGGCTGTGGTACGGCCCTCAGAGGAGAAGTTTCAAAGACCATCCAAATTCGGCCCAACCAGAGCCGGCCCTGAACGCCTGCAGAAAACAGACAGGAGAGGACGAACGACCCTCGGTTCGCGATACAGATGGCAGTTGGTGACAAGACACTCGTGCGAATACCCATTACGAACTCGGGAAAGTTCGGTGAGTTGCTTGAGTTGTGGCCGGACCAGTCGAATAATCCCGCGGTATGCACTTCTCGCGATCAGGGGCGCGGAAGGCCCAGCAGCCTGGAACCGGCATTGGCTTCATCGCCAAACCCATCACCGTTGCCACTTCTTCAGCACCAATCGGCCCGGCAGTTTCTGCTTAGCATGCATCAGACCAATGCGCTCCCTCGGGAAGCGGCATTGCGTCGGGCTTCGCTAATCCAGCCCGCAGACGCGTCAGGTTCTGATCGTGGTCTGTCCCGCCGCGTCGCACGCCCTTGGTTCACTTCCCTGACTTTTCAGGCTAAATACGCAACGGAGTTGGCATGTCGGTCTTAATGGACAAATTGTTGCAGACAGTCGTCAATCAAGGCGCTAGCGATCTGCATATTTCTGTAGGGCAAGCACCAGTCATCAGATTGCATGGGCGGCTGCGAAAACTGGAAACAAAAGTCCTCGAGGCCGAGGACACGGTTTCCCTGATGAAGCAAATCGCCCCTGAACGGGCTCAGCAAAGCCTGCAAGAGCAGGGCGGGGCGGATTTCTCGTTCGCATTTGGAGACGCCGGCCGGTTTCGCGTCTCGCTATACAAACAGCGCGGCTTTATTAGCCTCTGCTTGCGGCTGATCCCCAACGAGTTGTTGACCCTGGATCAACTTAAGCTGCCTTGGCCATGTGCTGAGTTGGTACAGCGTCCTCGCGGCCTGTTTCTGGTCACCGGACCAACGGGATCTGGCAAGAGTACAACGTTGGCAGGCTTGACCAACTACCTCAATGAGAACTTTGACCACCACATCATCACAATCGAAGACCCGATCGAGTTCTTTCATTACCACAAGAAATCGACAGTCAACCAGCGTGAAATCGGCGTCGATGTGCCAAGTTTCTCCGGCGCGCTACGGGCCGCTTTGCGACAAGACCCGGACGTGATTCTCGTCGGCGAAATGCGAGACCTGGAAACGATCGAAGCTGCCATCACGGCCGCGGAAACAGGACACGTGGTGTTCGCCACGCTGCATACCAATTCGGCTGACGGAACCATCAACAGAATCATCGACGTGTTCCCCACCAACCAGCAGGACCAAATTCGCACGCAGTTGGCGAGTTCCATCATTGGCATCCTCTGCCAGCAATTGTTGCCCAAAATCAGCGGCGGACGAATTCCCGCTTTTGAAATGCTCGTTGTGACGCCAGGCATCGCTAACCTAATCCGTGAGAACAAGATCTTCCGCGTCCCGTCATCCATTCAAACCGGAGCCAAACACGGCATGATCTTGCTGGATGATTGCCTGTTCAACTTGTGGAAGGGCGGAGAGGTCTCCAAAGATGCAGCCGTCGGCAAAGCTAACCGCCCTGATGACCTGCTGCCGAGAATCGAACGCGCCGAGCAAGCAGCCATGAGCGGCGAAGACTTTGAAGATGAGAACATGCACTCCGG
>JALCBR010000047.1:0-9417 GCA_028066245.1 Pirellulales bacterium | reverse complement strand
GGCAGTTACATAGGGGCAGTTACATAGGGGCAGTTACATAGGGGCAGTTACATAGGGGCAGTTACATAGTCGCCAACAAACAGTGTTGCCAGGCGAATGTGGTCGGATTTCGAGAACGCAAACGGCAAATCGAAGCGTTACGACAAGAGAACAACAGCACATTTCCACGGTGTAAGTGACGGACATGCGAAAGATCGGCCAGATCCTTGTCGACTTGGGCTTCATTGACGACACCCAGCTTGAAATGCTGTTGGAGGAGCAACGGGAAAGCCGTTCCAGCGAGCTGTTGGGGGCCATCGCTCAAAGCTTGAATTTGATCACGGATGATCAACTTGCTCAAGCCTTGGCGGAACAATGGAATTTGCAGGTCTTTGCTGTTGCGGAAGTGGATATCCCCAGTGAGACGCTGGCCTACGTCTCAGAAACGATGGCCAATCTCTATCGCGTAATTCCGGTCGTCTTTAAAGACAACACGCTGGTCATTGCCACCGCTGAGCCACAGAAGCTGCAAGTCCTGGACGAACTGCGGAACTTCCTGGGCTTTGAAATCCGTCCAGTCGTTACGACGGACCGTGAAATCGACGACGCGCTGCGAAAGTACTACCACTCTGGCGAGACCATTACCACGCTGATCGATGAAATCCAGACAGACAAGGAGTTGGAAAAAGCCGCCAAGACGCTGATGACCAAGACCGGTCCGATCAACCTTGACGATGTCGGCAGTGTGGTTGACAGCGCGCCTGTGCGAAAGTTGCTGAACATGGTCCTGTTGTTGGCAATCAAGGACAAAGCCAGCGATTTGCACTTTGAACCTTTTGAAGATGAATTCAAAATCCGCATCAAAGCCGATGGCGTACTGTATGAAATGGTGCCACCGCCGCGGCACCTGGCCTTTGCGATTACCACGCGAATCAAGGTCATGGCCAATCTGGACATTGCCGAGCGACGGATGCCGCAGGATGGCCGGATTGAGTTGACTGTCGGCGGCCACCCTGTCGATCTTCGCGTGGCTGTCCTGCCAACCATGTTTGGCGAGAGCGTGGTGCTGCGAGTCCTCGATCGGTCTGTTGTCAAGCTGGATATCAATGAAGTGGGGATGGATGCCCCCACCATCACGGCCTTCCGTGAGGTCGCGCACAAGCCCAATGGCATCGTGCTGGTGACAGGGCCGACGGGAAGCGGCAAGACCACCACGCTCTATTCCATCTTGAACGAACTGAACAAGGTGGAAGACAAGATCATCACCACGGAAGATCCCATCGAGTACGACATCGACGGCCTCGTCCAGGTGCCGATCGATCATGACATCGGCGTGACATTTGCCAGTTGCTTGCGGGCGATCTTACGACAGGATCCTGATAAGATTCTCGTCGGGGAAATTCGCGATTACGAAACGGCTGAAATCGCGATTCAAGCATCGCTCACCGGGCACATCGTGTTCAGCACGTTGCACACCAATGATGCTCCCGGCACCATCACGCGGTTGCGTGACATGGGCATCGCCCCCTTCATGGTCACTGCCACAGTGGAAGCCATCTTGGCGCAACGGCTTGTGCGGAGCATCTGCAAGAGCTGCCGAGAAGAGACTACGCCCTCAGAAGAGATGATCTACGAGTTACGCATCTCTCCGGAAGACGCCGCACAAAAGACGTTCTATCGGGGACGAGGTTGCGACTCATGCAATAACACTGGCTACAAGGGACGCAGCGGACTGTTTGAATTGATGGTCCTCAATGACACCCTGCGGGAAATGATCGTACGGAACGCCACGACCGATGAACTACGAGAAACGGCCCGCGAATACGGAATGATCCCGTTGCGGGATAGCGGCATGGAAGCTGTCTATGAAGGTCGCACAACGGTGGATGAAGTCGTCCGTGAAACCATTGTCGAAAGCTGACACCGAAAAAGTCCTAAACCGACGAGACGTCAACAAAACAACAAAGAGCGAGTCGTTCACTCCGTTGCTCCGTCAGGCTCGCTTTTCAACATTCTTCATTTTGAATCATCGATTGTTCGTCCCAGGAACGCCGCTATGCCAACCTACCAATTTGAAGCGATGGACGCGGCCGGCGAAGAGATCAAAGATGTGATCGAAGCGCCGACTGAAGAAGAAGCCCAGGCGACAATCCGCCAGATGGGCTACTTTGTCACAAAGCTGACCGTCAAGAAGGGAAAAGCCACAGGGGGTGGCGCAAAAGGTAAAAAGGCCAAAGCGTTTGCCATCGGCGGTGTGAGCAAGAAGATCCTCACAACTTTCACCCGCCAGCTTTCCATCTTGCAAGACGCCGGCTTGCCGATTCTTCGCAGCCTGCGAATTCTGGAAACGCAATCCAAGCCCGGCCCACTCAAGAATGCTTTGATTGATGTCTGTGACGACATCGAATCAGGGTCAACCTTGTCCGAGGCCATGGCCAAACAACCCAAGGCCTTTGACCGGTTGTACGTCAACATGGTCAAAGCGGGCGAGGCTGGCGGAGCCTTGGAAATCATCCTCCAGCGGCTGGCAGACTTCCTGGAAAAATCCATGACCTTGCGCCGCAAAATTCGCGGAGCCATGGTCTATCCCGTTGTGGTGATCTTGGTGGCCGTGGGAATTCTCACGTTCATCATGCTGTGGATTGTGCCGGCGTTTGAGGAAATCTTTGCCGACTTTGACGTTGCTCTCCCGGCGATGACGTTGATGTTAATGGCCATCTCCAATTGGGTGGCCAGTTGGTGGTGGACCATGCCGGCGATCCCCCTGGCTGTGTTCCTGCTCGTCAAACTTTCACTGCAGTTTGCGGCCGGGCGCATGGGTTGGGGCATCTTCACCATCAAGATCCCTGTCTTCGGCCAAATTGTTGAAAAGAACATCGTCGCCCGCACTACGCGGACGCTGGGAACGCTGATCGCCAGCGGTGTGCCGATTTTGGAAGCGCTCAACATCACCAAAGAAACCAGCAATAACGGGATGTTTGAGCACATGTACCAGAAGATCTACGAAGCGATCCGCGAAGGTGAACCGATCGCTCCTCCCATGAAGAAGCACTCGCGTCCCTGGTTTCATCCCGTCGCGATGTTCTGGTGGATGCTATTCGTCGGCGGACCTGTCGGCATGTTGCTGTACCTAATGAAGATGAATCAACGGGTTGTTGATGATCTCGTAGTCAACATGGTGGACGTCGGTGAAGAAACCGGCGAACTGGACACCATGCTCTACAAGATTGCC
Organism: Pirellulales bacterium; assembly: GCA_028066245.1. Lineage (GTDB taxonomy): Bacteria > Planctomycetota > Planctomycetia > Pirellulales > S012-138 > CALJLD01. Next base: position 6,206 of record JALCBR010000047.1, on the reverse strand, counting down.
GACAACTATGACGAGGAAGTCAAAGTCCTGACCGACGCGCTGACCAGCCTGTTGGAACCGTTGATGATTGTCATCTTGGGTTTCATGGTCGGGTTCATCGTCGTCGCTCTGTTCATGCCGTTGATCGAGATTATCACCTCGCTGTCCAGCCCGTAGTCAACAATCGCGGCCTTGCATCGGAGAGGCATCTCGCAAGAGAACAGCGAGGCGGAAAACAGAGAATGGGATCCACCGTTGGGTGGCGAAGAACTTCCGGTTCGAACAACAACACAAGACAGTCCTCCAGGGGATAACCGCTACGAGGGAGATTGACCCCATGCAACCGCCACTCGCGTCACCATGTCGCGAAAAGACGCGTCGCGAAAAGACATGTCGCGAACAGAAATCTGCTCGACCGGGCGCCACGCGCATTCCCGGCAAGTTGGGCCGCCGCGCGTTCACGCTGGTCGAGTTGCTGGTCGTGCTCACCATCATTGGCATCTTGGTCGCTCTGGTGGGATCCGCGGTTGCCTCGGCCTTGACGACAGCCCGTGAAGCCCGCGTTCTCGCCGAAATCTCCGGGTTGGATACGGCCTTAACCACATACAAAACGGACCACGGCGTTCCGCCGGATTTCTCTCCGTATGACGGAGTGAGTTGGATTTCAGCGGAGCCCGGCTATGCAGCCGGAGTTTTTGTTAAGCATTTGAATCGGCGATTTTCTAGCTCGGTAATTTTTGATTACACCAGTGTTGAGGTTGGAATTCGTGGGGCGTACCCAGCGCCTACGCCATCTGGTGGATTAGAAGTTTCTTTGCTTGATCCGGCTGAAGCGCTCGTTTTTTGGCTTGGCGGATTCCCCGTTGGCGGTCGTCTCACCGGTTTTAACGCTGACAAGTCAGCTCCACTTAACCCCGGTGGAAGTCGCACAAGTCCACTTTACGATTTCGACGAAACTCGCCTCAAAGACCAGGACAACGACGGTTGGCCAGAGTACTACCCGGACGCTGACCTTGGTCCGGCTTATGTCTATTTCGCCTCGCGTGGCGATGGAAGCTACGGAACTATTCCCGCCTACAACCCCGCAAACATTGCAAGCTCTGGCTTTGCCGTTCCGTATCTCTTGCCAAACGGCAGTCCTGTCAATGACAGGACATACCAGATTATTGCTGGTGGCGTGAGGGACAATTCCTATGCCGGAACAAACACTGGCCCAAGGACCAACCCTCCAATCTGGAAATCGGGGTTGAACTTTCTCGATGGCGATTTTGACAACCTCACCAATTTCCACTCGGGCAGCTTGGATAAAGGATTGGACTGATGCAGCGAGGAAACCACTTCCGAGTTGAATCCCACGACCAGCGTGCCGCCCGCCGGCTTGCGAGGCACGGCTTCACGCTGATGGAGTTGCTGGTGGTGATCGTCATTATCGTCATGCTCGCCAGCCTGGTGTTGGGCGGGCTGGCTGCCGCGCAAGAACGCTCTCGCGAAGAGCAAACCCGCGCCACCATCTCCAAGATCAACGGGCAGGTGATGCTGCTGTGGGACGCATATCGGACAAGGCGAGTGGCGATTCCGGAATCACAATTAGGGCCAATGTTTGGAAACCTCCGCCTACCCATGGCATCCGCACGTCTTGGCTTGCTGCGCACTTACCAACGGCAAGAAATGCCAGATAGCTATGCCGACTTGATGCCGCTGGCCATGATGGGCTCACCTGTGGCGTCACCGCTTGCAAGCTTTGTGCAAAACCCTCCCATCGCAGCGGCTCAGAATGAGTCCGCGGAATGCTTGTTCCTGACTGTCACGTATGGCATGAACGCGGACGCGCAGGTCAAGTTTTCCGGCCGAGAAATTGGCGATACCGATAACGACGGCAACCCAGAATTTCTTGATGGCTGGGGGAATCCCATCGCCTGGCTCCGCTGGGCGCCAGGATTCATTAGCGAGATCCAGCATGATCCTGCCGACGACTTCCATGCGGACCCGTTTGATCCGTTGGGCGTTTTTCGGCCTGACCCTCCACCGGGGAGCCCGCCCACGGGGTTTCGCACCTACCCACTGATTGTTTCCGCAGGACCGGATGGATTCTTTGGCATCTTCCCGTTTGATAGCCCTGGCTTTGTGACAGCAGAGCCTGCCGCCAGCAATCCGTATGCATTGCATACATTCAACGGCCAAGACCTGCAGCGGGGGACAGATATCTCCGGAACGGTGGCCATGCAAGCCGTCGCTCCGGCGGCTGCGGCTGAGGGGGGGGCTTCAGGGGACAACATTCACAGCCACGCTGTGGGAGTGAAATAGGCATGTCTCGAAAGAATAGGATTCCCGCGCGGCGGTCCGGCTTCACGTTGATCGAGATGATCGTCGTGGTCGTCGTCGTACTCACGGTTTCCGGTTTGGCAATTGCCATCGCTGCTCCGGATAACGAAGCTCGCCGCTTGCGAGAAACGGCTCGCCAAGTTAGCAGCATGCTGCAAAACGCGCGGGCAAAAGCGATCGAAATCGGCCGCCCCGTCGGCGTGTCCATCGAGCCAGACGAAATCAATCCACTCCGGGCGACAAGCCTGCAATACGTGGAAGTTGCCCCGCCATATGGTGGTGACTTTGCGGACAGCAAAGCGATAGTCGGTGCAGATCCCAGTTTCCCCACTGACATCACGCGGGGGATCGCACAGGTCGGCGCGGCGGATGCCATGTGGCAGGGCTTAGTCAAAATTGGTGATCTGATTCGGTTCAATCACCAAGGACATTTCTATCAGATTGTCGGTCCCGTGGATCCCACTGACAATACGCTAGTGGATCGCTCAGCCGCCGCTTTCGAGATTCGATCAATAAACTCGGCAGTTCCCAGGTTCGCCGACCAAGGGCTGTCCGTTCCTTATGAAGTCGTTCGCCAGCCAGAGACCTCCGCCGGACCGCCGTTGGAAATTCCAGACGGTGTCGTGATCGACCTTTCACTCTCCGGTGTGGGTAAAGCGGGAACCTTCCCTGCTGATCCGGGACCGATCAACTTGATCTTCTCGCCCAAAGGTCAAGTCGCCATCTTGATGCCGGAAGACCCCACTGGGACATTCCAGCGACAGGCGGTCCCCTTTGATGCCATCTTTCTGATGATTGGCAATAACGAGTCGATCGGCGCGATCACCGCCGGAACGGACAACAACCTCAACAATCCCAATGCGTATTGGGTGACCGTGCATCACCAGACGGGGTTGGTCACTTCATCGGACAACGTTCCCAACTCGGCTGGCAATCTGCCCGCCGCGCGGGGGAAGTCAATCCAGTCGGAATCCACGACAACAAACTAGAAACTAGCGCGTTCACCAAAGACAACGTGACATCGCGGGGGCGCGATCCCAAGAACAAACTCATGTTAACCAGCCGTAAGATCATCCATCGTGAGTTTGCCCGCCGTCACGCGCTGCCGGCGTCACGATTTGCCGTGACCGCCCGAGGGCGGCGAGCCGGCATTACGCTCACGGAAGTTTTGATTTCCATCTTCGTGCTCGGCGCAGGGCTGCTGGGGCTGGCGTCATTGGTCCCGCTGGGGCAGTTCCACGCGACACAAGCCAATCATCAGGATCGCGCGGCCGCCTGCGCTCGCTGGGCCTTCCGGCAATTGGAAGGGCAGTCTCAAAGCGCCCAAAACGGAACTCTGAACTATCTGTCCGCCCGTGCTTGGGTCATGCGAAACGGCGCTCCGATTTACGGGTTCGCCCCGGACACCCGGGCCATGATTATCGACCCGAGGTTCATCGCGGCGGAGAATGACAAAACGACACCAGCCGCATTTCCAAGCGCACCTGACACGTTTCCCTATGCGGCGTCAGCCCCAAATTGGACGTTGCTTCGTGCGACTTTTGCGGAACCGTCTGGCCCGGCTTTTGGAGGCGCGTTGCGAAGTGTCTTGGCCAACGATCTCTGCATCTGGCGAGATGACATCCTGTTCACTGCGGCCAATGACAATGATCGCCCAGGGTTCGTTCTAAGCGGCACGAGCAACTCAAATATCGCCTCCAACGGTGACTACAGTTGGCTGGCCATGATTCGCCCTTCTGAACAAGAAACTTTGCTGGCGCGGCGTACGTCCCCCATCCTGACCCAGATGATTGTCTCCGTCGTCGTCTTACATGATCGGGCCGCGGTGATAGACATCGCTGAAAGAGCACCGTCAGAGCGTCAAGTGCAGGCCAGGCAACTTGGCCCAGGCTGGTTTGAACTTCAGGACCGTTCTCCCGCGCCCATCGGGCGGATTGTGCCCAATCAGTGGGTGTTGATCAGCGCACTGCAACTTCCCCCCAATGATCCAACGCCTGCCGGGCCGCTTTGGTTCCACCGGTGGTACAAGGTCGTCAACGTGACAGACACCAATCCGGCTGGCAACCGGTCCATCAAGGTCTCCGGCCCGGATTGGCCTGACGCGCTTGTCGACAATTCAACCATCGTCTGCACGATCATTGACGGCGCTGTCGGCGTGTATGAGCGCCCCATGACGTTCAATGAGACCTTCAACAATTCAACCAATTGACCCGGCACCCACGCGATTCCATCAAAACGAAGCGGGCCAGGGCAAACTCCAACGCTTCGTAAAGACACATGTTTCCTGCTTCATCTGATACCGCGGTCGCGCTGCCTTTTTGTTCTGATCCCTCGGATCCCTCCATGTCGCATTCGCACCCCCAGGCGGACTTCGCTGATTCTCGCCCCGATGATCTGAGCAACCTGGGCCGAGCTACCCGCTTCCGACAGCGCGCAAGCATCCCTCACCAGGTGGGCACCTGCCAGCGTGCGCGTGGTCAACGCCGTGGCGTGATCTTGCTGATGATGGTGATCGTCCTGGTGCTGTTCTCATTGGTGTGCGTAACGTGGGTGATCACGGCCCGGCAGTTCCGGGAAGTCTCCACGGCCTCAGCCGCTATGGAACGCTACGATGAAGGCTTTGAGGACCTGCTGGACGAAGCGTTCATGCAGGTGATTCGCGGCAGCCTAAATCCTTACTCGGCTATCGGCCCGCACAGTTTGTTGGAAGACAAGTATGGGAATGACTTCGTTGGGGCCTCGTCCTTTGGCTTAGCTGGCTCAGCCGTGTTAAGCACTAGGCTGCTGGCGGACAACCAATTGACGGAGATTACTTTCAGTGATCCCGTCGGCACCTTCTCTCCACTCAATGATTACTACAACGGTCGCATCTTGACCTACTTACAGGATGCCAACCCGGCGGTTGTGGGTCACTCAGTGCGAATTGTCGACTATGCCAGCAATAACTCCACCAATCAGCGCACATTCACCGTTGAGTCTTTCCCAACAACTGCGGTCTCGCCAGCGCCGCCGCTTCCGGTCACTAATGCTCCGTTTCAACTCGTCATCAATGGACGTGAGTTCAACGGCCGCGGCTTCGGCATCCCCGAGGCGCTGATCGGTGGTACTCCCGGGTTCGTGCCGCTACAGGCAGGTTCGCCATTGATCCCGTTCCATCCTGCCGGCGCTGACCCAAACGCCACGGCGTTGCTCTACGACGAAAAGAGGTCGGTAGCCGCAGGCAATCGTGGATACAACGCCTTTGGCGCGGATGAGTCATACGACATCCCGGACTACAACAACATGATTCTGGCCGGCCGGGTCTGGGATAGCACGCAAGGCCGCTGGCGCGTGTTGATCCCGTCCATGCACCGTCCAGCCTTGCTGAATTTCGTCAGCAATGCAGGCGCTATGCCAGTTGATGCGCGGAACTACATGTTCCGCCCATCAACGGACCCAACCAACGGCCATCCCAACTTCGCGGTCAACAATACGCAACTTAGCAATGCGATCAACGCACTCTTTGGTGTTGGCGCAGGCAATGGGTTGGCTGGTCCGTTGCTGTCAAACGCGAACCTCATCGCTTATGACGTCGATAATGACGGCGATGGCGAGGCCGATAGCGTGTGGATTGATCTGGGCTTTCCCGCCCAGACTGCGCCGGATGGGCGGATGTATAAGCCGTTGTTTGCTCTGCTGGTGGAAGACCTGGACAGTCGGCTCAACGTCAACCATCACGGCACTCAAGAACTGGCCATCGAAGATACCACGCTCACCTACACACAAACCCATGCCAGCGCGACCACTCCCGCTCCCGGTTTGGGAGAAGGCCCTGCACATGACAAATTGAAAACGTAACTGAGACCGTTTGAAAACGTTGCCGGCCAAGAAAACGATACCTACAACCGCATGCTGAATGGCAGATT
>JALCBR010000046.1 GCA_028066245.1 Pirellulales bacterium | reverse complement strand
GTTGCTTCCGGATTCAACGAGCGCATTGATGTATTTTTCAAAGTCGAGTGCCAATAGGCCATAGTTACCCACTAATTCAACCTGCCGGCTGGGGGCAGCCTCCGAAACCTCGCGCAGCAGCCGTTCGTATGTGGCAACAAACTGCTGTGGTGAACGGCGCGGGGTAGAGGGTACGAGATAGTCATTTCGTTTGGATTGGCCCTTAAAGCCAAGCAATTGTCTGCCGACATGTATCTTCAAGACGACTTTTTCATCTGTCCCGTCTGGTTGCTCAGACTTCGGATACCACTCAGTGCGCGGCCCGTCGAGCACAAGCCATCCATCTTGACGCTCCAGAGTCGCGATGGCTACGGCAACAATTCTTGCCGAGGTCTGTAATTTCGGAGAAATCTCCGCGATGCGGGCGATTGTGGCGGCATCGGGGGCTGGACCACTCCATTGCCGAAGGAGCGGCGCGTATTCTGCACTATCCAATACCTCGTTTTCATGGATCAGGTTGGCGCACTCCATCTCCCAACAAGCATGAAACGCGTAGACATCTTCCAGGGGGCGTTGTTGCATTTCGTATGAGTAAAAGCACCAAGTTGTGCTGCCAACCACACCACACCCAACATCATCATCATCCAGACCGGTCCTGTCATTTAGCCGATACCGCATCAACCAAAACGGCCGCAAATGTGATTCTGGCGGCCAAGCAAGTTGTCGGTGATCCACGATCTCCAATTCGTCAGGTGGTCGTCCAAGCTCATTCGGATGGGCCAACCACTCGGCGAACTTCGCCCTGGCTTGGAACGAAGCCTCTCGTACTTCAGACGGAATGAGATCTGCCCGATCGAGTTCATCAAGGTACCGCTGTGCGGTGCACGAATAGTTAACGTCCAAGCAGAACGTCACAAGGCTTTTCAAGCCACTGTCACGTCCCAGTTTGCTGGCAACCCATGCAGCCTCCAATTGCACACGTCTGTCAACATGCTCCAATGCGAGCGCCAGGAGCTGGTCTCTTGCCGGCTGGTTGATGAACGGCAAGGCCGCTGCCGCGCTGAGCGCGTAGCTCTCATGGTCCGGTCGTGTGACTTCAAGCCACTCCTGTAGCTGTCGCCAACCGGCCTGCGAATCATATGGGTGTCGCTGCAATGCGCCGTGAATTGCGGCATCGTTCGCGCTGTCAAGCAACGCGACAGCGAGGAAGCCACGCGGAAGTGGATCGCTCAATGCGCGATACACGTAGTCGCGATGTGGATGATCTCTTGAAAAAGCTGCGAGGACCGCATGCCACATCGATGCACCGAGGTCTAAGGGAAACTTCGCAGCTTGCACAATTCTTTCCGCCCCGCTACGCGTTCCATACATCGCCAAGATTTTCAGCACAAAAAGCAGGTCGCTAACATCTTCCGGGTCCTGGCTTTGCAATTTGGAGTCGAAGATCAGGAAGAGTTGGGGCAAACCTTCCGCAGAGAGCACGTCAAACGCAGGGACGGCGCGGCTTGCAACATTTTGGAACAGCGATATGAGTGCATGGAGCCGTGAAGGGTAATGCTCCGGACTCCGCGACTGTTCGCTCCGTTCTGTGCGAAGCGCGTCGCAAATCGCCCTGGCATCGCTCTTCGAGCGAATCGCATAATCGCTGAGATCTCGCAGTTCATCCACCAAATTAGCGCCTGGACGCATTCCGCGTTTGATCGCTCGTTGGAGAGGACTGCTGAACACGTCAACTGCTCCGATAGTGTCCCATGAGCGGATTCCTGGAATCGATCGTGAACACCAGTCAACAGCTCGACAACCCATTGCGAGAAACTGATGCGGCGAGTATCTGACGTGGAGTTGTCAAAAATTCACCCGCGCAAAAACAAAGCCGCCAGTCAGTTATGACGGCGGCGTCTCATCAAGCGGAGGGCAGGGGACTCGAACCCCCAACCGGTTACCCGGCACCTGATTTCGAGTCAGGCCGCTAGCCAATTCGCATACCCTCCGGGAATCGCTCCGACACAATAAACGAATCCGAACAAACGCCGGTGATCTCAGATGATTGAGCCGTGCAACGGTATCAAACGTGACCGTCATCATAGCCACGTGGGCGAGTTCGGCAAGTTCAGCTGCGCGATTGCCCGACCGTTCCAGACTGTCGGTGGTGCTCAAACAACAGCTTGAAAACAGCGGTCCTGATTGGAGTTGAGCAACCCACTTCGCTGCGCCACCGCAATTCGTGTTGCGGCAATTCGTAGACTCAATCTTTGGCTTTGAGCGCCGGGATGTCTTCAGGCAGCGGCACGCCCTTGATGATTCCGTTGGCTACCATTTCGTTTCGAACAAACGCTTGCCAACGGCAGACAATCATCCGCCGAGGGCTGCACTTGATTCGCTGCACGGCCACGACAAGGCGATCGCCCGGTCGCACAAGCCCTCGGAAATGGACATCCGTCATACCGCCCAGTCCAACCATCTTGCAGTCGAGCAGGTTGAACTTCTGCGAGAAATAGCTGGAGAGCTGCGCTGCGGCCTCGCAGATCAGAACGCCAGGCATGATCGGTTTTCCAGGCATGTGCCCGGAGACCCAGGATTCATTTTCCGTGACATCGTGAAAACCGATGCACGCATGTTTCTCAGTATCTTCGTGGAGAATCCCGGAAAGGTACTCAAATTGGTCGCGCTGAGGGTTGTAGCGACGGATCTCGTCTGGGCCGGCGATCACCGTATCCAGCGTCATATTCGCGATGTCGAAAATCAGATCCTTGCCAGCCACGTTCTGTCTTCCCGCACGTCGCGATGGAGTTTGAGCGGGTGAGCTCTCAGTCGAAGTCGACATAGATCAGCCTTCCTTGGACTCGCTCGAAATCACTTGCGCGGCAACTAACACCCAAACTTGAAGGAACCATCAATTCAGAGCTCACATCAAGTTTTGGTCCGTTGACGCTTCTCCTTACGGGCCTTGCTTGAGGCGGGACGTTTGCCGTGATTGGCTTTCTTCACTTTGTGGCCAGGCTTGGACATCAGCGATGCTTCCTTTTCTCGTCAACGCATCAAGATTGGCGTTGCTATGAGAGAGTGTGATTGTTGGCCAGCCGAAAGTCTTCGGTGGACTGGTATTCTACGCGTTGGACGCAAGTTGGGAAACCCGGACTCCAGCGTTTGTCATTGCAACGAGACACGCTTCCCCTCGTAATTCGGGCGATTTTACCAGCCAAATTGCTCATTCATCTGGTCGTTTGTGGAGTTCAATCCCGAGTTCACTTAACTGCCGATCATCGACTTCGCCCGGCGCCCCGGTCATCAGGTCTGTCGCCTTTTGGGTCTTGGGGAATGCGATGCAGTCACGAATGCTGTCACGACCTGCGAAGGTCATGACCCACCGATCGATCCCGAGGGCGATTCCGCCGTGCGGCGGGGCTCCATAGCTCAGCGCATCCAGCAGAAACCCAAAACGCTCTTGGGCTTGATCCGGCTGAATGCCCAGTAACTTGAACACCTGTTGCTGCACGCCGGCATCGTGAATTCGGATCGTTCCGCCTGCGGCTTCAGAGCCATTGATGACCAGGTCATAGGCGATGGCGCGGCAAGCCCCCGGGTCAGATTCCAGTTTTTCGATGTCTTCAGGCCGCGGAGCAGTGAAAGGGTGGTGCTTGGCCGCCCAACGATCTTCTTCTGCATCCCATTCAAACATCGGGAACTCAACAACCCACGAGAAATGCATTGTTTGAGGATCATAGAGCTTGAGTTCTTCACCGAAGCGTTTTCTCAACAGATGCAGCGCCTTGCAAGTGACATCAAAGTCGTCAGCAATGAACAGCAGCAGGTCTCCCGGCTTGGCATCGAGGCGCTGGCCGATCTGTTCCAGAATTTGGTCGGAAAAGTTCTTTGCGGTCGGGGAAGCCAACTTCCCACCTTCTTCGACCTTGAACCAAACAACACCTTTGGCCGGGGAGTTCCCTTGCACAAATTCGGTGAGTTCGTCAATGCGCTTTCGCGAGTAGCCTTTCGCTGCGCCGGGGGCGTTGATTCCACGCACGCGACCCCCGGATCCGGCAGCGTTCTCAAATACGCGAAATCCGCTTTCGCCGGCCAGGTCTGTCACGTCAACCAATTCCATACCATACCGCAAGTCGGGAGCATCATGGCCAAACCGCTCCATGGCTTCGTCATAGGTCATTCGTGGTAACGGGAGTTGCACCTCCAGGTTCAGCAACAAACCAGCGATGTGTGCCACCAGCCCATCCACCACACCGAGAATGTCGTCCATTTCCACAAACGACATTTCCATGTCCAATTGAGTGAACTCAGGCTGCCGATCCGCGCGCAAATCCTCATCACGAAAGCACCGCGCGACTTGGATGTACCGATCGTAGCCGGCGATCATCAAAATCTGCTTGTAGATTTGTGGTGACTGCGGCAGCGCGTAGAAAGACCCGTTCGCAATTCGACTAGGCACGAGATAGTCTCGTGCTCCCTCCGGTGTGCTGCGGCCAAGGATGGGAGTTTCCACTTCGACAAACTCTTGCTCGTCAAAGTAGTCTCGCATTCCCTTGACCATCCGGTGGCGACGTAGCAACGTGTCCTTCATTTCGGGACGCCGCAAATCCAGGTACCGGTACTTGAGCCGCGTTTCCTCACTGGGGAGTTCCACGGCGGCGGGAATGACCGGCGGCGGCAAACTCTTGTTTAATAGAGTTATCGACGTTGGCCGCAACTCGATCTCACCGGTATCCATCTTGCGATTGACCATCGCTTCAGGCCGTGGCGCGACCTCGCCCGTCACGGAAACGACATATTCCTGGTGGAGGTCACGGGCCACTTCCGCGACCGTTTCCCCTTGCTCCGGCCCAATCGCGACCTGGGTCATCCCATATCGGTCGCGGAGATTGAAAAAGATTAAGCCCCCTTGATCGCGATGCGTATGCACCCACCCGGAGAGCGTTACCGTCTGGCCGAGTTGTTCCTTGCGGAGTTCGCCGCAGGTGTGAGTCCGTAACAACGGTCTATTCCTTCTCGTCTGAAAAGCCAGTTTGCGCGGGTTCGCCGATCGCTCTTCGAAGACCTTCGGGCTGATAGCCACTGAGCGGACTCAACGAACCACGTTTGTTGCGGCGACATTCTAAAGTGTTGTCGCCAGAACGGATAGGTTCGCGAACAACACAGATTTTACCAGGAGATTAAGCCCGGATCGCAGCTTGGCGTGGCGCCTACGGATGCTATTAACTCAGCTTGACCGCAAGCATGTCATGTGCCAGCCTGACCGTCATCGCCAATCTGGCCGCGAAACTTTCCTCGATCATTCATCGGCCATATGGAAATTGATAACGCAATCTGCGGCGAACTTTCCGTTGGCGTGATTGGCGCTCGGCGCGTCCGGCATGGCATTGGCCCATTTGTCGCGGCTCACCTCAGTAAACTGGGCGCACATGTGGCGGCAGTCGCTGGGACGAGCCATTCCTCTGTTGCCGCCGCTCAAGAAAACCTTCACCAGATGGCCGGCATTGCTCCACAAGGCTACACGAGCGTGGAGGAAATGTTTGCCGAGGAAGCTTTGGATGCCGTCGCGATCTGTTCGCCAGACACCGTCCACTTGGAGCAGCTCCAACTGGCTCTTGAGGCGGGCGTGCATGTGCTTTGCGAAAAGCCGCTTGTCTTCGACGGTCGAACAAATCCTGCAGACACAGTCCGACCGCTTGTGGAAGCATTTGCTGACAAAGGTCTTGCACTGGTCGTCAACGAGCAATGGCCTTACACGCTGCCAGCATTCGATCTGGTTCATCCTAACGTACATCAAGCGGGCGTTCCGCCCCAAGAATTCCGCATGCTTCTCTGTCCAGGAGCCACGGGTGCGGACATGATCCCCAACTCCATGCCACACGTGCTAAGCATGCTTGGTGCTCTTCATGGTGATGCAGATCCCAGCTCGGTTCATGTTCGTGATATCGAAGTCAGCTCCAAAGGACGAGATTCACGCGGTGATGTGGACGCGGCAACAGTCTCATTTGTTTATTGCGGTGACAAAGCCGAGAATTCCCAACCATGCGTAACGAACGTTAGCGTGGAATTGCGTTTCATGGCCGCTCCTCCGCGGCCTGCCCGGTACGCCATCGATGGGTTTGGCGTTGAACGTGTCATCCGGGAGCCTGGCTACCGCATGTCTCTTGAGCCATGGAGCCTCAACGCGGACGCTGGCAAGCGCAACCAGACGACAGCGAGTTTTTCTCAGTCGGCAACTCCTTTAGCAGACCCACTACCACAACTTCTGGCCGACTTTACCCGCCAGTGCGCTAGTACTTCGCACAAGCCCAACATGGCAGCCGTAGCCAACCTACAGGCACTCTGGCATATCTATGAGACTGTTCGTCGCCATCCGGAGTTTGGTCAGGCTTCGCATTGAACCACAGACTGCCACCAACGCTGTCATTGCAGTCGTTGGTAACTCTTGATCGCCTCACCAGAGTTGGGAGGCCTCGCCGGTAGATTTGCTACTCTCCCGTCGCCAACTGCCGTTCATTTGCGATCCTATCCGGCGTATATTCGGGCGACGTAACTTTGCCCCAAGATTGCCGCACGGATGCGATGAATCTGGCCGTCTTTCTGCCGAATTGGATTGGCGACGTGGTCATGACCACGCCTGTTCTCAGGGCGTTGCGCAGTCATTTCGCGAACGCTCGCATCATCGGCGTCATGCGCCCCTACGTGGCTGATGTCCTGGCTGGTAGCAATTGGTTTGATGAACAACTCTTCTACCATCCGAAATCAGACGATCCGGCACTGCGCAGTCGCGCGATGTTGCGGCACCTCCGCAAGGAAAAGCCTGATACGGCTGTCTTGTTGCCGAATTCCTTTCGCAGCGGGCTGCTCGCCCGTCTTTCCGGCGCTAAACGGCGCATTGGTTACGTGCGCTACGGTCGTGGATTCTTGCTGACGGACAAGATCAAACCTCCCCGCGATCCCAACGGCAAACTGGCTCGCACGCCGATGGTCGACTCCTATTTGCGACTGGCGACAGTGGCCGGATGTCCGCCGGAATCACCACAACTGGAGTTGCACACCACGGAAGCAGATCGCCAGCATGCGGACGTTGTTTGGAAATCACTCGGCCTCACGAGCCGCGTTGTGGTTGTGAATTCAAGTGGCGCATTTGGCGGCGCGAAGTTGTGGCCTCCTAAGTCTTTTGGCGTCCTGGCTCGCATGATCGCGGCGACGTTGGATCATGACGTGTTGGCGATTTGCGGTCCCAGCGAACGGGATGCAGCGCGCGAAATTGTCGCCACGGCTCAACACCCTCGCGTTGTCAGCCTTGCCGATGAGCAGCTCTCGCTGGGACTCTCTAAAGAATGCGTCCGTCGGGCACGGCTAATGGTGACCACTGACAGCGGTCCCCGCCATTTTGCGGCTGCGTTTGGTGTGCCACTTGTTTCTTTGTTTGGCCCAACGCCGCCTGTTTGGGGTGACAACCCGACAGTCCTTGAAACACAGCTCATGCTTGATGACTTAGATTGCCTTGGCTGCCACGAACGTATGTGTCCGTTGGGGCACCATCGTTGTATGGTCGATTTGCGACCCGAATCCGTGTTTCATGCGGTCGCGACTGCAATGCAACAAGCAGGTTCATCTGATCGTCCCAACCCGCAGGCTGCTTGAAATACAGCTACGACATCGGAATCATGTTCGACTACCGCTGGGTTCATCCTGACTATCACACGCTGGTCACAGCTCAGCGGCTGGACGATCTCTCGATTGTGCTCGCCCGGACAGATGACGGTGCGATGCGGCCCGGACACCGCAAACGTGACACGATCCGGATTGAAGTTGCTGATGGCGAGGCAAGTCATCACTTCTACATCAAGCGAGAACGGCGTGTGCAGTGGAAACACGTCTTTCGCAACGCCGTGCGCGGCCGAGGGCTCTCGACCCCTCCCCGTGTTGAGTTTGAAGTTCTCTGTCGCCTCGCAGCCGGCGGAGTGCGGTGCCCCAAGCCAGTGGTGTGCCTGCAACATTTGGGGACGGTGCCACGCGGATGTTTGATGCTGGAGCCATTGCCGGCTTCACAGCCGCTGTGCAGTTATTTAGCGGGCGAGCTGCGCGATGAAGACTCTGCAGTACGGAGTGCTTTTTTTTCGCGGCTGGGGCAGGAGTTCGCCCGGGTCCATGCCTGCGACGTCCACCAGCCTCATCTCTTCGCCAGTCATGTCTTCGTGCTGGACAAAGATTCGGATGAGCACAACGAGCCCGATGAGTCGGCGTTGGAGGGAGAGATCATCTTAGGCGGTGACAACACGGCACGCGACGGTCGGCAGATCGCGTTCCTGGGTTTCCGACGCAGTTTGCTTTCAGAGGTTTTGACGCTTGAAAAACGTGCCATGGACATGGCGGCGTTGTTGGCCACCATGTCGCGGCGGTTGGTTTCGCGAAGGGATCGCGAAGCGCTGTTTGATACCTATCTGGAAGCTGCGGGTTTAGAGCATCACGGCATGCAGCTACTGGCCGCTGTGGCACGCCATGAAGACCGGCTGTTGACTTATCGCAAGGTTTGGGAAATCCGTGAAAGTGACACGGTTGAACATCAGGCCGTGCGGCCATTGGAATCTGTTGAAACGGGCGCGATGTGGATCGATAAACACTATCGCCAGCGTTTGGAGCTGCAAGGCTTGGACCGCTTCAACAAGATGATGGCCACGACACAGGGCAGAATGCTGCGGGCACTTCCTGATCGCGAGAACTGGCGGTTGGAGTTACACGGCGCGCACAGCCAACCTCGCGGTGCCTATCTCAAAAAGCACCACATCAAGACGATGCGCACCTGGTTGCGTGCAAAAGTTGGAGCCGGGCCTGGAGATACCGCCGGGAGAGTGGAAGCTCAGAATGTAGCTCGTCTGCTGCGCAGTGGAATCGCAGCTATGCGATTGATTGCCTACGGTGAACGGCTCCACGGAGACGGACGCTTGGAGTCCTTTGTCCTAACGGAGGAGCTCAAGAACTTCACGCAGCTCGATCATTTCTTGAAGGAACAGTTTCCGCCTCATAATCCACACAGCATCTCAGCGCGAAGCCCAAAGCTCGATAGCCTGCTCCGCGAAGTGGCGGACGTGGCAGCCAAATTTCACCGGCTTGGGTACAACCATCGCGACCTCTATTGTTGCCATTTCTTCATTCGCGAAGTCTCGGAAGGCCGCTACAAAGTCAACTTGATTGACCTGCAACGCGTTGAGCATCGCCGCCACTTTCGCCTTCGCTGGTTGGTCAAAGACCTGGCGCAGCTTGCCTACTCCGCGCCGCGTGATCGCATCTCGTGTGGACGAAAGATGGCCTTCATCAAGCGGTACCTTGGCGTCAAGAAACTCGGCCCAAGTGACAAGCGTTTCATACGGCTTGTCCTGGCCAAGAAGCGAATGATGGAACGTAGCTTGGGAGTTCCCGCATGAGAATCGGACTGACCATCGCAGAGTTCGATCCTCACCGCGGCGGTGCAGAAGCCTGGACGTCTCAATACGCTGAGAACCTGGCGCGTCGCGGACACGAGGTCCATGTGCTGGCGGCAAAGTTTGACAACCGCGCGGCCCGCTCGCGAGTGACTGTGCACGCCGTGCCGGCGGCGCGTTCACGCCTCGCCCTGGCGAAAACTTTTGACGACATCCTCGCTTCATTCCACTTGGATGTCATCCACGATATGGGCGTTGGTTGCCATTGCGATGTCTTCCAGCCACACGGCGGTTCGCGGGCGGCCGCGACACGCCAGAACCTACTGAAGCTGCCTGCGTGGCGGGCAGGCTGGAAGCAAGTGTTTGATGCCATCTCGCCCCGACACCGGGAATTCAAGCGGTTGGATCGCCAGCAATACGCCCGAGATGGCCGCGTGTGGATTGCGCTTTCTCAGATGGTGGCAGAGGACTTCCAACGGCTACACGAAGTTTCTCACGCGGACATTCGCTTGGTCTACAACGGCGTAGACGTCGAGCGATTTTCTCCACACCAGGCGGTGCAGCAGCGAGATGAGATCCGTGCCAGACTTACCGCGCATGACAAGTTGGTCTTGCTCTTGGTAGCGCACAATTTCGAACTCAAGGGCGTACCCGCTGCCATTCGCGCAACCGGTCGTTTGCGAAAGCTGGGCTTGCCGGCCCAGTTGGTTATCGTGGGAGGAAAGAAAACGCCTGCCCGATACCAGAAGTTAGCCGCGTCAGCAGGCGCGGAAGGCGCTGTCACGTTCGTTGGTGCGGTAAGAGATTCACTACCCTACTACGGCGCGGCCGACATCTATCTTCACCCAACCTGGTACGACCCATGTAGCCTGGTCGTGCTGGAAGCTCTCGCATGTGGATTGCCGGTAATCACCACCAGGTACAATGGCGCAGGGGAATTGATCTGCCCAGGGCAAGAAGGGTTTGTGCTGCAACACCCCAATGATGTTGAGACCATCGTCAGGCATGTTCTCGATATGAACGACGTAGAACGCCGGGACCAAATGAGCAAGTTAGCGCGTGCGCTCGCGCTTGAGCATACGCTCGAAAGGAACGTTGGCGAAATGGAGGCCGTCTACGAAGAACGCGGTCAGCAACGCCGTGCGGCTTAGCGTTAGAGCGCTTTCTTGTTGACGTTCCGTCGCCAACAAATGTCGGCATTTTCATCGCTTCGCGGAGGCGTGATTGAATTACCGCGGTGTCCGCGCGCCCCTGCTCTCACGCGTACGGGCGAAATTGACATCGGTCAAGTTTTTCTCGCATTCAGGGGGTGGGCGCAAACGCTTCATGCCCAGCAATTAACCAGCAACGGCACCGCAAACATCACCGGCAATCCCGACGTTAAGGTCAGTAGCATGTTAACCATCAACCCCTTATGGCGCTCGGCAGCGCGCGTGGACGCCCGAAACACCCCCCACATTTGACCAATGTCAGTTTCGCCCGTACGCGTGAGAGCAGGGCATGTGGCTTCCATCGTGGGATGATTTGACAGCGTCCGTCCGGTCGAGCGGAGCAGCAATCAGACAAGTGCTCTAGTCGTTGACGGAAGTCGTGGCGGGGAGGTGATCAAGATCAGACTTTTCCCGCGCTAGGTAGATGTGATCAAACCACGCAGCTTCGCCATCTCCCGGCGTCAAAGCGATTCCATCCAGTTCAAATTCGCCGAAGTCCGCGAAGAGATCTCGCGTGACAACCACCCATTCCGAAGGCAAGTCCTCACTGATTTGCACTGCCTTGACATCGGTTCGCGGCTGCCCCGCCAAGTATCGATAGGACGGCCCCTCCGCGCCCAGCAGCGGTCCCCAGTTTCCGTTGGCGTGAAGTTGCAGCATCACGTTGCTGCCGCCGGACTTCTTCCAAGCAAAGCGCAGGTAGCGGTACTCGCCCGGTCCTGGCCGTTCTTTAATTCGCACCCTCAGCCCAGGGAGCTGCGTGCGAAAGCGCTGGTCTGGAGTGACGCGCACAGCATGTGATCCGTTGTACGGATTTGACGCATCCAGTGAAATCTGCCCACTCCCTTCGTTCAATCTCGCCACGAAACTGCGCTCGTCCTCGAACAAGGGAAACAACTCTGGCGCGACGCCAGAGTGGATATCCAGCGTCAAAAGACGGAGCAACGACCTTGATCCGTCTAGCAGCCGTCACAACCTGTTCCAGCACACGGTTGCCATCATCGGAAAGCAATTCGGCGACCAAAGCGATGTCGTATTTACCAGAGGGCAAATCTCTCGGAAACGTGATCGAGACGACAGTCTCTGTGGCTTCCGCTGCAAGAGTCACGGCTTCGGACAATCGGATGGCCCGTTCCGGCTGCGGCTTGTTCTTATTGGGGCCACTCTCGAACAACGGAGTTGACTGGTTGGTCACTAGCTGAAGACGGACGGCACCAGTGGTATCGGCGGCGCGTGACACCTTAACCATCGCCGAAACGTTTTCGCCTGGCATTGGCTCTGAGGAGGATGCAAATTCCCAGGAGATGTTGAGGGAACGGGGAGCAGCGGACGAAACGACCAGGCGTCGTGCCAGCCACGGCGTGTATGCACTGACTTGATCTCGCTTCCGCGTTGCATACCGCCTGACGTTGCGGTCGCCGAGAGTGGCTTGTCCCACCAACTCGGTGAAATGACTCTTCGAGTTGGCCTTGTCTTTTGTGACAGTCACCAGTGCTTGGTCCATTCCTGCTGGAATCACGTCGCCTGTCACACGGTAGCCTGACGGCAGTGGTGGCGAGAACGCAAGCGAAATTGGCCCTCTGTAGCCGTTGCGTAGGGCACGGACCAGAAACACATTATGACCTTCCCGCGGGACGTTCAATTCCGCAATCTCGCACTCCAGCGAGAAATCCGGTTCTTCCACTCGTTCTACAAAAACATAGTAGGCGAAGTCACTCCCGCCACGCCGCATTCGGTCCGTGACCGAAACGTGGATTTCTGACACGCCTGACGGTACGGCAAAGTCCAGTTGCGAGTCGCGCGTTTGGGCAAAGTCATCCGCGTTTGCCAATGCGCGGCCATCGGATGCGCTAACCTTGAGCACGGAATCTAGCGGTAGGCCTGCTCTCTCCGCGATGACCTCCACGCGCAGCTTTTCCCCGGGTTGGACCGCAAAGCGAGACATGTCACTTTCACCTGGGTGGCTGAGGATGCCGTTGACTCCGTACGGAACAGCAAGAAGTGTTTTCCGTTTCGCCAACTCTTGCTCATCGATGATCGGTTCCTCTCGGACCAGCAATTGCGGTCGCCGCCCAGAAAACTTCGTGCCCAAGTTGGCCAGTAGGGGATGAGCACCAGGGATATCACTCACAGCGGGAAAGGGAAATGATTGCTCGGTTGAATTGCCTGCCGCGAGTTTCAACCGGCTTTGTCGTCTGGTGACCGCTGTGGATGCTGAGAAAGCGAACGGGATCACAGCGTCCGCATAGGCGAATTCGCCGACCTTCAAGCGATAGAATCCTGGCTGCTCAGCGCGGTACAACACATCATGTACGCGAATGGTGTATGTTCCGTCCTCTGGCAGCTCTACTCGTAGCCGGCAATCGCCTGCCCAGCTTGGGAGGCCATGCGCAATCGCAAGCACATTACCGTCCGGCCGCAGCAACTCAATGACGGGCCGCAACGCGCTGCCCAGCCGTCGAGCTTCAACTTCGACAGTGATCCGGTTGTTGGCCTCGCCAGCGAACTGAGTCTCCGCAATGGCATCGCCAGCAATCCTGCCTGTGACCGCAAACGGTAGTTGCAGCGCATCCTCTCGGCCAGCGAGTAAGTTTTGCAGACCATCAACGCAGACAAATTGCGGAGACGAAACGCCGTCTCCATTCACAACGCGAATCGGGTAATAGCCGGGCAACGTCTCTTTCGGCACGTTGACCTCAAAGCGAGCCAATTCACCAGAATTGTCACCTGAAACCTTTCGCATGCTTGCTTCAAACGGCAATAACAGCGCACTTCTCTCGTCGATGCCGCTTCCACGAACCGTGAACGTCGTGGTGGCTCCAATCTCGAGACCGCGAGGCTCTACGGACTGCAACCTTGGGTCGGTTTGCGCGAAGCAAGGACTTGTCAGCAGACCAGCCAGCAAGGCACAAAGTGCGTACGAGTTTCGGTTGCGTGTCATGAAGAGATGACGTTTCTACCGGGATGAGGTTGGGCAGCTCCGGACAAGGAGACGGTGAGAAACTGCTCCGGCTCTAGTATTAAGATAGGCTGCGCGATGGACTTCGCCAACGGAAGATCGCAGTCGGGAAGTACATCGTGGGTGTGACAATCACGCACAGCATGTGGTCCCTTCGGGCTGAGATCCGAATTCCGCCAATCATCTAGCGCAACTTGCATTTGGCGACCGGTTTGATATCGTTCGGCATCCAAATAAAATTTTGTCGTCGCCGCGCCAGAAGTCAGTGGGTTGCCTGAAGGACCGCCGCGCGAAAGACCATTTTCCCAAGGAGAGATGAGATGACGTTTTTTGTCGGCGAAGCCCTGCATGGCGAAGGCAATGAGATCGCTCATATCGACCTCTTGATTGGCGAAAAGAGTGGGCCGGTCGGAACGGCTTTCGCCAACGCACTCTCCACCCAGAGTGAAGGTCACACGAATCTGTTGGCCGTGCTTGAGCCAAACTTAGCCGTGAAGCCGGCCACGGTGATGGTCACAAAAGTCACCATCAAGGGCATGAAGCAGGCTGTCCAGATGTTTGGTCCGGCTCAAGCGGCCGTTGCCAAAGCCGTGGCTGATAGCGTTGCCGATGGCGTGATCCCTCAGGACAAGTGTGAAGATTATGTCATCGTCTGTGGCGTGTTCATCCATCCGGAAGCGGATGATGACCGCAAAATCTACGACTTCAACTATGAGTCAACCAAGATGGCAATCGCCAACGCAATGAACGGCAGCCCCACCGCGTCCGAAATGGTGGAGAAGCGCGAAGCCGCGGCGCACCCGTTCCGTGGGTTCTGACCGAGGATCGCGAGTATTCTTGAGCGACAAAGTCACGGACGATCATGAGCTGCGAAGCGATTGTCATACACAGAGCATACAAAGGGACCAGTCTAGTGACGCAGTCGTCGGATGGCCTTTTTGGTGAACGTTCTTCGTCGGCGCAAACTGACGAGAGCAACTTGCCATTGGTTTGGGTGTGGCAGACAACCGCCGGGGATTTGGTAAACTACAATCTCGCGTGCTTGACAGATTCAACCCTCTTCGTTCGTCAACGTTTGGGGCGAAAGAAGTCCTTTGAGAAGGTTGTTGAAGATTTATATGCAGGGTCTCCGCCTGAGGAAGTTTTTCCTAAGAAGAGCGATGTGATCCCACTCGACTCGATCACGGAATTGCGCTGCGGACAAATTGCAACAATTCTGGAAATTCACCACGGCCAGCGCAAACCAACGACCATAAAGACTGGCAAAGACCCAGTCTTCCGCGACATTTATGTCGCGATCCGCCAAAGGATCGCTCCAAGCACAGATTATGTTGTCGGAAAACTTGGCCTCGGCAATTCGATCGGGGCACCGGCTATTGCTTTGACCTTCAGTGTCCTGGCGGGTGCACTCTTCATTGTGTGGGCGCCATATGCCAATGCCAATCCACAGAATGTTGGGCGACACGGCGGACTCAAGAATTTGATCGAGAAAGCTCTGGCTTTTCTTGGTTTGGGTGGGACGATCGCTTTGACCGTCTGCTGTGTTGCTCTGGCTGCAACCTGGTTGGTTTTTCGGCTTAAGAACCCTCATTCGGCAGACGTCGTTTCGATGATCGATGGACAACCAGGATCCGAACTGTAGCCGGAACCGTGTGTCGCGAGGGTGACTCGTAAAATGTTGATCGTAGCGGCGCCAAATCCCCTCCGCCTTCGGCAGTTCAAACGTTTCGTCCCATGACCAAACGCTCCGTCCTGATTCAGCTTGATACGGACCAGCAGCCCAGCAGTTTTGACGCGATAGTGGCCGTGGATGCCGGGGTGGATGTGCAGTTGCGCCACGGCAACGTCAGCTTGGAGGACGTGCGCGATCTCGTCTACGGAGCGATGTTTACGCGTAGCCCGGATGATCTCAAGAACACCGCCATCTTCGTCGGCGGCAGTGATGTTTCTGCCGGCGAACGCATCTTTGAGAATGTGGGCAAAACGTTCTTTGGTCCGCTACGGGTTTCGGCAATGCTCGATAGTAACGGAGCCAACACCACGGCAGCGGCGGCCGTTTTGGCCGTGCTCAAACATGTTCCCATTGACGGTCATGACGAAATCACTGTCACCGTCCTTGGCGCGACGGGGCCTGTGGGGTCACGTGTCGCGCTGTTGTTGGCCGGGTTGGGATATCGAGTGTGCATGGCATCACGAAAGCTCGATCGTGCAAGTGAAGCCGCCGCACGAATTCGCCAGCGCTTGAGGGATGCCAATTTAGAGGCCGTGCAGGCAGGAAACGAACAGGAAATCTCGCAAACACTGGAGGGCGCCAGCGTGTTGGTTTCGGCTGGAGCGATCGGCGCGCAGTTAGCCAACCAAGCAACTTGGTCACAAGCTGCGGGGATCCAGTTGGCCATCGATCTCAACGCCGCTGCGCCTGGCGGTCTGGAAGGGATCGATCCCCAAGACAAAGCGCAAGATCGCAACGGAATGACCTGCTACGGCGCGTTAGGCATTGGTGGAGTCAAGATGAAGATCCACAAAGCCTGTTTGAAGAGGCTCTTTGAGCGAAACGATCTTCTTTTGGATGCCGAACAGATTCTCGCCGTGGGGCGGGAGTTGGTGGCACAAGGATTGAACGTTTGATCGCGAGACTGCTGCCGTGAAATCTTGTGTCCAACCGGCTGGGCCGCTTCATCAACTCAGTCGTGCAGTTTGATTCGCTTGTTGAGGAAGCGGTTTGTACCAGGCTCTTCGAGCAGAATTCGCACGGTTTGTCCGCGGAGATCGTGAGCGTCAAAGATTCGCACCTCGTGATAGTTGATGCCCGGCTCAACCGTCAGCAGCGGAGTTGCTCTTCGCTGGCGATTGGGTGAATGCAACACGGCGCGCACACGGTATGGACGATCACTCAGGTTTCGCAGACGGTGCTCGATGTGCAATACGCCACCAGGATCGATACGCGTGGTGACATCCCACTCAATTTCGGCCATACCAACTTCAATGTCCCGATAAACACTGAATCGATAATCGCGATCTGCGACAACACGGAAGTCCAACTTCAACAGTTGCTTTCCTGTCTCGGCGGTGTGGGGAAAGCTCGCGTAGAACGCTTCGGATGTGCTTTGCCCTTCCGGCAAATGGAATTCGCCCGTTCCGCTGGAGACCTCCCAGCCCGGCGGTGTCGGAAACGTGACACGACCACCGATGGGATAGGGGAACGGATTAGACCAGGCAATGCTGTTGGAGAACGTTCGCCCAAACACCGCCGGCACAATTTCTCGCTCGAGTTTGACTTCGATGCGAAAGCGGGCAATCAACTCACTGAGGTCAGTGATGATTGTCGGCGTCTGCCCAACCTGAAACGACTGTTGATCACCCACCGTATCAATAGCGTTTTCTCTGCCCCACAGGTCGATCTGCCTGGGAGAGCTGCCGAGATAAATGGTTTCGCTCGTTGAGCGATCATTCCACACAACCATCAAGGCTTGGCCAGCACGCGTAAAGACCAAGTTTTGACTGCCACCAGGCAATCGCAAACTGCCGAGGAATTCAGCTCCGGAAAGCTGACTGGCTAAGGTTCGCCAAACCAGAAACAGCTCTGCGGGCGATCCATCTTCGTGAATCATGCCTTGCTTGGGGCTGAGCGCGCGGGGCAGATTTACTCCACTGGCACCGAAGGCCTTTGCGGCCACGATTTGCTTGGCCAGATGAGTGGCACGAACATCGACTTCGGCTGCTTTGGGAGGCAATGCCAAGACGTTAACCCATCGTTTGATCTGATTTTTGCGGGGCTCGCTTGAGCTGCCTGCGGCCAGGTATCGCGAGAGTTCGGCTGGCGAAAGAGGTGGCGATGTGGAAAGCGAAAGCTCTGACCAGGGCGGCTCGGTCGGATATGGTGCCGTGTCCTCAGTTTTTGGGAACGGATACAGCCAGTTCCAAGCGATCCCCATTTCCACATCATGCCCTAGACGGTCCAGTGCGGCCTTCACCTCGGTCATTCGTTGTGGAAGATTGCGATACCCGACGAAACTCATATCGTCATCGGTGCTCAACTGCCAGCGGCGAACGGACATCGCGATTCGCCTTTGCGTTGGCAGGAAATGTGGATACCAGACATCGACGGGAAGCGAGAAGATTCCGGCGGCGTTGCGCGGAGCGTCTTCCGGCATCTGCTCCAAGACAACGTTTGGCGGATGGTTCAAAAGTCCAACCAAACGAATGTCATGAGACCACAATTCGTCCGCAAAATGTGCCATCCGCGCGATACCCGACTCGTCCTGGGGATCCATCCACACGGGATACTTCAGCCAACCAATCCCAGAAGCAGTCGCCGTTTCGACGAGTTGAGATTCCGTCAACGGTGCCGCTCCATTCTCCGCTGACCAAGCGAAATCCAACTTCATCCGATGATCTTCATCGCTAACGACAACCCAAGCAACCCGCCGAGAGGTGATCTTGGTTCCGCGTTCCAGCAGTGAAGCCGTGAGCCGATAGTAGCCAACGCCAAGGGGTGGCAGATCGACTTCCGTCTCGAACTCATCCTGGCCACCTGCGCTGGTATTCGCCCTGTTCGAAGGCTGCGCGCCAGCGCTTTGATTTGGTGCCACGGGAAAGGTCTTCAGCGGAATGACCAAGTCTCCAACCTCATCAGTGAGCGTAACTTGAACCGTGACGTCGTCTGCTTCAGCAAAGCGCCCATTGACGACAATCTGCACCCGAGCTGCTTCATTGGCGTGGAAGAAGTGAGCGCGGTTCCCGATGTTGCTCAGGGAAAGAGTGATTCGCGGAGCGCTGCTCACTTGCACATCATCAAACCAAATTTTGCCATCCAGATCGGGGAGACGCCCGGGCACGGTCTCCAGGACCGGCTGCGCGTAACGCGTCTCCATCGGAATGACTTCTGGAGAAACCGTCAGCAATTGCTCGGAGTTTCCTGGCAAAGCTGATTCGG
Organism: Pirellulales bacterium; assembly: GCA_028066245.1. GTDB lineage: Bacteria > Planctomycetota > Planctomycetia > Pirellulales > S012-138 > CALJLD01. Next base: position 18,889 of record JALCBR010000046.1, on the reverse strand, counting down.
ATCGGACTTCTCCCAATGGTTGGTGCTGTGCATCCAACCACGTGACGGCAAGGAACGCGGCATCCGCGTGGGCTTGGTTCAGGACTCGCGTGGAGAAGTGGTAACTGAATCGTGGATTAATCGCGATCTCTGGACCAATGGCCGCGAATCGCCCCCCATCCAAACTCACACAAAGTGCCACATCACCTTCAGGGTTTGGTGTTAGTTCCGCATCAACAAAGTGAGGATAGCCGGAACCTTTCCTGCGTGACCAATTGTCAGGCCAGCGATCGTAGTTGACGTCTGCGTCTTGGCCAAAGTCAGCAAAAAAGAGCAATGAACTGGAGCCAGCGGTAGTGGCGTCAGCAGCCGCTGTGAGACCTGTTGCCGTTGTGCCTTGGGGAGCGGAATCTGTCGTTCCTGAAGCCGGGCTGTTATTCTGGTTGTCCGCTTCCTGGGTGGCAGAGCTCGCAGGCGTCAATGGTTGCCCAACCGTCATCGCCAGGACGATGAGTCCAGCCGTGGCTAGGAGACGCCAGTTTGAACGATTCGCGAGCACCTTCACTTCCTTCTGATTGAATATGCCTCTTCAATTGAAGATCGGAATTCACCTTCCAAGCCTTGGGCAATCCTTGCGCCGAGCGTTGACTTTCGCGGCAAAGGCGGGAGCTCGCGGAGTTGTGCTGGCTGCTCAGGGAGATTTGAGGCCCGGCTCACTTTCTCAGACAGGCATCCGCTCCCTGAGGAAGCTGCTTGAGGATCTGCGACTGAAAGTCGTTGCGGTGGAATTTAACACCAGGCGGGGTTATGCGGATTTGGATAACCTTGAGCCCCGAGTTGATGCGACCAGGCAGGTCATGGATTTCGCTTTCGCCATGCGAACGCCGTTAGTGCTCAATCACATCGGCCAGATTCCAAGCTCTGAAGAGTCCACGGAATGGTCGACATTGGTGGAAGTTCTTTCGGATTTGGGCATCTATGCACAGCGCGCGGGTGCCTGGTTGACGGCGAACGCAGCATCCTGCCCGCCCGATGACTTCTCGCGGCTGTGGCAAGCATTGCCAGAGGGAAGTCTTCTGATCGACCTTGATCCGGCGCTGGCGGTCATGAACGGGCATCCGCCACTGGACTACATCGGCCGATTTGGCAATCAGATCGCGCATGTTCATGCACGGGATGCCACGCGAGACGCGCGCAGCTTGCGCGGAGTTGAGACTACGCTCGGGCGCGGGGAAGTCGATTTCCCGGTCTTACTTGCGGCGCTGGAAGAGGTTGGATACCAGGGCTATTTGACGTTGGAGCGGGGATTCTCCAATGATCCTGCCTTCGAGATTGAGCGGGGGGCGATGTATCTTCGCCAATTGATCGCAGAGTGAAACGAGTCACGGCCCATCGTCTTGCGTTAGGCTTGAGCTGAAACGCCACAAGATCTCTCTCGCAGCGCCTTCAACACTCGGTTAGGTGCTGATATTCTCGGCGCCGAGTTCCGTCGAAGAAGTGACGAGGCTCGTCCATTCGCCGGCCTCGGGGACGATGGACATTGTGAACTCAAGCCGCCCGACGCGTTCGGCTAACTTTTCCTGCCATCGGTTAACGGTCGACTCAAAGGCCATCAACGCGCGACCGGAAAGTTCACCGCTGGAATGATAGTTGAAGTAGCAGATGTTGGCGGTGGAGCCGATTTCTCGTAACAACGAATGCAGCGCGCCGGGCCGGTCCGCAAAATCGATCCGCGCGAAGAGTGGATCATGGCAAAGCCGGCGTTCGAATGGAATCATGCGGAAATCAACCATCTCCGTGCCGGTGATATCATCAGCGGAAACCGGGAGCTGTGAGACGGCGTCGTGCAGGTCACTGCACTCATCAGTACCCAGACACTCAAACCCAATCACCGGACATGCTCTGTGCTGATCCACTTTGCCATATTGAAACTCCACGATATTCGCCCGATCTTTCAAGCCGTCGAGCACGGACAGCAATGCTCCCGCGCGCTCCTCAATCCGGAACCGGTAGTACTTGCGAGTTCTTCGCCCAATTCCTGCCCGCTGCGCGATGCGTTCGAGCGTTGTGAAATCCATGTTGGCGCCGGTAATGATGGTGGCCGGGCGTCCTGGAGAACCATTGTGCGCGGCCTGTAAAACTCCCGCCAACCCGACCGCGCCAGATGGCTCAGGGATAATCCGATCCGCCTCCCACAAAGTTTGGATGGCGGCACAGACCTCATCCTCTGTAACGATGATTGTTTGATCGAGCAGATCTCGGCACAGCTCAAACGTCAGTTTGCCTGGCTGGCTGACGGCCGTTCCATCACAAAACCGGCTCACCTCCGGCAGCGTCACAAGCTTTCCCGCGCGGATTGACCTCGACATCGAATCTTGATCGACAACTTCAACTCCGATCACTCGAATCCGCGGCGCAGCACGCTTAATGGCGCAGGCGACGCCAGCCGCTAGCCCTCCGCCGCCAATTGGTAGATAGAGGGCGTCGAACTCGCTGGATTGTTCCAGCATCTCAAAGCCGATGGTTGCCTGTCCGGCGATAATGTCGGAGTGGTCAAACGGATCTACCACGTGCAGATCCCGCTTGGCGGCGTCACTCGCTGCTGCACGCGCTGTGGTGGCAAATGAGTCACCCGATAAGACAACGTCGACATGGTCTCCCCCCAGTTGTCGAACCTGGGCCTGCTTGATCGCTGGCGTGGATTGCGGCATGAACACTGTTGCGTTCATGTTCAATTTTCGCGCGGCCCGCGCAACTCCTTGCGCGTGATTTCCGGCCGAGGCCGCCACGACACGACGGACGCCATCACGCCACAATCCGTGCATGCGAAAATACGCCCCTCGCCATTTGAATGATCGGATTTGCGAGAGATCTTCTCGCTTCACCCAAACCGGTCCGCATCGAAAATTCAAAAGCTGGAGCGGAGCCAAGGTGTCCACGTCGCGCAGCACAAGCCGCGCGGCGTCCATCGCCGCATGAATTTGGCTCCGGCTGTCACATTGGCTCGCAGTTGACATTTTCAATTGGGTGCGAGTTTCCTCTTGGGTGGATTCCAGCGACTCAGGCACAGGAAGCTTGAGTGCACGACAGAAGGTTGACGGAACGAACATCGACCAGATTGGCCAGATGGTTGCGAAGTGTCAAAGCACGACGCGCACCGGACACAGTAATGGCCACCCGGTACCCATCCCCTGTATCGTCACGAACCGCGGAGAGCGAAAGGATTGTAAAACCCCGACGCCGTACAACGCCCAGCAAACGCTGTAGAGCGCCGGGAACGGGAGAAAGCTCCACATCAAATTCACTGCTCATTCTCGGTGTCCGTTTTTCAATTGGTGAAGAAGTTGTCTGCGCTGAGGTTAATTGCACTGAGTAAGCCCTTCATTTGGCTTGTGCCGGCGCTGGCTCATGCATCATCTGTCCGTTGTTCGCATTGGGTGGAACAAGCGGCCAGACGTTAGCTCGGCGATCAATGTGCGCATGGATGAATAACGGTCCTGGCTCATGACACAACATGTGAATCGCCTCTTCGGTTTCATCTGCGCGGGAAACATGCCGAGCCGGTATTCCAAACGCTTCAGCAACCGTGCGGAAATCCGGGTTGTCACTCAGATCGACTTCGCTCTCACGGTTGTGAAAGAACAGCTCTTGCCATTGGCGAACCATTCCCAAGGCCGAATTGTCAAACAGCAGCACTTTAACAGGCAGGTTGTACCGGCGAATTGTGGCCAACTCCTGAATATTCATCATGATCGAGCCATCGCCAGAAACGTTGATCACAGTCGCATCTGGATGCGCGCATTGCACGCCAATCGCGGCCGGAAGCCCGAATCCCATTGTTCCCAGACCACCGCTGGTGAGATGCCGCGACGGGTGTGAGAACGAATAATGCTGCGCAACCCACATCTGGTGCTGACCCACATCGCAGCAGATATAGGTGTCTTCAGAGGCTGCCTGGGCCAGGTCATGGAGCAATTTCGGAGCGTAGATCACTTCGAATGGCGCGTCATAGTTGAACACTCCATCGCGTTTGTACTCCAAGCAGCAGTTGCGCCAGGGATCGATCTCAAGCGGAACGGTCAGCGCGCCAAGTGCATTGACGATGTCACCGCGGAGAGCAACATTGGCTTCCCGCAATTTGCTCAGCTCGGCGGGATCAATGTCCATGTGAATCACGGACGCGTTGGGAGCGAACTCTGCCAGTTTACCAGTGGCCCGATCATCAAACCGAACCCCGACGGCAACTAACAGGTCGCACTCTTGCACGGCGCGGTTAGCAGCTTTGGTTCCGTGCATTCCCAACATGCCCAGGAACAACTCATGATCACCTGGGATGGAACCCAGCCCTTGCAGCGTGTGAACAACCGGGATTTTGGTCACGTGGACAAAATCCCGCAGCGCTTCCACGGCACCGGCCTTGGGAACGCCACCGCCGGCATACACGATCGGCTGCTTAGCTTCACGGAGCAACTCCCGCGCTCGAGCAAGCGAAACGGCCTCCGGCGTCGACGGGCGGCTTTGTTCAACTGACTTTGCCAGCGGGCGAGCTTGGGCTTTTGCCAGAGAGACATCCTTGGGGAAATCAATAAGCACCGGCCCAGGGCGCCCTTGCTGAGCAAGTTCAAACGCTTCGTGGACGATGGCGGGAATATCGTCAACGTCTTCCACCAGGTAACTGTGTTTCACAATGGGGAGCGAAATCCCAAAGATATCCACTTCCTGGAAAGCGTCAGTTCCCATCAAAGGCCGGGGAACTTGTCCAGTGATCGCCACCAGAGGAATCGAATCCAAGTGCGCATCTGCGATGCCGGTGACGAGATTTGTTGCACCAGGGCCGGAAGTTGCCATGCATACGCCCACGCGCCCCGTGGAACGCGCAAAGCCCTGCGCAGCAAAGGCCGCACCTTGTTCGTGCCGCGTGAGATAATGCTTGATGCCAGAGCCCAGCAGTGCGTCATAGACAGGCATGATCGCACCGCCGGGATATCCCCAGACTTCTTCCACGCCCTCACGTTCCAGACAGCTCACCAGGAGTTGAGCGCCATTCATGCCGTTGCCCCTTCCTCTTGCCTGATCCAGGCAAAGCGGGATCGCAATTGCTGCCCGACTTGTTCAATGGGGTGATCTAAATCAGCCTGCAGCATGGCGTGGTAATTCTTTGACCCTGTGGCGTGTTCTTCACGCCACTCTTTGGCAAAACGACCGTCCTGAATCTCCGCTAGAATTTCTTTCATCCGCTGGCGTGTTTGCTCATCAATGACTCGCTTGCCACGAGAAAGATCGCCATATTTGGCAGTGTCACTAACAAACTTATGCATTCGGGCGAGTCCGCCTTCATACAGCAAATCAACAATCAACTTGAGTTCGTGCAGACACTCAAAGTAGGCCAGTTGCGGATCATAGCCGGCCTCCACCAGCGTCTCCCAACCGGCACAGACTAGTTCTGTGGCGCCGCCGCAAAGGACCGCCTGCTCGCCAAACAAATCGGTCTCTGTCTCTTCGCGAAACGTGGTTTGCATGACGCCGGCTCTGGTTCCGCCGATCGCATCCGCGTAGGCAAGCGCGAGTTCTGCTGCGGAGCCTGTCGCGTCTTGATGGACAGCGAACAGACAAGGAACGCCGCGGCCTTGCTCAAACTGCTCACGAACCAAGGCGCCGGGCCCCTTGGGAGCAACCATGATCACGTCGACATTGTCCGCAGGCGCGATCGCGTCGTAGTGGATGTTAAAGCCGTGAGCAAAAACGACCGCCGCGCCCGGTTTCAAGTGCGGCGCAACGTGCTGTTGGTAAAGTTCCGGCTGGTCCATATCTGGCACAAGCAGGCACACCACATCAGCGCCTTCGACTGCCGTCTCGACCGGAACTGGTTCCCAGCCTTCGCCTTCGGCTTGAGCCCAGGTTGTTCCACCAGAGCGAAGCCCGACCGCGACGTCAACGCCGCTATCGCGAAGGTTGAGAGCCTGGCCTCGGCCTTGGCTCCCATAGCCAAGCACAACCACGCGGCGATCCCGCAGGGCTTCTTTGTTGGCGTCAGTTTCCGTGAAAAATTTATCCATCGTGCGTTCCTGCTAGTAGTGAAGTACTTTTGCGAATCTGAGTGGTGGAACTTTAGAAAAGTCCTGTGAACAACTGGTGTATGTTCATTCCGGAACAGGACAGGTTGTGGCACCGGTGGAAGCCGACGTTACAGTCGCTGCGTAGCGGGCCAGCACGCCTGTAACGTGTTGCTGTGCTGGCGGCTGCCAAACATCGCGACGTGCTTCCAGATCGACATCCACGTCGATCGTGCGTTTGGCCACATCAATGCGAATGATGTCGCCGTCAGCGATGAGCGCGATCGGTCCGCCGACCGCGGCCTCGGGGGTGACATGTCCAATGACCAGGCCGTGCGTCGCTCCGCTGAAGCGGCCATCTGTAATCAAGGCGACGGAATCTCCCAAGCCGGCGCCAACAATGGCCGCTGTAACGGCCAGCATTTCCCGCATGCCTGGCCCTCCCCGCGGACCTTCATAACGAATAACGACGACGTCGCCCGGCTCAATCTGCTGTTTCTGTACGGCTTGGAAGCAGTCCTCTTCGCAATCAAACACACGCGCCGGACCTTCAAAGCTGGTCACGTGATCGCCGGGCAGCTTCATGATTGCGCCTTCGGGAGAAACTGAACCGTGCATGACGGCCAGATGCCCAGTCGGCTTGATGGGATTTTCAACGTTGCGAACGACGTCTTGGCCGGGCGTTTCTTCCTCAGCCAAGGCTTCTGCGATGATTGTCTCTCCACTGACGGTGAGCTCATCATTCAGTTGGCCTAACTCATGCAAACGCCGGAGAATCAGGCGGATTCCGCCAGCGCGATGTACGTCAACAGCCGTGTATCGACCCGTTGGCTTGAGGTCTGCTAGAACAGGACAGCGCCGGCTGATGGATTCCATGTCGTCCAAACTGAAATCTGCGCCGGCTTCGCGTGCGATGGCCATCAAGTGCAGTACGGCATTGGTTGAACCTCCGGTGAGAATCACCGAGGCGAACGCATTCTCCAAGGCAGGACGAGTGATGATTCTTCGCGCCGTGACGTTGTCAGCGACAAGCTTCATTACCATTTGCCCGGCATCATAAGCTGCTTCGTTCCGCTCGTCGCTTGTGGCCGGCAGGGCGTTGGACATCGGAGAAATTCCCAGCGCTGCTGTGGCCGTTGACATGGTGTTGGCCGTGAACTGACCACCACATGCCCCAGCGGTCGGACAGGCGGCGCATTCGATGCCCCGCAGTTCTTCATCATTGATGTTGCCTCGCGCGTGGCCACCGACGGCTTCAAACACATCTTGAATCGTCACGTCGCGGCCGTCGAAACGGCCAGGCTCGATTGAACCGCCGTAGATCATCAGCGAGGGTAAATCGAGCCGTGCCAGAGCTTGAACCGTGCCGGCAACAGTCTTGTCACATCCGGAGATAGCCACGACGGCGTCAAAGCTGTGTCCACGAACGGCCAGTTCGATGGAGTCAGCGATCGTTTCGCGACTGACAAGCGAGCAACGCATCCCATCAGTCCCCATGGCAATGCCATCGGTGACGACGATTGTGTTAAACTCGATCGGGACACCGCCGGCAGCGCGGATGCCGCGTTTGACATGTTCGGCCAGTTCGCGGAGGTGCATGTTGCAGGGCGTGACTTCCGTCCATGTATTAGCCACCGCAACAAACGGCTTCTGGAAGTCGTCATCGGTCAGCCCCGTCGCGCGCAGCATCGCCCGCGCCGGAGCACGCTGAGGGCCGAGCTTGATCGCATCTGATTGCATGGAATTCATTTCCCTAGCCAAAAAAAAGCGGCCCGCACTTGAGTGTGCGGGCCGCTGTCAGTTTCGTTGTTTCGAGTGACGCTCAGCTCCCGCACGCTCCTGGAATAAGAGCGACGATTAGAATAATAATCAGGGCGAGAAGAGACTGAATTGGAGCAAGCGCAGCAGCGCTGACGGTTGATAACACACCGTGCGGCGGAGCGAAGCCCAAGTTGTGCGACATCGAGTTCATATGAATGAGAGAGCATACCTCAAGAAATCTGCGCAGTCAAGAAATGACTGACTGAAACTGCGCAAAAGTAAGCCCTGGGTGTTGCCACCATCTTGCGAGCGAACTGTTCGCGTGTCATTGACGCCATATTCGTTACGGCGCGCCTACACCAGCCGGGCTTTAATGGGCGGCACCCTGTTCAGGCAATTACGAAACTCGGGTAATGAAGTAGGTGTTCCTTTGCGGCCCGTTCTCGCCGTTTCATGTCATATTGGGAAAGATGGGCAAACTCATCAAAAAGCTGAAGCCCTGCCGTAACTCGTTGTTACAGCAGGGCTTATCAAGTGCCCCCTCATGGACTCGAACCATGAACCCTCTGATTAAGAGTCAGATGCTCTGCCAATTGAGCTAAGGGGGCGTCCGTTTTTCTGCACCTGGCGCAATTTTACTGGGAAAGCCGTCAATGCAAAGCCCTGTGCGGTGACGAAAGGTCTGGACAGCAGCTGAAGGATGGATGCCTGATGCGGACCTGTTGACAACAAGCATCGGCTGCATCCAAAGATAGATGAGTGATGCACTATCCGCTGATCGTCTCAAAACAATGTTGCTGGTGATTCTTGCGCACGTTGTGAGGATCAAAGATCCGACCGTTCATCGTGATGTAGACTCCAGGCGGCAACGTTTCACACGCGGCCACGGCAAACCCGATATTGAATCCAGCATCACTCACACGCAACCGGGCTGGATTCATGGAACCTGTCAGCACGATGGTCTTATCGGGAATATCCAACAGCCGCTTCGCAGTTTGAACCATGGTGTCCGTGCCATGGGTGATCAAAAACCGCTGATGCTGAGCATCATCCTCAATAGCTGCACGCACGCGAGCCCGATCCTCGTCAGTCAACTCCAGGCTGTCTTTGCGGCAGATCGACTCGACTTCGTAGTCAAAGGTTACACTCGCTTCTCGTAGGAACTCGCCGATCTGCGCATCGCCAACCTGAAACTCTGACGTGGCGTCAAAGTACTGCTTGTCGATGGTTCCGCCTGTTGTCAAGATTTTGAGTTTCATGGATGTGACTCTCTCAACTCTTCGATTGAATTGCAGGCAGAATACGCGAACGGCGAACGACTTTCCATGTCCTGCTGTACATCGAACGGATTGATCCTCCTTGCCCGTCCCAGCCATGGAACCACCTGCCGAACGTGACATTGTGGACTACAACGCCCGAGCTTGGGATGCCCAGGTGGCGCGCGGCAATAAGTGGACGTTGCCCGTGGACGAGAAAACCATCTCAGCGGCACGGCATGGCGAATTCAGTATCGTTCTCACGCCAACCAAACCGGTTCCACGTGAATGGTTTCCAGAATTGCCGGGAATCGATGTACTCTGCCTGGCCTCCGGCGGAGGTCAGCAGGCGCCCATTCTGGCTGCTGCCGGTGCCAATGTGACGGTTGTCGATCGTTCCAAGCAACAACTTGCCCAGGACCGTATGGTCGCAGAGCGGGAAGGGCTTTCGGTTCGCACCGTTCAGACCGATATGCGCGACCTGTCCGAGTTGAGAAACGCTTCGTTCGACATGATTTTCCATCCATGCTCGAATGGGTTTTGCCCCGAGATTCTGCCGGTTTGGAGAGAAGCCTTTCGCGTACTACGTGCCGGGGGAGTTCTGCTCGCCGGGTTTTCCAATCCCTTTCGCTACGTCTTTGATGAGCAAGCAATAGAACAAGGAGATCTCAACGTCCGCCACAAGATTCCCTATGCGGATATCCGTGACCTGTCCGCAGATGAGGTTCGCAGGTTCACTGATCGTGACGAGCCGCTGGAATACAGCCATACATTGGCGGACCAAATTGGAGGGCAAATCGCCGCAGGATTTCTAATCGATGGTTTCTTCGAGGACAGCTATGCCTCCACAAAGGAAGACCCTATTTCCGAGTTCATCGATTCCTTCATCGCAACGAGGGCTCGAAAGCTCAAATCATGAGAGACCACCGTTGCCTTCATGGTCCCGCCTGCCCCCTCGTCATTTAGGTCTGTTCGCGACATAATTAGCTTTTGGCCCAAGCTTGCGAAAGGCTGTTATGAGCGAAGCGCATGAGAAAACCTTCACGAGAGCTTTGACGTTTGACGATGTGCTGCTGACGCCCCGGTTGAGCGATGTCCTCCCGGCGGACGCCAATGTTTCCACGCGACTGACACGGAATATCACGCTACAGATTCCGATCATCTCCTCGCCGATGGACACGGTGACGGAAAGCGAGATGGCCATCGCTTTGGCCCAGGAAGGCGGGCTGGGCATCATTCATCGCAACATGTCGATTCAATCGCAGGCAGACGAGGTCGAGATCGTTAAACGCAGCGCCAACGGGATCATCCCAGACCCAGTCACGCTGCCGCCAGATGCGACCATCGCTGACGCCCGCGAGATGATGAATCAGCACAACGTCTCCGGAGTCCCTATCACCCAGCCAGATGGCAAGCTGCTGGGCATCTTGACCAGGCGAGATATGCGTTTCCTGGAATCGTCCGACATGCGGGTCAGCGAAGTGATGACCCGTGATAATTTGGTCACGGCGCGGGGGACTTTGGCGCTTGAAGAAGCTGAAACGATTTTGATGGCAAATAAGGTCGAGAAACTTCTGCTGGTTGACGAAGACTATAAACTGACAGGACTGATTACGATCAAAGACATTGACAAGATGAAGCGGTTCCCGCAGGCCTGCAAAGATGGGCAAGGCCGGTTAAGAGTGGGAGCTGCTGTCGGAGTTAAAGACTTTGAACGTATTGAAAGCTTGTTGGATAAAGACGTGGACGTGCTCGTGGTGGATAGCGCCCACGGGCACAGTTCCAACGTCTTGGAAACCGTGAAGGAGATCAAAGATCGATACCCGATTGACGTGGTTGCAGGCAATGTTGCCACAGCAGAAGGAGCGCAGGACTTGGTGAAAGCCGGGGCGGATGCTGTCAAAGTCGGCATCGGTCCAGGTTCGATTTGCACCACGCGCGTGATCTCTGGTGTGGGCGTGCCACAAGTGACAGCGATTCAAAACGCTGTGCAAGCAACCGGCGCAAAAGACATTCCGGTGATCGCTGATGGTGGCATTCGCTACTCCGGTGACATCACCAAAGCACTGGCTGCCGGGGCACACTGCGTGATGATTGGAGGCTTGTTTGCCGGGCTGGATGAAAGCCCTGGCGAGCAGATCTTGTACCAGGGAAGGACATTCAAGATTTACCGCGGCATGGGTTCTTTAGGAGCGATGGTCAAGGGCTCCACGGAACGCTACCGGCAAAAGCCTGACCGGGGACCGGACAAACTCGTTCCCGAAGGCGTCGAGGGCCGGGTGCCGTACAAGGGCCGGCTGAGTCCGTTCGTTTATCAACTGGTAGGCGGACTGCGGGCTGGAATGGGCTACTGCGGAACCAAGACTATCGAGGAGTTGCGAAAGGATGCGCGATTTATCCAAGTCTCTGCCGCGAGTGTGCGCGAAAGCCACCCGCACGATATCGCCATTACTCAGGAAGCACCCAACTACTCGACGGAATTCTCCGGCGACGGAGGGTGATGCTGAGAGTTCCCTACGGGGGAAACCGGGTAGGCACTCTCTCCACGCAGTGGCGCTGCTTGCGTTGTGTGGCGCCGTGCTATGGCCGGCTGCTCTCCAGGCTCAAGAGACATCTCCTGAGAAATCTAAACTCCGTTTCCGCCCACCGGGCACCAAGTCGTCTCTACGGAGTCCTGGCAAATCAAGGATTCGCTGGGGAGAAGCACGCGACAAAAACGTGAACGGCACCGTCAATCACGCTAAGCCTAACAGCCATGCCGCAGGCAGCGCGCAATCGACTGCAACGAGCGAGTCAACAGAAGTCATTCAGGAAACTACCAGCAACAAGCGTAAAGCCCAAGTTGTGACAGCCGCTTTCACGCAGGAGCAAGACCGCTACGCAAACATCCCAGATCCATTCTCGCGAGCTGATGAAAAGGAACATCCAGCCAGCGAGCATTTCTCCAACGACAGTTTCTTTGGGAACTCAGTGGATCAGGGTGAGGCAATGGGACAAAGCAAAACTTTGCCTCCTCCACCGCGGATATTCTCGACTCAAGACAGCGGATCAGCGCCTCCGCAAGTTCCGATGCCGGTTCCTCAAGGCCAGGCGCCAGATACAGCCAATTGCCCAACCAAAGAAGAAATGGGAATTCGCGGTTTGGCTTCCATCAGCCTAGATATCAAGCCGGCGGATACTGTTCCTGACGAATGCCCGTTGTTTGACGAACCTTGGCAGCCGCGTCATTGGGCTTGGGTTGATTTCCACTGGAAGGCTTCGGCCATTTGCCACAAGCCGCTCTATTTTGAGGATGTGCCGCTGGAGCGTTACGGGCACTCACACGGCATGTTCACGCAGCCGTTCGTTTCGGGGGCTCACTTCTTTGCCACCATTCCGGCTCTGCCGTACAAGATGGGCATTCACCATCCCACGGACTGCATGTATCCCTTGGGGTATTATCGCCCTGGGAGCTGTGCTCCCAAACTGCTTTACCCGTTGCCGTTGTCCTGGAGAGGAGCCCTCTATCAAGGTGCGGCATCAACGGGCATGGTGTTTTTGCTGCCGTAGTTCTTGTGTCGGCATAGGAATGAGTGCCGCTGTCCGGTGATTTTTCGCGGCGTTTCAAGAAGCCATTTGGTCCATCGTGACGCGATCGCCTGTCACGATGGACTTTGTCTGGGCATGACAAAGGATCAAGGCGTCCAGCGCGAACTGTCCGTCAAGTATGGGCGAGGGAACGCCGGTCTCAATCGCCTGCGCAAATTCATCAATCTCGGCCGCAAACGGTGAGACTTCGTCAGTAGACTGCCCCCCTTTTGCGCCCAAGGCGGGCCGTTCCACGCGCCCATCGGCGTGGAGCACTGTCAATGGCATCAGGGCTTGAGCTTCACCGTCAATGACGGCGAAATCGAACAGGAGCGTTGCTTGCTCGAAGTGAACTTCAAACGCATGGGTGAAAGATCGTCCTTGCTGAGTAATGACTCCGCTGGTGGCGGTGACGGATGACTCCCCATCAAACAAAAATTGCGTGGTGGCGAACTCCACAACCGGCTCATCCGAGACCGGAGGTTGGCCTCCGGAGCGACCTTGGTGCAGTCGCCCTGTGCTGAAAACCCCGCTGGGCTGGCCAAAGAGCAGACGGATGAAATGCGCATCATGAATGTGTAGATCAAGCAACGGGCCGCCAGTCTTGACCGGATCATAAAAGTCCGGCAGCCAGGTTGGATCCGAGATGATACGCTTAAAGTGTCCACCCAGCGGCTTTCCGTAGCGACCGTTACGAGCGGACTCCAGCACATAACCAAACTCAGCAAAGAATGGCAGCACATGTCCAATCGCCAGCTGCTTGCCGCATTCTTCGGCGGCTTCCATCATTCGCCGCGCATCAAAAAGTGAGACACTGATTGGCTTCTCACAGAAGACGTGTTTGCCGGCCTTCAGCGCGGCAATGCTTGCTTCGGCATGGAACGCCGCCGGCAAACACACGTCCACAACATTCAGTGAGTCATCCGTCAGCATCGCCTCCAAAGATGGATAGGTCGCAATTCCGCTGATATCCATCTGCTCGCCAGCAGGTCCAAAATTGCCCTGCACTCCACGCCAATCTCCGCTTCGCTTCTGTTCGCTTTGTGACGAGAGCGCTGCCACGCGAACTCCGTCCACGCGACGGTAAGCGTGAAAGTGGATCAGCCCCATAAATCCAATGCCAGACAGGCCGACGTTAATCATGAACAGACTTTCGTTGTGTTCAGGCAAACCCGCGCTGTGGCACACTGCGAGGACTGCACAGCTCAACGCATGGACATTATGATCCCGGCATCGCGGACATGGCCTGGATGGCCGCCTGCCGCGTTGAAAAGGAAGGCCAAAGCGTATCCAGTCTGGTACTGTGCAGGACTTCCTGGCAAAACTCGGACAGGCCGCAAAGCGCCATGCGACCACTGCGGTCTTGAAGCCGCTTCCAAACGCGAAACAGCACTTCCAGGAATGATGACCCGATGAAGTTTGTTTGTGATAGGTCGATCACGAACAGCGGGTGCTCTGCCTGATCAACGGCATTGCACAAGCAGGCATTGAATTCGTCAACCTGGGCCGTGTCCAGCGACTCATACGTCCGATCCAGCACGCAAACTGTGACGGGATCTTGCAGCGTAACTTCAATCATCCTTTAGCCCGGAACGCGGGAAAGATGGTTTCATCGGCAGGACGACGTGCCGTATGCCCGCGCTACGGTTGCTCCAGCCCACAAGGTTAGGTTTGCAGTTTAGGCCACCACCAGCCTGCTCACAAGGAATTCAATTGTCGGTGAGTTGTTGCTCGCCAGGGCTAAGCATAGCCCGTGAATCAGTTTTTCAGATCCGGATCGGTTTCCATGGCGGTAGATTATCGGGCGAGAATTCGGTGTGGGTTAAGTTTGCCGAATCGTACGCCAGGCCAATTCGCATGGCCAGCGGCCAGAAGCATTGAGTCCGCTCTCGTTTTCAGCCGATCCTGATGATGGCATTTCGCGATAACACACTCTTCTGTGTCAAGCCGCGAAGATGTCGCCAAATCAGCTACGAACCTCCGCTCGCGAGGATACTGATGTTTCGCCTGATCAAACTTGTTGTGATTCTTGCGGTTGGAGGTGCAGGGGGGTGGATTGCAAGGGAGTATCTGGGCCCACAGGAATGGTCTCAGTGGATCACTCAGTTTGTGAAACAAAGGGCTGGTGAGTCCGTTTCTCGGGATGACGCCATCAAGGTCGCCAGCTGGAATTTGCGCCCACTGGGACCAGAGAAGTTGTCAGCGCAGACCGTTGTCTCGCGTTTGGCCGAGACGATCCGCCAATTCGACGTGATCGCCTTGCAAGGAATTAGGTCAGCTCAGCAAGATGCCATGCCACGGCTTGTTGCGGCGGTTAACGCAACTGGAGCGAAGTACGACTTTGTGATCGGTCCGCGAGTCGGCACTCAGGGCGACCAGGAACAATTCGCTTTCGTCTACAACACGGCCCGCATTGAAGTCGATCGCGCACGGGTGTTTACCGTGGCCGATCCAGGGAATCGACTTCATCGTGAACCGTTGACCGCGT
This sequence comes from Pirellulales bacterium, assembly GCA_028066245.1. Lineage (GTDB taxonomy): Bacteria > Planctomycetota > Planctomycetia > Pirellulales > S012-138 > CALJLD01. The sequence goes on along the minus strand of JALCBR010000046.1, from coordinate 3,785 downwards.
TGTTCCGCGTGCGGGGGCCAGCCGAGCGCGAAGCCTTTACCTTCATGCTCGTGAACGCAGACACGCACCCGGCAGCCGTTGGGACGGAGCAAGCTGCCTTGGCTGATGTCTTTCGCGCCGTGCGAAGTTCGGACATTGGCGAAGACGATGTGATCATGCTGGGGAGCTTCAACACGCCTCCGGCGAACTTTGGCTCTCTCGCAGAAATCCCTCAACTCAATTGGGTCACGTCCGGTGCGCCGACCACGGTCGCCCAGGACGCTGAGCTCGAGAACATCCTCTTCCATTCAGCCGCGACCCGCGAGTTCACCGGGCGTGGTGGCGTTCTCGATCTTGAGGCGCAGTTCCAGATAGAGCGAGAAGAAGCACTTCAACTGGGCGACCGCCTTCCCGTTTGGGCCGAGTTCAGTGTTTTTGAAGGCGGCCGCGTCGGATATGTCGCCGGGGGCACTCGCTCAGCACGTTAGAGCACCTGTCCGATTGGTATTCCGCTCGACCGGACGGACGCTGTCAAATCATCCCACGATGGAGGCCACATGCCCTGCTCTCACGCGTACGGGCGAAATTGACATTGGTCAAATGTGGAGGGTGTTTCGGGCGTCCACGCGCGCTGCTGAGCGCCATAGGAGGTTGACGGTAGCCATGCTACTGAACGTAACGTCAGGATTGTCGGTGATGTTGGCGGTCCCGTTGCTGGTTAATTGCTGGGCATGAAGCATTTGCGCCACTCCCTGGAAGCGAGAAAAACTTGACCAATGTCAATTTCGCCCGTACGCCTGAGAGCAGGGCGCGCGGGGAACGTCGTGGCAATTCAATCACGCACCTGCCAAGCGATGGAAACTGCCGCCGAACAGACGACCGATCAATTTTGTTAATCGGGCGGTGGAACATCAAAATGAAAAGCGACCTAGAGCGCTAATTCGAGTGCCATTCCGCTAGCCAGGTGGACGCTGTCTAGTCGTTCCGCGATTTCCAATTTGTGTTCTTTCTGCGGATTTGTCTCGTGTCATCAAAGCCGTGACGGGATTCCAGATTCTCTTGTCGCTCGGGAGGAACGTCAGGTATTCTTGATGCGATGGTCCGCCTTGGCGTGAAACCTGCGATGAAGTACCCGTTCCATTGCGTGCGCAGGTGTTGTATGCGCCAGTGTGGCATGGTGGTGTTTGCGCTGCTGATGAGCCTGGTTTTTTCATCAGGCGAAGCGCTTGCGCAAGCAAAGAAAAGCTTTTTGTCGGTCGATAAATCCCCGCTGCGTTTGACGCTGCGGACAAATGATTCCGTGGCGCCCGACAACAGGGGCTTGAAAAACTTGATCGCGGCACTGGGATCTCCCAATTTCTACATCCGAGAACGAGCAACACAACAAATCGAACGATTCGGGGTGAGGGCATTTGATGCGCTTGCGGTGGCGGAGGAGCATGCAGACCTTGAAGTGGCCGCACGCGCTCGTGTTCTTCTGCGGAGACTGTCTGTCGATTTACTGCGGCCCACCGATACTTCGGCTGTGCGGTCTATCCTTAAACGTTTTGCGGCACAACCCGAGCGGCAACGCGAGAGCGATATCACACGGTTGGCGGAGCTGCCCCAGAATCTGGGGGTTGGAGGACTGGCACGGCTCGCACGTTTCGAGAGTTCTTCTCGATTAGCTCGACTGGCGGCGTTACGCCTTATTCGAGCGGTAAGAGTCAATTCCGCCGATTGGTACGAACAACGTGAAATGATTGAAGCTGAGTTGGCGGACAGCGAGCGAACGCCCGTCCGTTGGTTGCGCAAGCACCTGACCGATGATCCTTTTGGGGATGGCGAGGCTCAGCGGTTGAAGTCCATGGAGACGTGGCGGAGTTTTGCCCGCCGCGAAGTGGGTGCCGTCCATGACGGACCAGGGACGTACATTTCAGGCCTGACAAGTTCTGCGATTGGGTTGGAGCTGTACGAGCACGCAGGCGAGCAACTCACGGTCACCGCCAAAGGTTCTTGCGAATTTCGGCGACAGTTGGAGGAACTGACGCAAGAGATGATTGCCGCGTGCGATGACTCCGTGCCTTCGCTAATGAGGGTCATGCGGTGGATTCAGATCAAGCGTTTGCCTGAGTCACTTGCCATTTTGCACGAGCGTTTTCGAGAACCGCTGGAGAGTCACCCGTTGTTGGTCAGCGTCTACGCTCTGCGAACCGAGTCACTGCTCGGCGTGGAAGCAGCCGAGGCCGCCTGGGAAAAAGCAACCGAAGTTCGACAATTCACTCCTGCCGAATTGGGTTACTTTCCGCTGGAAGCAGATCTCCCCCCGATTTACCTCGCATATCGGCTGGAGAAAGAAGGCGGAACTGAATTCGCCCAACGCGAATACCATCAAGTCATACGTGAGCAATCCGCAGGGATGCTTGAGGCGTTGCAAGCTCGAATGTTGCTGGCAGAATCTCTCGCTAACCAATCACGATATGGCGAAGCAGCAGCTTTCATGGAGCAAGCGGCCGACGCCATGTGGGATAATGAAAGGCGCGGACGCCAAGGTTGGGGAACCGCCGGGCCAGACCCCGCAGAAGTCGAGTCTCGAGCCAAGTTCTTTGCCGCACTTGAGTGCCGGCACACGGACAATGAAAAATATGTTGCCCTGCTGAGAGCTTCAATCAACGTGGATGCGTCCAACCCGGATGGCTTGATTGAGCTCTTTGGCCATCAGGGAAACACGAGCCAGCAACTCGCCGCGCTCCGGCAAATGATCTTGAATGCGTTGTCCGTACAACAGCAGCGGTTCGTCGAAGATCCAACAAACGACGACGCGTACAACCTTTGGGCTTGGTTGGCGGCCAAGACCTTTGGTGATCCGGATCAGGCGCTCGCTCACTCGATGGAGTCGCTTCGACTCAATCCGGGCTCAACTGCTTACTACGACACGATGGCGACTTGTTTCGCGGCTAAACGAGACTTTGTCAATGCGGTCCGCTGTCAGACCTGGGCAGTCAACGCGGATCCGTTCTCGCACAAGTACCGCCACCGTCTTGCGAAGTACCGCCGGCAGTTGAAGGCTCACGAACGAGATACAGGGACGCAGCTGACCGATAAATCCAGCGGAGATACCCAACGGTGAACTCTGCTCAAGCCACGGCGAAAAACCACGAGCAGCTTTCTCCCAAGCCCAACGGCAACTCTTGCGCACAAGCGATTGACCTCAAGTGGGAATGGGGCTTGGGATTGAGTTGCCTGGTAATTGTTGTCCTGGCATTCAGCTTTGAGTTAGACAATAGCTCAGCGTTGACCGCCGCTGGCAAGACGATGCCAGGCGTCTGTTGGTTTCGCAACCTAACGGGATATGATTGCCCTGGTTGCGGGATGAGCCGTGGGTTTGTCGCAATCGCGCATGGCCATTTTACGATCGCCTGGAAACTCAACCCAGCGGTGTTACTGTGGTTTCCCGTTGTTGCGGCGCAGATTCCTTGGAGAGCTTATCGGCTGGTGCGGTACTACGCATCGCAGAGAGATCGGAAGAGTCAACCCGCAACACAAGATGAAAGCCACTTAGCAAAGAAATCAACAAGCCAACGACAGACGGTCGTTGTCATGATCATCTTGGGCGTGGCGCTCTTGGTGCAGTGGATTGTGCGGCTCAGTTGGCGCCTTTGAGTTCGGCCAGATGCTGAGCTGTGCCGACCATCTCATCCCAGTTCTCGTAGATGTACTCCGGCGGTCCGCCAATCTGGGCAACTGTCTGGGCGACCAACTCCGTAGGAACCATCTCGATGGCGTCCCAGGGACAGACGGTCAGCTCATACGGATCGGTCTTCTTA